>JBAVEL010000001.1:0-1745 GCA_049587715.1 Bacteroidota bacterium
GGTCAACATCATCGGCAAGTCGCCCAGCGAACTGTTCGAGGAATTCGAGGGCAAGCGCCGGATCGGCAGCGCCGGCGACGTCAAATATCACATGGGCTTCTCGTCGGACGTGCAAACCCCGGGCGGATCGTTGCATCTGGCGCTGGCTTTCAATCCCTCGCATCTGGAAATCGTCAATCCGGTGGTCGAGGGTTCGGTGCGCGCCCGCATGGAGCGGCGGCGGCAACCCGGCGCGGAAACCCCGCCCTTCAACACGGTGATGCCGGTGTTGATCCACGGCGACGCCGCCTTCGCCGGTCAGGGCGTGAACATGGAAACCTTCCAGTTCTCGCAGGTGCGCGGCTACCGCACTGGCGGCACCGTGCACATCGTCATCAACAACCAGATCGGCTTTACCACCAGCAATCCGCTGGACACCCGCTCGGCGTTGTACTGCACCGACGTGGCCAAGATGGTGCAGGCGCCGATCTTTCATGTGAATGGCGACGATCCCGAAGCGGTGCTGTTCGTCACCCGGCTGGCGGTCGAATACCGGATGACCTTCAACAAGGACGTGGTCATCGACATGATCTGTTACCGCCGCCTGGGTCACAACGAGGCCGACGAGCCGTCCGCCACCCAGCCGATGATGTACAAGAAGATCCGGGCGCGGAAGACCACCGCTACCCTGTACGCCGAGAAGTTGGTGGCTGAGGGCGTGATCGCCGAGCAGGATTTCCAGGACATGCAGGCGAAGTATCGCGCCGACATGGACGCCGGCCGCCAGGTGTCGCGGCCGACGCTGCCGCACGCCAAGGGACCGTATTCGATTGACTGGTCCCCGTTCAAGCACGAGGACTGGAGCGCCCCGGTCCACACCGCCGTGCCGCTGGAAACCCTCCGCGATCTGTCCGACCGGCTACTCAAGGTGCCAGGCGGTCTGGAGATGCATCCGCGCGTGGCCAAGATCATGGACGACCGCCGCAAGATGGCGGCTGGCGCGCTCCCGCTGGACTGGGGCTTCGCCGAGAATCTGGCCTATGCCACCCTGCTGAAGGAAGGTTACCAGGTGCGCATTTCCGGCCAGGACTGCGGCCGCGGCACTTTTTTCCATCGCCACTCCGTATTGCACAACCAGAAGGACGGTAGCAGCTACACGCCGCTGGCCAACCTCTACCCCGGCCAGCCGACCTTCATGGTCATCGACTCCATCCTGTCTGAAGAAGCGGTGCTGGGCTTCGAGTATGGCTTTACCACCGCCGAGTCCATGGGCCTGGTGATCTGGGAAGGGCAGTTCGGCGATTTTGCCAACGGCGCCCAAGTGGTGATCGACCAGTTCATCTCCTCCGGCCAGACCAAATGGGACCGGCTGTGCGGCTTGGTGATGCTGCTGCCGCACGGCTTCGAAGGCCAGGGTCCCGAGCATTCCTCGGCCCGGCTGGAGCGCTACCTGCAATTGTGCGCCGAGAATAACATGCAGGTGGTGGTGCCCTCGACTCCGGCTCAGTGCTTCCACATGCTGCGCCGGCAGATGAAGCGCGGCTTCCGCAAACCCCTGATCGCGATGAGCCCGAAGAGTCTGCTGCGGCACCGACTGGCGGTGAACAGCCTGGAGGATCTGACCGAAGGCCACTTCCAGGAGATCATCCCCGAGATCGATCCGCACGATCCGACGCAGATCACCCGGGTGGTAGCCTGCAGCGGCAAGGTGTTTTACGACCTGCTCGAAGCCCGCCGCGAACGCAAGCTGGACCATGTCGCCATCA
>JBAVEL010000002.1:0-16872 GCA_049587715.1 Bacteroidota bacterium
GTCCGGGAACGGGCGCCGAGGCCATGTGGTCCCTTTTCTCACGCGGAGCGGTGATGGCGCTATCCGCACCGGCCGAACCGTGCGTACCGGTCTGGGCCTCGATGTGGGCGTGCATCCGCCGGATGAGGGCTTCCTCCTCCTCATCCCGCACGCACAGAAGGAGCACCGCACCCGCACGCTCGGTCCTCCGCACCACATCGTACATGCGGCCCTCCAGCACGAACTCGTCCTCCTCCAGCCAGCGCAGCCGGGCGCACTCCCCGGGTGAGAGCCGGACGAGATGCAGAAGCCCTGCGGGCGGATCATGCCGGATGCTCCGGCGCATGCGGGATTTCGCCTGGGCCTGCTCGGCGAGGCAGACGGGGATATAGCCGGCCAGATTATAGAGGTACAGCCCGAGCAGGATGCTTGCGGTGAGTCGCTTCACGGCCGAGTGGGTGCGGATCTCTCTCCAAGATAACCGCGAAACCCACAGATGCAAATCCTCAGCCCAGGTGGACGGCCAACCAGAGCGTGTCCCGGGAGGGATCCGTCCAGGCCACCCTGTGCTTTGTGCGGGGCGGAAGGAAGAGATAGTCCCCCGGGCCCATCCGGACCGACCCTGTCGGGAACTCCAGGACGGCCTCCCCGCCGAGGACCATCACCCACTCCGCCGTTTCCTGATCGTACCAGAAGCCGGGCGGGGATATGTGTCCGCGGGAGACGATGCGTTCGATGCGGTGCGCGCCCGAACACAACAGCACCTGCAGGTGTTCCTCTTCCTGAGCCGGGGGGATCCCCGCAAAGATGTTTCCCTCATCCATGGTATTCCCTCCCCGATGAAGCATCCCTCGCCTCCTGAGCGGCGCGAGGGAAGCGCCACGGCCGTCATGTCGTACGTTTGCGGGGCCGCCCAAGGAAGCCCGGATGCGGGCCTGCCCGCGACGGACTACCTGTACGCCGCCTCGCCGAGCTCCCGCAGGGAGCGGAAGGGGGATGCGGGAGCAAGCTCCGCGGCAAGGAACCGGTAGATGCGGAGCCGGATTTCCCTCGCCTCCCGGGTGTCCAGCCGGTCGAAGCTGTGTCCGCCGGGGGCGTCCCGGAAGATCTCGTACTCGAACTTCTTTCCCTCGGCCTTGAGAGCGCGGATCAGGTGCTCCACCTCCAGCACATGCACGTCGTCGTCGTTCGTGTTCGTGTGAATCAACAGGGGGGTCTTCAGCTTCGCCGCGTGGTTGACGGGAGAGCGGCGGCGGTACTCCTCCACGTCCTCCTGCGCCGTGGCCCCGATGTGGTAGGGGACCGAGAACAGGGCGCGGTACTCATCGTCGGAGTATCCCATCCGGGCCACCAGATCGCTCACGGGCACGCCTGCAAACGCCACCCTGTAGTCCTCGGGATGCTCAAAGACGTTCATGAGGGCGATGAGCCCCCCGTGGCTCCAGCCGATGATGCCCGTCCGGCCCGCATCCACGAAGGGGTAGTTCTCAATCATGTAGTTCCGGCTGGCGTGGGCGTCCTCCACCTCCAGCCCCCCGTAGTCTATTCTCTCGTAGAACCCCTTTCCGTATCCCGTGCTTCCCCTGTACTCGGGAGCCACCACCACGTACCCCTGGGCCATGAGCTCCCGCACGATGTGTGTGTAGTAGGTTGTGAAATCGGCGTGGACCCCTCCGTGGGGAAAGACGATGAGGGGGTGTTTCCGGCTCCTGTCCAGAGCGCGCGGGATGAAGACATAGGACCAGAACTTCACGGGGTTCTTCGCCCCCAGGGCGGCGGGGTCGGGAACCCGCGAGGGGGGAGGCCCCACCTGATAGATCTTGTCCACGAAGGCCACATCCCCCACCCGGTGGTGCCAGAGCACATCGTCCACCGCCTTCTGGAGCTCGTCCAGCCGGTGGTTCAGGGCTTCGAACCTCGAGGCATTCGCTTCGGTGTCGGCTGCGGGCTGGGACATCCCCTTCCACAGGGGAAGAAGAAGGACAATCAGGAGCAGAGGGAACGCGCGGCGCATGGGTGCCTCCCGCTGTGTGAACGGACGCAGAATCGGGGAACCGCTTGAAATCTATGAGGATTCCCGCGATTTGCAAGGGGGGATCAGACCCCCAGGAGGCCTCCTGCCAGGGTCTCCAGGCGCAGGCGGAGAGCCCCTCCGTGGGCGCGGGCCTCGCTGGTCAGGGCGTTGAAGAGATCATACACGGAGGCCGTGCCGTCCAGGGCCGAGAGAAGCCTGGACGCACGGGCGCTTCCCAGAAGGGTCCGGAGGGTGGGGCGGAGCTCCCGCGCCTTCTCCACTCCGGATGAGGCGCGCGCAGCCAGGAGCGCTTCCACAAGCTTCTCCCTCTCCCCCCGGGCCAGGTTGAGCCGCAATGCCAGCCAGACTGCGAGCCCGCCCGGACCTCCCCCCAGGTGCACCCGCTTCCCCCCTCCCGCGCGGATCTCAACCACCGCGCCGTTGGTGCAGACCAGACGGAGGATGAAGTGCGCGACCCGGAGGGCCGAGAACCCGGTCTCCGAATTGAACACGTTCACCCCGAACCCGCAGCAGTCCCCCGGGGCCACTTCCCTCAGCAGGGCGGACCTCAGGGAGACCCGGAGGGCGAAGTCGTTCCGCCAGATGCGGGCGATGCCGAGGGGCTCGCAGAAGGCCAGCACCTCCTCGTCGCCGATGCGGCGGTACCGCTCGCCTGTGAGGGTGAGCGCCTCCCCGTCCTCCACCGTGAGCGTCACGGGACCCCGGATGCTCAGGATGTAGTCATTGAGGAGGCCGGTCACCGTGTCGATGGTCAGCCGCTCGAGCTGCGGCAGGGGAAACGAGTGCCACCGGAGGATCTTCAGGAGGAAGGATCTCCTGATGGGAAACTCCCGGGTCGCGCCCTCGGCGGTCCGTACATACAGCTTCTGCCCGTCATTCCGGATGAGCAGGCGGTCGGGAGTGCAGGGGATGCGCAGCAGGGACCGCCCGCGCAGGAAGCCCAGGAGGGGGGCGGGATCCTGCAGGTCGAACTCCCGGCCCTCCGCCGTCCAGGTCAGGTTCATGAGGCCTCCTTCCCAGAGCCCCCCTCCACGGCCATGAGGTGCACCAGGCGCCCTTCGTACACCAGCTCGGACCCCGCCAGCCCCTGTGCGCCGAAGCGCCCCTCCGTTCCCACACCCGCCCCGGGAAAGGTCTTCCGCGGAAGCGCCTCCACACGGGCAAGAAGATCCAGGGCGCGGGATTCCCCCTCCGCAGCCGGCGGCGGCTCTCCGGCGCCGAGGCAGAGCGCCTCCAGCGCCATTCCCCGGAGGATCCGGGGAAAATACTCCGCGTAGATGTCCCGCCGGTTGAACACATCCAGGCTCACCATCCTGCACCCGGCAGTGACAACAAGGACGTTCGCCCCGGGAAGCGGCTCGTGGGCCGACAGGGCGGCGTCCAGCTCGTTCCGTTTCTCCTCGAAGACATCCCCCAGGTTTTCCGTCTTCGACTCCACCCCCGCGGCGAGCTGAAAGAGGGCGACCCCGTCCCAGACCCGCTCCTGGTCCGCGAGATATCCCCGCCGCTGCTCCAGGTTCATGGTGATGCGGGCCGTTTTCTCGGCCCTGAGTGTGCAGGGGGCGACGTAGGGGGCCTCCCGCAGGTGGGGGGAGACCGAGCGCCAGCGCCCCTGCTCCACGCAGCTCACGGGGATCTCCGTTCTGGAGGCCGGGGCCAGCAGCATGGAGGTGTTCACGACCCGGTTCTGCTTGGCCCCCACCAGGATGTCCCCGTCCAGAAGGAACACGAAGCTGTCGGAGTGATTCAGGACCACCAGGGTATTCACCCTCCCCGCTTCGCTCACCTCCCGGACTTCCATCAACCGGCCGTTGATTGCCTTCTCCGAACTGATATATTGCAGGGTGTCCTGATCGGGAGTGGCGAACTGGACAACACCCAGGCCCCCCTCGATCCGGAAACCCAGGATTTCCGCCTTCATGGGACCTCCTTCCTGTTGATCCAAGGATACGGAAAGGAAGGCCCCGGTACGGTATCATGGGCTGATATTTTCCAGGTCCGGCCCCCGAGCGACGGGGCGCCCGGCGGGCTGCACGGGAGAGACGCCATGGTGGGCATTCAGACCAAATTCAAGCGCCAGATCGAAATCCTCGGGCTCTGCCTGGACGGGGAGGCCCGTTTCCGCCCCGCCGACCTGGCCGAGATGTTCGGCTGCGAGGAGCTGACCATCAAGCGGGACCTGCAGGAACTGCGCTCGTTCGGGCTGGACATCCACTCCATCCACCGGAGGGGGATCCGCGTGGAGTCCTCCCCGGACCCGGCCCTGATCCGGTCGCTGGTCGTCCAGTACCTGGGCATCGCGGGCGCCGAGAGCGCGCTGGACCGGGCCACCGCGCTTCTGGTGCGGCGCCAGCGCGCGCAGGCCCTCAGCAACGTCGTGAAACTCCAGCGCGCCGCCGAGCTCTCAAGGATCGCGGTCATCGACTACGTGAAGGAGGAGGGGAACATCGAGCGGGGCAGGGAGATCGCCCCCCTGCAGATATTCCAGAGCGAGGGGTACTGGCGTGTGCTGGCCGTGAACGAGGGGCTGATCAAACAGTTCCACCTGAACAAGGTGCTCTCGGTGTGCATGACCAACCGCTCCTTCCGGCGGGTCCCCCAGGAACGGATCGACGAGATGTTCCGCCATTCGTTCCGGAGCTGGGTGGGGGCCGAGAAACACAGGGTGCGGATACGACTCTCCCCTCTCTGGGCGGGGCGGATCAGGCCCCGGCAGCTCATGGAGACGGAGTCCATTACGGAAGACCCCGACGGCTCGGTCATCTTCGAAGCCACCGTGAATTCCCTGGAGGAGGTGTGCACCTGGGTGGTGAGCCGGGGCGCGGGTGTGAAGGTTCTGGAGCCGGAAGAGCTGCGGGAGATGGTTGTGCGCGTGGCCCGCGGAGCATTGGGCAACTATAGAGGGGAAGCCAGACCATGAACCGGACATGGCCCCTCTGGCTGACTGCCTTCATCCTCACGGCTCTTTCGGCATTCTACCAGCGGAGGACGGGCCCCACATACCCGGTCTCGGGGAGCATTTCCATGGGGGGTGAACGGATCGAGTACTCCCTCCCCCGTTCGCACCCGGGCGGGGGGGATGCCTCCGTGCGTGTGCCTGCTCCCGACCCCTCCATGCAGGGGGTCCTGGAGTGGAAACGCTTCAAGACGGAGGATGCCTGGACCCGGACCCCCATGCAAAGGGAGGGGATGGAACTCCGGGGCTTCCTTCCCCATCAGCCGCCGGCGGGGAAACTGGCCTACCGGGTGGTGCTCATGCAAGGGGGGGAATCGGCAACCCTGCCGGGGGAGCCCGCGGTGATCCGCTTCAGGGGGGATGTGCCGGGCTGGGTCCTGATCCTGCACGTCATTGTGATCTTCGGAGCGATGCTCCTCTCGACGCGCACGGGGCTCGAGATATTCCGCTCCGATCCTGCCGGGCTCCGCCGTCTTGTCTTTGCCACCATCGCCCTTCTGTTCGCAGGGGGTCTTGTTCTGGGCCCCGTGGTCCAGAAATACGCATTCGGGGCCTACTGGACAGGATGGCCCTTCGGGCACGACCTGACGGACAACAAGACCGCCATAGCTCTTCTCGCCTGGATTGCGGCCGCCACAATCCTCCCCCGATCCCGGAAGCCCGCACGGTGGGCTCTTGCGGCTGCCCTGGTGACACTGGCCGTCTTTTTGATCCCCCACAGCCTCCTCGGCTCCGAGCTGGACTACAAGGCCATGGATGCCGCCCGGCCGCCGGCGGCAGAGGCCCCGTGACCCGAGGCCGTCACGGCCCGGTGCGCCACCGGAGGCCCGCGTAGAGCATCCTCCCCGAGACGGGACCCCAGACGAAGGAGCTGTCGAAGTAGGGCCCTCCCGGCAGATCCGCATCCAGAATCGGATCCGCCTGGCGGAACCCCAGCAGGTTCTCCACCCCCAGGTACAGATCCAGCCCCGCGGGCAGCTCCCGCGTCAACTGCGCGTTCACAAGGAGAAAGTCGGGCGAGAACGCGGACACTCTCAGATGCTCCGGATTCAGCCCCGTGTCGGGAAGGCGCTTCCTCCCGAACCACTGGAGGGTCAGATCGTAGAGCATCCGGGATTCCCCGGGAGCGGATTGCGTTGCCCAGGCCGCGTTCAGAAACGCCCTGTGTCGGGCCGTAAACGGCCGCTCGCGGAGACCCCCCGTGACCGACTGCCTGACATCCAGAAACCTGTACGCGGATCTGAGCTCCAGGCCCTCTGCGGGGCTGACGGTCAGCTCCGCCTGAAGGCTGTTGGAGAAGGACATTCCCGCGAGGTTTCCGAAAACAATCTCCCGCGGACTTCGGTCCAGATCAACCACCACCTGGCTCTCGAAGCTCGTGCGGTAGAAGTCCACCGAGAGGACCGCCTCCCGGCCCGCCAGGGTGAGGTAACGGGTCAGGCCAAGGCCCGCGTTCCAGGCCGCTTCCGCATCGAAGGGATAGCCCTCCCGGGAGGGGAGACGGAACTCCCGGCTGCCGGCCAGGGCGGGGATGTTCTCCGAAAAGACATTGGCGGCGCGGAGGCCCCTCCCCGCCACAGCCCGCACCACCCAGTCGGGCCCGGGCGCATACCGCAGGTGGAGCCGCGGAGTGAGAAACACGCCGAACATGCTATGGCGGTCGACCCGGAGCCCCGCCACGACCGTGAGTTCCTCCGAAGGATGCACCGTTCCCTCGGCAAACAGCCCGGGAACCCGATCCGTCCTCCCCAGGGAAGCCCCCCCGAACTCCTCCTTCACCTCATCCAGCAGGAATCCGGCGCCGAACCGGAGCCGGGAATCCCCCAGCCGGCCGTCCCAGAGGAGGTTCAGATACGCGGTGCGTTCCCGTCCCTCGAAATCCCTGGGGCCGAAGAACGCCGTATGCCTGTAGTCGGCAAGGGACCACTGGAGCCCCACGCTTGTCTCTTCTTCGGGGGCATAAACGAGGCCGGTCTTTCCCGTGATACGGAGCTGGGAAGACCGGCTCCGGAATCCGTATTCCCGCGGATTGCGCGCCAGCTCCCCGCGGTCCATGGCCACTCCGCTAAGGGTGCCCCCCTGTTTCTCTTCCTCCGAGAACTGGACCCCCCACTGCCCTTCCAGACCTCCCGATCCCTGGAAATGAAACCGCTGGAGCACATGCGCCGTCCGGGCCAGAGGCATGTCCAGAAAGCGGTCCCCGTTCCCGTCCGCCGCCTTCCGCCTGGTGCCGAGATGCAGCATGCTCATGGACGACCAGTCTTCCCCCAGCGCCACCGGGAAGATGAGGTTGGATTCCAGGCGGAGGTCCTGGTCCGCGAACATGTTCAGAAGAACAGGGCGCTCCCCGGGGCTCTCGGGCTTTCTCAGCTCCACGTTGATCTGCCCCGTGATGGATTCATAGCCGTTGGCCGCCGATCCCACCCCTTTCGAGACCTGTATGCTCTCGATCCAGGATCCGGGAAGGGCGGTCAGGCCCGTGTGGGAGGCGAGTCCCCGCACGGCAGGCATGTTCTCGATGGTGATCTGGGCATAGGTGCCCGCCAGACCCAGCATCTCGATCTGCCGCGTGCCGGTGACGGCGTCGGTGAATGAGACATCCACCGAAGGGTTGGTCTCAAAACTCTCGGACAGGTTGCAGCAGGCCGCCTTGGAGAGCTCCCTCTCGGTCATCACCTGTACCCCCGCGGGATCCAGGTAGTCGATGAACGTGGAGCTTCGCTCCCCCGTCACCTCCACCTCCCCCACCTGGGGCACCACGGCCCGGAGGAAAACCCGGACGGGGCCCGCACCCCGGACCTCCACCGTGTCGGGGGCATACCCCACGGCCCGGACGACCAGGACCCCCCGCTCCCCGGAAAAGGGGATCTCGAACTCACCCCGCGGTCCCGTCACCGTTCCGATGCCTGTTCCCGGCCGGAAGACGTTTGCCCCCGCCACGGGTGTTTCCTCCCCCTCTCCCCCCCGCTCCAGCACCGTCCCCGTCAGGGTGGACTGGGCGTGGAGCCGGGATGAGCCAAGGAGGAGCACAAGCGCAAGAGCCGCGCTTTTCATGCTCTTTCTCCTTTCTCGGGGGAACCTCAGTGGGTTTTCTTCTTCTCCCGGTACCGACAGCAGTCGGGAAGGGCGCGGTAGACCGAATCGGGGGCGGAAAACTCTCCGGTGTCATGCCCCGACGCGGCGACGATGCGCTGGAGGGAATCAGCAGTGAGAGGGGGAGACTCGTAGAAGACCCGCACGGTCTGCGATCTGCGGTCCCAGCGGGCCGATCGGACCCCTTCCACGGCAAGGGCCTTCTCGATCCGGAGCTTGCACATCACGCAATTGCCGGAAACCCTGAAACGGGCCTCCCGGACTTCGGGTTCGGCGGAAAACGCACAGAGGGACACGAACAGTGTCGCCGCAAGGATGACGGTTTTCATGGCGCTCCTCATGATTGATGGACACTCAGAACGGACGGCAGGAGGGCCGCCGCTCAGATGAGGAGCGAGCAATGGAGGATCGTGCGGGAAACGGGGATTGGAGGGGAAGGGGTGGGATCCACAGTCCCGGCCAGCCGGGCGGAGCGAAGTGACGGAGCTTCCGTGTGGAGATCCCCCAGGACGTCAAGCCGGAGCAGATCCAGGGTGGAGCCGGGGTTTTCCCGGGCCTCGTCCACCTTCGCGGTCACAAGGTCAAGCGTGCAGCAGCGATCCCCCGCCGGCTCATCGGTGCATCCGCAGGGGTCGGTTGCCGAAAGGGGCATCGGATCCACCTCCGTCACCCCCCCGCAGGTGTGCACCAGGACCTGAAATCCCGCCGAGGGGACCAGGTACAGGGCGCAGACTGCTATGACGACGATCCGGGACATGCTTCCAGAGTTGTTTTTCCGCTCAATTATTCAAACACCCCCGTTCCTCCGATTGTTCCCCCCGCCTCACAGCCACTTGATGGTGCAGCCCACGGAATGGGTTTCGGGAACCTCAACCGGCCGGCCCGCCAGGAGGGCTTCCAGAGCATCCCGCAGGTAGGTTTCCTTCACCCGGGAGGGCTCCTGCCAGTTGTCATCCATCTTCCCCGCATACTGGAGTTTCCTGCCGGAGTCGAAGACGAAGAACTGAGGGGTGTGGGTGGCCCCGTAGGAGTCGGCCACCTTCTGGTCCTCGTCCCGCAGGTAGGGGAAGTTGAACTTGCGCTCGCGGGCTCGTTCCACCATCAGCTCGAAACGGTCCTCGGGATAGTTCCGGGTCTCGTTGGAGTTCACGGCCACAAGCTGCACCCCTTTTCCCGCGTATTCCGCCTGGAGGGCCATCATCCGGTCCTCGTAGGCCTGCACATAGGGACAGTGGTTGCAGGAGAAGACGATAATCAGAACAGGACTCCTGAAATCGCCGCTCGAGACGGTTTTCCCGTCCACGCCGCGCAGGCCGGTGAAGCGGGGCATCGGGTCGCCGATATGCAGGGCATCACTCCGCATGTTCTCCTCCGATGGTGGAAACGATTCTCTCCATGATACGACGAGCGGGTTCGGGATGCAAGCCCTGGGGGTGTGCGGGACTTCTCTCAAGACCCGGCGGTCGCGCGGATCGCGGCGCGGAGCAGTTCGATCCCCGCCGTGTCACACACCGCCCTGCGGAGGGAATCCCCATGCGCCCACGACCAGTCGAGCGTCACCTTCCCGGCAGAATCCCCGCAGGCCAGCCGATTCCGGAGCAAGGCCACACACCAGTCGAAGAACTGCAGGCGAGCCCTCATGACCACAGAATCCACTCCAACCGGTCCCATCTTCGGGGCGGTCTTCAGACCCCCGTGTCCAGGGCCACGTATATTCCCCAGTGTAGGCGTGGTCAGGGCCACATCATTCCCCAGTTGTAGGGTCACATGATTGGCCAGTTCCAGGGTCACTTGATTCCCCAGTTCCGGGGTCAGGTGATGGGCCAGATCCAGGGGCGGGTCATTCCCCACCCCCGGGGGGGGTATCTATGCACCGCAGGCAATAGGTTGTTCTCCTGAGACAGGACCTTTTCCACGGTTCACAACTTCAGGGACTAACGGTATGACCTTCAAACAGGTGCAAACGGGGGGGCAAGAACCCCGTCAGGAGTGTCTGAATCAGCACTGGTTCATGTCGCTCGAAGATGCACGAGCCAAGCTTCGAGCATGGCAACAAGAATACAACACCGACCGTCCACACAGTTCTGTGGGTTACCGCTCACCGGTCCAGGGTGAGTCAAAAGCAATCAACAAGGAAGCGGTCGCAGCATGAAACAACCCCAAAAACTAACTCTGGAATTGGACCCACGATGGGGGCAAGAACCCTGCTAACACCTTGCTGACACTTGAGGGTCGAGTGCATCACAGAAGACCTGCAGACGTTGATCGGTTGGGTCTCGAGTCGTCTCTATCGGAATTTACGCGGCATGCACGAAAGCCTGTTGAGTTCGTACAGATGCTTCTGCGAGCCGTTGAAGGAAGACTGGTGTACAGGTTCTCGCGGCGATCGGGATCGGACACCCGAGAACCTCATCTCGTTCACTCACCACCCTGCCGCACCACACAGGGTGAGAGAACCCTCAGACCCTGACGGAGACCGGGCAGGAAAACTTTCGCGCGAAGAACGTTCGATTGATGGCGATCGGTAAACCGATATCTCCGGCTCCGCGGCGACGGCGTGGGAATCACACTCCCGGGCTCATGAATGATGCTGATTTCAAACTCCTCATTCAAGGCTGCGAAAAGATTCCTGACAAGCGATTTCCCTTCCTCCAGGTCCGCCGAGCTGCGCCCGGAACCCGCGGCCCACACATACAACTCCTCAAGAATCGGACGATCCCTCTGCAGCTTCTCCACAAATTTACCTCCGTTGACGCGAACCCTCTCCCCCTCTATCCCCCTCAAAGCCCTCGCCACGCCCGCACCGAGTCCCTCCGCTTCCTGACCCCACTTGAGGATTGCCGCCACAGAGCGCGTCAACACCCCATACCCCTTTTGCCTGGAGATCCCGCTTCGTCTCCTCGTCAATCGGGCTCCCGGCTTAGCAACATGCTTCCGGGACTTCTTTGTCTTCCGCCGTTTCATCAGGCCTCCACGGGTGCGTATCGAACAATGTCACCGTTGTCAAAGAGACTTTCCTGGCAGTCCTCCGGCTCGGGACGAGCAGGCCTGCTTAGCGCCTCCCGCAGACCGTCGGGGTACGCCAGCCCCAGCTTGTCACACACATCTCTGAAAAGCCGGATGGCGGCAACATTTCCATCGCCGCTGAAACCCCGGCTCAGCATGTCCCATGCCCTGTTGAAGCAGATCCGGCTCTCGCTCTGGTCCCCACCCTCCTCCAGCACCCGGCCGTACCAGTACCAGGCAGCGGCCTCCGCCCCCTGACATTCCACCGCCTTTCGGAGGCAGGGCACTGCGCTCGTCCGGTTTCTATAACTCCAGAGATAGGTCACCCCCACATTGTAGTTGAACACCCAGTCAGTAGGACTTAGGTCTGCAGCCTTCCTGTATGCCGAAAGGGCCGTCTTGACGTCGAGACGATGCTCGCTCGCCAGTCCGTAAAGGTTCCAGAGCGATGCCAGCTGCCGGGCAGAAAAACGATCCCCCATATTCTGGATCAGATACTCGCACCGGCTTCTGACAGTATCATACATCCCCGCTTCATACTCCTCCTTCACCAGAGCTATGAACGTGGCGGGCGCAAGCTCTCCACCGGCCCCGACCTGCTCCTTCATCCGCTGCCGCATCCCGTTTACACGGTTCTCGCGCGGAGTGGGCTCCTTTCCGTGTAGCCAGCGCGTACACGTCTTGCTGAACGACTCGCCCGTGCGCACATCGCTGCGGAATTCGACCTTCAGGATCTTCTCCTTCGTCATCGAACAATGGAAGATCAACGGCTCGTTCGACCTGAACTCGGCGGGCAGCATCACCAGCCAGGTTTCCACGGTAACCCACTCGCCGAACCTCCTCACGGCGATCGGTATGCGCATGGTCGACGGTTTCGGGTCCGGGACGAACAGCCGCTCCTCTACACGCTCGTCTTCCTGGTTCGGAGCCGGTAGCGATGTGCCGGCAGGCAGCAACACCCTGTGCAACCCCTCGGCCGTCCTGACCCCTATATCGCCCGGACATATCGGCCGGATGAGCGACCTGCGAAGATGATGCCTGTACAGGCACTCGACAGCGGCTCCCCGGGAAACCAGCAGGTCATGATCATCCGTGTAGATCAACTTCTTCTCCGCAAGCCCGGGGAACATTTCCAGGAAAAACGACCGGAAATAGCTCTCCTCAAAGAGACGGGCCGAGCCTCCGGCAAGAAGAACCGCCGAGATGGCTTCGGGGGCGATCCTCGCCTTGCCGAGCACATTATGTATGAGCCCCTTCAGGCTGATACGGTCCCCCCCCGTCCGGCCAAGGATCCCATCAATGATCCCGGCAAGCTGCTTCCCCGAGTAGTGCACGTTTTTCGCCCTGGTCCTCCCCTGCAGCGTCCCCATCATCCCGATCCTGACAACATCATCCCGGGATTTCCTCTTGCGGAGAAGATGACCCCGATCAAGGAGAAACTCCTTGAGCCGCTTTGCACTCAGGGAGATCTGGCGGAGCTGCCTCTCGCGGCATGTGAGTTCATCGACCGGTGCGGCCGCCAGATCGCCGATTTCAGATTCGAGAACCTCTTCTGCAACAGCCCTGTCGATATCGTTCCCACCGAGGCGGGCGAAGTCGTTGATACCGATGTTCGTCAGGTTGACGCCGAATGGATCGTTCGTGGGATCGTCGCGGATCTTGAGGACGGAAAGATCGCAAGTGCCGGCACCGAAGTCGACGATCAACAGATGTCCCCCACCCGCGCCACGCAGCATGGCATACATCGCCGGATAGCCGGTGAGACCAAGGAACGCTGCGTTCGGCTCGTCGACAAGGAGATCGTCCATGCTCACGATGCCGATCCTGTTGAGGGCCTCGATCAGCTCTTCCCGCTGTGTGGATGAGAAAGAGGAAGGGACGGTGACGAGGAACCGGCATCGTGATCTCCGGGTGCGGAGTTTCTTTTCGAATGCCTTCACCATGGAATCGAGTGTCAGGGCACACAGATCGCAGGGTTCCGAGAACTCCATGGGCGCGAAAGGATAGACAATCCCCTCTCCCAGGTCCATCTTGGGGGACATGACAAATTCCAGAACATCTCCTCCCCGTCCGTGCAGCTTCTCCAGCATCCGCTCCGCTTCAAAGCCGGCCAGGACTTTCGGCGCCTGCCTCTTGCGCGACCCGTCAAATACGATCGAGGACGGGAACCTGGGCGAAGCATCCGTACCGAACCGGCTGAAGCTGAAGTTCTTGACAACCGGATCGCCCCCTTTCTTCAGGGGAGGACTGGCATACGCCAGCTTACATGTTGAAGTCCCGTAGTCGATGCCCACGAAGAAATCACATTCTTCTTTCATCCTATATCCTCACTCCTTCCGTTGTCTTCTCACCCCCGCCCACCCCAACAATCCATTTCTCCAACAATCCATCAATCCCTCAAACGCTTCTTGTTCCCTCCCCGCCCGACAAGGTCACGATTCCCTCCCCACAATACCCCCCGCCAGCAGCTCCAGATCAAACCGCCGGTTCAGATCAAGGGACTTCGCTGCGTTCGTGATCCGGTTGAATACATCGTAAAGGGTCTGTGAACCGGATACGTCCCGGAGCAGGGAACCGGAGCGGTCGGGACCGAGAATCCCCTTCAGTCGCCGGGATACAGGGGACGAAAAGGCGTCCCATTGCTCTGTTCTGGTCAGCGACACTTCTTCGATAATCTTTGCGCGACTTGCCTGGCAAACCTCAATACGCCCGGCCAGCCAGGCATCCAGCTCGCCCTCAGGCCACCCGTAGTGGATTTTCCCCTCATTCCCCGTCCCCACGCGCATGACGGCGCCGTTCGTGCAGATATAGCGCAGGATGTAATGGTATACCGACAACGCCCGGAACCCGGTTTCCGAATTCACGATGTTCACCCCGAATCCGCATTCATCCCCCTTCACGATCTCCTTCTTAACCTTTACTTCGGAGTAGAACCTTGTGAAGAAGTCATTCCGCGAAATGGATGTCATCGCGAGGTCCTTACACCGGTCGAGAATGGCAAGGTCCTCCAACCGGTTATACCGGCCGCTTGTGACCGTGAGGGCTTCGCCATCCTCCAACACAACGGTGACATCCCCGCTCCGGATGCCCACCAGGAAATCGTTGGCCACACAGGCGACCGTCTGCGAGTCCAGTCGTTCAAGATACCGCACCGGAAACGAGAACCACTTAAGGAGCTTCTCGAGAAACGCTGCACGCATCGGATGCTGGCGGACCGCCCCGTTGGTCATCTCGAGGACCAGGTCCTTTCCCGCGGCGACCACGTGGAGCCGGTCCGGCGCGCTCTCATGCATCTCCAGCGACCGGCTCCCGAGGAAGTCCGTCACCTCCTGCACCGGGCGCTGATCAAACTCGCGCCCCTGCCGTAAGAACTCCATCTTCATGCCGCCCGCCTCCCTGTCGACCTCGTGCTCAACACCGTCAGGTGTACGATGCTGCGCTCGTACCGCAGTTCACACCCCGTCAGTTCTTCGCGGCTGAATCTCCGCTCCGTGCCAACGCCGACTCCCGGGAACTCCTGGAACGGCAGGGTATCGTACCTGTCGAAGAGATCCTGTGCCTTGTACAGTGCCTCTGCTTCACCGAGGGTGTACGGGGATGTTCTCATGAAGAACGCCTCAAGGGCGACTCCCCGCAAAAGCCGGGGAAAATACTCGTGGTAGATGTCGACACGATGGAACAGATCGGCACAGAGGATGTGGTGATCCATGAACATCACGACCCCGTTGGCCCCCGGATCTGCGCTGAATTGCGCTATGAAGTCCTCCACATCGGCCCCCTTCTTTTCGAAGACATCGAAGAGGTTGTCGGTTGGCGAATGGACATTCGCCATCATGCTGAGCCGGTCGACGCCTTCCCATACCTCGCCCTGTTGTGACACGTGTCCCCGGTTCTGCTTCAGGTTCTCCGTCACCCTCTGGGCCTTCTGCGCCCTCAGGAACGAGGGAGCCGAGTAGTTCCGGCTGGAAAAGCTGTCGGAGGTGTGGCGCCACCTCCCTCGTTCCACGCAACTCACAGGGATCTTGGTCGTCGAATGGGGAGCGAGGAGCACGGAGGTATTGAGTACCCGGTTCTGCTTTGCCCCGGCCAGAACGTCTCCATCCATCATGAAAATCAGGCAATCCCAGTGATTTTCCACGAGCAGCGTATTGACCACCCCACCCTCGCCGATTTCCCGCACTTCAATTTGCTTGTCCTTGATTGCAGTGTGGGAAGATATATATTGAAGCAGATCCCTGTCGGCGGTGGCGATTTGCACCACACCGAGGTTCTTGTGCGTCTGGACACTGGTTACCTGGGTTTCCATGGCGGATTCCTTCTATTTGAGAGTAATGTACCGCCGGAAGTCCCTGGAATCGGTATCATCGTGTGATATTATGGGAGCAACGGTGTCGCCAAGTAACGAAAGGGGGGGTGCGGCTGTCAATAGCTACTTATCCACAATCTGCCGCCAGGGCGCCCAGGAGGATGGAATCAGACAATGCTCGAATTACAGACCAAAATAAAACGCCAGATCGAGCTTCTCGCTCTTTGCATGGATCCGGATGCCCGGCTCTCGACCATGGATGTTGCGGTGCTTTTCGGCTGTGAGGAGTTGACAATCAAGCGGGACCTGCAGGCGCTCCGCTCTTACGGTATCGATATCCACTCGGTGAACAGGAAGGGGGTCTGTGTTGACACCCCCCTTGACCCGAAGAAGATGAAGGAACTGATCACTCAGTACATCGGGCTCTCGAATGCCGACACGACATTCGACAGGGCGACGGTGTTGATGATCAAGAAGCAGAAACAGAGGTCGCTGAGCAACGTTGTAAAGCTCCAGCGGGCGATCGAGCAGAACACCGTGATGGTTATTGACTATCTGAAGGAATCAGAGGAAGTGGAGAAGGGGAAGGAGATTCACCCGTTGCAGATTTTCCAGAGCGAAGGGTACTGGCGGGTGCTTGCGGTCAACGACGGACGGATCAAGCAGTACCATCTCAACAAACTGCTTGACGTTCGTCCCACAGATCGCAAGTTCCGGCGGGTCCCGCAGAACCAGATCGATGACATGTTCCGCTACTCATTTCGCAGCTGGGTCGGATCGGAAAAGTTCCACGTAAGGATCCTCCTTTCCCCCCTCTGGGCAAGACGCATCAAACCCCGGCAGTTGATGGAGACGGAGGTGATCACCGAGAATCCCGACGGCTCGGTCATTTTCGAAGCAACGGTGAACTCCCTTGACGAGGTGGCAAGTTGGGTGGTAAGCCGGGGCGAAGGGCTGACAGTGCTGGAGCCGGAGAAGCTGCGCGAGATGGTTATTGGCGTGGCGAAAGGTGCGTTGAAGAACTACCCCACGTAATTAGCCGGTCTCGAGATACGACGACGTTTTTTTGATACTAAACCTACTTCCTGGCAGCCATTCCCTGCCTCTGGTCGAGTCCATACAGCGCTCCCCCTCTGTCTCTGATCCAAGCCTGAGCATCCTCAAGTCTTCCCCTGATTTCCACCCCCGATCTATCCGGAGTGTTTTGAAGCTTCACTAGCAGGATGCGGAAAAAGGGTTCACGGCTGCTGATGTTTTGGTGTTCGAGTCATGTTCCATTCGCCTGAGGGACCAGATGGAGGAGTCCGTGGCCGGTCGGTTTAGCTTTCTACCCTGTCTTCGGACGGCCTCTTGATGGGAGGGGACCGTTAAACGCATCTTCATGTGTGAGGTCGAGCGAGGTTGACGAAGTGCAACAGGTTGTACGCTGCCAAAGTGAACTGGAACACCCACCCTACCCTCCCAAGGCCCCGGTGCCGGGTCCGCCTCAGGAGGGCT
>JBAVEL010000003.1:0-78053 GCA_049587715.1 Bacteroidota bacterium
GAACGGGAGGGCCGAGGGGGTGGTGACATCGGACGGCGAGCTTCTCGGGGCGGATGCGGTGGTGGTCAATGCGGATGCCGAGTACGCACGCACGGAGCTGCTCCCGGAGGAGGGCAGGAGGAAGCCGCCCGATCCTTCCCTCTCGGGCTTCGTATTGCTGGCCGGTTCGGCGCGGTGTTTTCCCGATCTGGCGCACCACAATGTCTTCTTCCCCGAGGATTATGAACGGGAGTTCCGGGAGATCCTGCTTGACGGGAAGCCGTGCCGCGAACCGGCGGTCTACGTGAGCCTCTCAGCCAGGACCGTCCCCTCCCATGCCCCGCCGGGGTGCTCAAACCTGTTTGTGCTGGTGAACGCCCCGCCCCTCCCGGAACGAAGGAAAGAGGGGGCTTGGGCCTGGGAGAAGGAAGCGCCCGCGTACGGAGAGCATCTGCTCCGGGTGCTGGAATCGAGGGGCCTGGCGGGAGCGGGTGAGGGGATCGGACTCCGGAGGACCATCACGCCGCCGGATCTGGCTTCGGAGTTCAACGCGTGGAGGGGGACGATCTATGGCGGCTCCTCCAACAGCCGCCGGGCGGCCTTCCTGAGGTCCCCCAACAGATCCCCCCGCACTGCGAACCTGTACTACGCGGGAGGGAGCGCGCACCCCGGGGGAGGCGTTCCGATGGTGATGCTCTCGGGGAGGATTGCCTCCGGGCTTCTGATGAAGGACTGTCCGCCGTGAGGCGGCATCTGGAACAGGAAAGGGGCGCCTCCGCATGATCCGGGCGCAGAAGGACCGCCTTTCAGGGTTTCTCCTCGAATGGTACACCGGGCGGCTCATCCGCCGGGGGTTCGGGCGTTTTCTGGCGGGAGGTGCAGAGAGGGGGGGCGGGTTGAACCGGAGCGCCCCCATGGTGTTCTATGCGAACCACGGCTCCTGGTGGGACGGCTTCGCGGCCTACCAGCTCTGCCGGCGGCTCCTGCGGGTGGATATGTATCTCATGATGGAGGAACGGCAGCTCAGCCGCTACCGCTTCTTCCGGCGCGGAGGGGTCTTTTCCGTGGACGGCTCCACAAGGACGGGGGCCCTGGAGTCTTTCTCGTATGCCTGCGGGCTCTTTGACCGGCCCAACCGGGCTCTCTGGATGTTCCCGCAGGGGGTCATGCTTCCCCACGACACCCGGCCCCTCCGGTTCCGCTCGGGGATCGCCCGGCTGGCGGGGGCTCTGGAAGGGGCGCAGTTCATTCCCGTGGCTCTCCGCTATGAGTTCCTGGGGGGGCAGTGGCCCGAGATCCTGGCCCTGGTGGGAGAACCGTGGAGTCCGGGGCGGGCCCGGGGGACGCGTGAGCTCGAGGGCGAGCTGGAGCGGCGGCTTGCGGATCTGCTGGATGAGCTGGGAGAGACGATCCACGGGGGGGAGTATCCCGGCTTTCTGACACTCCTCAGGGGGCGGGAGTCTGTGAACACGCACCTGGACCGGCTGAGGGGTCTCCAGCCGTGATGCACCTGTACAGTATGGCGGCGCTTGCGGCCTCCGCGGCCATGGCGCTTGTCTTTCTCTCCAACATGATCTGGTTCCGGAGGGCACGGAGCAGGTCCCGGGGAGGGGAAGAACCGATGGTCTCCATACTGGTGCCGGCGCGAAACGAGGAGGGGAGGATCGGACCCGCCCTCCGCTCCCTTGCCGTCCAGGAGTATGCCCGCTTCGAGGTGATCGTCCTGGATGACGGCTCCACAGACGGGACCCTCGCCGAAGCGGAGGCGGCGGCCGCGAAGCAGCCGCATGTCCGGATCTTCCAGGGGGGGGATCTCCCTCCCGGCTGGACGGGAAAGAACCATGCCTGCCGCCGTCTCTTCGAGGCCTCCCGGGGGGATCTGCTTCTCTTTACGGATGCCGATACCGTGCATCACCGCCTTGCGCTCCATACGGCGGCATCCGAGCTCCGGGAGAACCGGCTGGGACTGCTGAGCATGATCCCGCGTCAGGTGACGGGGGGGTTCTGGGAAAGGCTTCTGGTGCCTCTCCTCCATTTTGCCACGCTCCCCTTTCTTCCCTTCGGCCTGGTCCGGCATTCCCGCCGCCCCAGCCTGGCCATGGCAAACGGGCAGTTCATGCTCTTCCGGAGGGATGTCTATGAACGGATCGGGACACACGCCGCGGTGAAGGGTGCCATGGTGGAGGATGTCTGGCTGGCGCGGGCGGTGAAGAAGGCCGGGTTCCGCATGGAGGTGATGGACGGGAGCGACCTGGTCTCCTGCCGGATGTACAGGTCGCTCGGGGAGATCTGGGGGGGGTTCTCCAAGAACCTGTTTGCTGGTTTCAACTATTCCCTGGCGGGCTTCCTTCCCGTTCTGGGAGTCATCCTGGCCACCTCGGTGGTTCCCTTTCCCCTGGCGGCGGCGGGGATCTGGTCGGGCGCCTGGGGTGAGGAGTGGTTCCTGACGGCGGCTCTGCAGGCGGGGCTGGTTCTGGGGATGCGCCTGGCCATGGCGGCCAGGTTCCGGACCGATCTGCCGAGCGCGCTCCTCCATCCCCTTGCGGCGGGCATCCTGGTAGCCATCGGACTGAATTCCGTCCGGTGGGTTCTCGGGGGGGGCGGGGCCCGCTGGAAGGGACGCAGATACGGGTTCCACAGACACGTTGCCGCACAACCGGAGCAGACTCCATGACGGCCCTTCTTCTTCTCTTCCTCGGCGCCTCGGGCAATCTCTTCACGGTGGAGGCCACAGGCGCCGCCTCCTACACGGTGGGAGTTCCCCGGGCCGTGCTGGGCCGCTCCGTGGACGATATCTCTCTCTTCGAGCGGAACATGCCGGGGGTGGTGGGAATCGAGCGCCTGGGGGAGGACCTCTTTCTGTACCGGACCCGGAAGGAGATACCCCTGGCGGGACCCATGGAGACCATCTTCCGCATCCGCCGCTCGTCCTGGGGGGACACCCTGACCGTGTACCGGTCGGAGGATCCCGCCGACCCCAACTACATGTCCTGCACCGTGAGGGTCAAGGCCCTGGATGAGCAGCGGACCTCTGTGTCCATTGCCCTTCGCATACGGCTTTCCCGCTCCCGGCCGTGGGAGATCCACTGGCTGGCTCCCGTCATGGGGGAGGACTTCATCAGCGCGCAGATGCAGGAAGACCTGGAGGAGATGCTGGCGGAATTCGTGGAGAGCTCCAACAGGGAGCTGCACGCGCGCTTTCCCGCACCGGGAGGGGTGTCCGATGTCGGCAAGTAATGCCGCCCCCGCGGGAGGGGTGGACCCCCGGGGTAACCTCTCAGGGGGAAACACCTCGAGGGGGGTCTTCCGCGCGGCGCTCGGCCTCACCCTCTTCTTCTACGTCTCGGGAGTCGTCTTCACATCAGCAGGCGTTCTCCCCGACCGGTTCCGGTGGGTGGCGTCGGTGGTCATGTTCCTGACGGCCCTCACGGCCTTTCTGTCGGAGCTGAAGGTCCTGGATGCGCGGACGGCCGGACTGCGCCTGGTGGTGCTGGGAGGAGGTCTCTTCGCCGTGGAGCTTCTGGGTGTGCGGACCGGATATCCCTTCGGGGCCTACTCCTACACCTCCGCCCTGGGGCTCGCGGTCGGGGGGGTCCCACTCGCCCTGGCTGCGGCCTGGTACAGCGCCGTGACGATCTCATCCAACCTCTCGATCCTGGCGCTCGGGGGCAGGCACGCGGGTCGGTGGGTGCACGCGCTCCTGGCGGGGGGGTTCACCCTGAGCCTGGATCTGGTGCTGGAGCCCACGGCCGCATACGTGGAGGGATGGTGGCGGTGGGCGGGAGGGGAGGTGCCCCCGCAGAACTACGCCGCATGGTTCGGGATCTCCACCCTTGCCGCGGCGGCCGTCTGGGAGAGGGGGGAGGCGGAGCGGAAAAGCGGCCGGAAGGGACTCCTTGCGGTCTCTCTTCTTCTTTTCGGGGGGCAGTTCTTTCTCTTCGCCGTGACGGGTGTGGTGCACGGACACGTGATCCCGGTGCTTGCAGGGACCGCCCTTGCGGCGGCACCCCTTGCGGCGGGACGCCTCATCGGGCGCTCCCCCAAGTGGAGGGCCGCACCGTGAAGTGGGAGTACATGGCGGTTCTGGGGGCTGTGCTCCTCTTTCCGCTCCTTCTCAGCCGGGATCCGAGTCTGGGTCTCTGGAAGAAGCCGGGTCTCCTGGCCCGGGCGATCCTCGGGGTCTGCGTTCCTTTCTGGATCTGGGATGCGGCGGCGACCCTCCGGGGGCACTGGAGCTTCAACCCCTCGTACGTGCTGGGTCCTGCGGCGGCGGGGCTCCCACTGGAGGAATGGTTGTTCTTTCCCGTCATCGCCTTTGTCTCCATCTTCACATGGGAGGCGGCCAGGGAGCTCGCGAGGAGGCGCCGGTGAAGGAGTACACGCTGCTGAGTCTGGCATCCGCCTGTGTTGTGGCGCTCCTGGACAGGGCGCTGGGCACCCGCGTGCTGGGGCGTCCCCTCTACTGGAAGTTCCTGGGGGTCATGGCGGGTTTCAAGCTCCTCACCAACGGCTATCTGACCTGGAGACCCATCGTCATCTACGGCGAGGAGTTCCATCTGGGGGTGCGGGTGCTGACGATTCCAGTGGAGGATTTCGCCTTCGGCTTCAGCCTCATCAGTCTGAGCATTATTCTCTGGGAACGGTTGAAAAGGGGATCGGCATGAACGTGCGGGAGTTCGTCGCACGCCAGTTTGTTCCCGCTCCGCGGCGCGAGGTGTTCGCCTTCTTCGAGCGGCCCGAGAACCTGGCCCGCATCACCCCCGCGCGGATGGGCTTCCGCATCCTGACACCCTCCCCCCTCCGGATGAAGGAGGGAGCGCTCATTGACTACACGGTGCGGGTGGCTGGGATCCCGGTCCGCTGGCGCACCCTCATCACGGCCTATGATCCGCCCCGCTCCTTCACGGATGAACAGCTGAAGGGGCCCTATTCCTTCTGGCATCATACCCACACCTTCGAAGAGGATCAGGGAGGCACACGCATGACCGATCGGGTCCTCTATGCCCTCCCCATGAGTCCCCTGTCCGCGCCCTTCCACCCGATGGTGCGCAGAGAGCTGGACGCCATCTTCTCCCACCGTGCCCGGGTGCTGGAAGGGGTGTTTCCGGATTCCCGGGGAGAGGAGACCGGCCGTGGGGGATAGACGCGTTGTGGTGGCCGGGGGCACGGGGTTTGTGGGGAGGGCGCTCGTGGAGCGGCTTGCCCAGGCGGGATATACACCCGTGGTCCTGGTCCGAAAGGGCGGAACATCCCCCCGGGGAGCATCGGAGACGGCGGAGTGGGACGGCATGAGCGCGGGGCCCTGGCACACCCGGCTGGAGGGGGCGTGTGCGGTGGTGAACCTCGCGGGGGAGTCCATTGCCTCGGGGCGCTGGACCCGCGCCCGGAAACAGCGCATCCTCTCCAGCCGGCTGAATGCCACAAGGGCCGTCGTCGGGGGGATGGAGGCCGCCTCCGCCCGCCCCTCCCTCCTCATCAACGCCTCGGCCGTGGGAATCTACGGCCATGTCCCCGAAGGGGAGGTGACGGAGGAACACCCGCCGGGGAGGGGGTTTCTTCCCGGGGTGTGCTTCCGGTGGGAAGAGGAAGCCCTTCGTGCAAAGGCCGCGGGCATCCCGACCGTTCTCCTCAGAACGGGGGTGGTTCTGGGGAAGGGGGGAGGAGCCCTGGGGCGGATGATCCCTCCTTTTCGCCTCTTTCTGGGAGGGGCTCTGGGCTCGGGCCGCCAGTGGTTTCCATGGATTCACATGGAAGATGTCTGCGGGGCGGTGCTCCATCTCTTGCAAAAGAGCCCCGTTTCGGGTATTTTGAACCTTGCCGCCCCGGAATCTGTTACAATGATTGAGTTCGCCCGGACACTCGGGGCGGTGCTCTTCAGGCCCTCCCTCTTCAGGGTGCCGGCCCCTCTGGTGAGGGTCCTTCTGGGGGAGATGTCCTCGATGCTCCTGGAGGGCCAGAAGGCGGTGCCCCGGCGGCTTCTGGAGCTGGGGTACAGGTTCAGGTACCCGGCCCTCAGGGAAGCCCTGGAGGAGATTGCGGGGGGTTGAGGAGAGCCGGGCGGCAAGGATCACTGCAAATGGGAGACAGACAATGAACGCGATGAAAACCGTATTCCTCATGGCACTCCTCACCGTGCTCCTGGTGTTTGTGGGCCGGTTGCTGGGCGGAGAGGGAGGGATGATCCTCGCCTTTGCCTTCGCTGTGATCATAAACTTCGGTTCCTACTGGTTCAGCGACAAGATCGTGCTCCGCATGTACAAGGCGCAGGAGATCCAGCGCCAGGATGACCCGGCCCTCTTCCAGATGGTGGAAGAGCTGGCGCAGCGGGGGGGGGTTCCCGTGCCGCGCGTCTACGTGATTCCCTCCGACCAGCCGAACGCGTTTGCCACGGGACGCGACCCCCGGCACGCGGCCGTGGCCGTCACCCAGGGCATCACGAGGATGCTCTCGCGGGACGAGCTGCGGGGCGTTCTGGCCCATGAGCTGGCCCACGTGAAGCACCGGGACATCCTGGTGGGGACCATAGCCGCAACGGCGGCGGGCGCCATCAGCATGATCGCCAACATGGCGCAGTGGGCCATGATATTCGGAGGCAGGGGCTCCAGCGACGAGGAGGGAGGGAACCCCTTGGGCGGGCTTCTGATGATCATCCTGGCCCCCATTGCCGCGATGCTGATTCAGATGGCCATCTCGCGCTCCCGGGAGTTCATGGCGGACGAGGGAGGGGCCAGGATGTCGGGCGCCCCCCTCTCGCTGGCGAATGCCCTCCGGAAGCTGGAGCAGAAGGCGCAGCAGATCCCGATGGATGCCAGCCCCTCCACGGCCCATATGTTCATCGTGAACCCCCTGCGCGGCGGGGGGATCATGAAGCTGTTCAGCACCCATCCCCCCATGGCCGAGCGGATCGCTCGTCTGGAGGCCCTTGCCATGGGAGGCATCAATCCCTGAAGACCTCGGGGCGGGATCGGAAGACGGCACGGGCCCCCTGCGGGCGCGTGCCGTCTGCGCATCAGGCCCGGGGTCTCCCTTGAAGACCTCCGCCTGATGCACCCCCTCGAAGCCGTTCTGCTTGGCATCGTGCAGGGCCTCACCGAGTTCCTGCCCGTCAGCAGCACCGCCCACCTGACCCTCGCGGGGAAAGCGCTCTCCCTGGTGGATGAGCGGGATCCTGCGGCATGGACCGCCTTCATTGCCGTGATGCAGCTGGGAACCCTCGCGGCGGTGGTGCTCTATTTCCGCAGGGATCTTCTCTCCATGGGGAGAGCCCTGGGAGCCGCGCTCCGGCCGGGGACCCTGCGGGGTCCCGGCGCCTCCCTGAGGCCGGAAGCACGGCTTGCCCTGCTCGTGCTCCTGGGGACGCTCCCCGTTGCGGCGGCGGGGCTCGCCCTGAGCGATCTCATTCACGGCATGTTCACCAAGAACACCCTGGTCATCGTGGCGAGTCTGGTGGGACTGGCCCTCCTTCTCTGGCTGGCCGAGAAGAAAGCCGTTCACCGGAGAAATCTGGAGGACCTCAGGGCCCGCGACGCCCTCTTCATCGGTCTGGCCCAGGCGCTGGCCCTGATACCGGGCGCCTCCCGCTCGGGCACCACCATCACGGCCGGTCTCTTCGCGGGGCTCGAGAGGCCCGCGGCGGCCCGGTTCTCCTTTCTGTTGAGCGTCCCCGCTGTTTTTGCAAGCGGCCTGTTTGAGATGCTGGCCATAGACCCTGCTGTCTTCCGCCTGGGACTCGGAAACCTGGCCCTGGCCACGGTTGTCTCCTGCGCGGCGGGCTATGCGGCCATTGCCTGGCTCCTCAGGTTCCTTTCCACCCATTCCACCATGGTCTTCGTGTGGTACAGGATCGGACTGGGGGCATTGTTGCTTCTCCTTTTGTGGGGAGGGTTCTTCAAGGGTTGAAGGCAATCGGG
Source organism: Bacteroidota bacterium (assembly GCA_049587715.1). Lineage (GTDB taxonomy): Bacteria > Bacteroidota > Ignavibacteria > UBA10030 > UBA6906 > JBAVEL01. The sequence goes on from JBAVEL010000003.1 coordinate 7,890, forward strand.
TAAATCGGGCAGGGCTCCACCCGGAAGTTCTGCGGGTGACTTGGGGCACAGGAAGTCTCCGCGCCCCCCGGTATCATGAGTCTGAAGCTCCCCGCACACCGAAGCCCGCATTTCCCGGAGACAAGCGTGCATCCTGACCATCCCACAGAGAGCCCCGAAGCGGGCGCGTTCGACTACCGCAGAGCCCGGCTGGAGCACTACCTGGACCGCGCCCAGGAGTGCCTCTCCATGCGCCGCTACCTTGCCGCCCGCACACCCCTGGAATCAGTCCTTTCGCTGGATCCGGCCAACAGCCAGGCCCGCTCCCTGCAGGAGAAGATACATGACTCCCTCAGCAGTCTCTCCCGGCCCTTCCGGGAGATGGCCCCGGGAGAGCCGGGCCGCAGGACCGGTTCCCTTCTTGTCATGACGGTGGACCAGGACGAGAACCTGCTGCTCCGCATGGCGCGGGGGATGACCCGGTACGGCTTCCTGTCCGTCTCGGCCGGCAACTACAGGGAGGCCGTGGAACTCCTGGGCCGGATCAGACCCGACATCATCTTCTCGGAGGTGAACTTCGAGAACGGTCCCGCAGGATTCGATCTGTATCTCTGGGTGCGCACCAACGCGCGTCTCGAAGACGTGCCCTTCATCTTTCTGGCCTCCCGCGTGGACCGCGAAGCGCTCATAGCGGGGAAGCGTCTGGGGGTGAACGACTTCATCACCAAGCCCTTCGATGAGGCGGTGGTGCACGCCTCCATTGTAAGCGTGCTGGGCCGGCGCGCCCGCCTGCGCTGAGGTCCCGCCCCCGGCGAACGTCCGGTTCCGTTTCACACGATCCGTCCGCGGAGGTCCCGCCCGCTCCGGCCGGTTTGCATTTCCCTCCCCCCCTTCGTACCTTGCTCTGTCTTTTCTCCCCCCCGCCATGGCGTCGTGCGTCGTCAGCGAGATCTTCCACAGCATTCAGGGCGAATCCACCCACGCGGGCCGCCCCTGTGTGTTCGTGCGCCTTGCCTTCTGCAATCTGCGCTGTACCTGGTGCGACACGGCCTATGCCTTTGAGGGGGGGGAGACCCTTGCGGTGGAGGCAATCCTCGCCCGTGTGGCGGCCTTCGGGTGCCGCCTGGTGGAGGTGACGGGAGGGGAACCCCTCGCCCAGGAATCCGCCCCCGTGCTCCTCAGGGAGCTCTGCGATGCGGGGTATGAGGTGCTCCTGGAGACGGGAGGGAGCTGCGACATCGGAGGCGTGGACCCGCGCGTGAAGCGCATCGTGGACTTCAAATGCCCGGGAAGCGGAATGGATGGGCGGAACCTCTGGGCGAACGCCCGCACGCTGGGCCCGGGAGACGAGGTGAAGTTCGTGATTGCCGGGAGGGAGGACTTCGACTGGGCCGCCGCCAAGGTGCGGGAGCACGCCCTGGACCGTCGGTGTCCCGTGCTCTTCTCGCCTGTCTCCGGCATGCTCCCTCCGGCCGATCTGGCCCGCTGGATCCTGGAGGGGGGACTGCCCGTCCGACTCCAGCTCCAGATGCACAAGCACATCTGGGAACCCGCCATGCGGGGCGTCTGATGGGCGCGTCCCCGGTGGTGGTGCTGGTGAGCGGAGGGATGGATAGCTGCGTCACGGCGGCCATCGCCGCCCAGGAGCACCCTCTGGCGCTCCTCCATGTGCGCTACGGCCAGAGGACCCAGCATCGCGAGGAGCGGGCCTTTCATGCCATCGCGGATTTCTACCGGGCGCCCCACCGCCTGGTCATCACCCTGGGACACCTGGCCGAGGTGGGGGGAAGCAGCCTGACCGACCCGCGCATCCCCCTGGAAAGAGGGATCGATCCCTCCCGCTCCATTCCTCTATCCTATGTTCCCTTCCGGAACGCCAACCTGCTGGCCGCGGCGGTGAGCTGGGCCGAGGTGCTGGGAGCGGAAGCGGTGTACATCGGAGCCGTGGAGGAGGATTCCTCGGGGTATCCCGACTGCCGAACCCCGTTCTTCAGGGCCTTCGAGGAGGCCGTGCGGGCGGGCACCCGTCCCGCCACCCGGATTGCCATCCGCACGCCCGTGCTCTCCCTCTCCAAGGCCGAAATCGTGCGGGAGGGACTGCGGCTGGGAGCCCCCCTGGACCTCACCTGGTCCTGCTACGAGCGGGAGGACGAGGCCTGCGGCGTCTGCGCCAGTTGCACGCTCCGGCTCCGGGGATTCCGGCTGGCGGGCTCACGCGATTCCATTCCCTATGCAGTGCACACACACTGACACCAGACCGAAAGGACCCTCATGGAACACTTCGGATCCAGCATGCTGGAACTCATCACCCGGACCTCCTCGGACCTCCCGCCGGATGTGCGGCGGGCCGTGCGGGCCGCCATGGAGAAGGAGACCCCGGGCTCGCAGGCCGCGCTGGCCCTCCAGACAATTGCTCTCAACATCGACATGGCAGAGTCCGATGCGCGACCCATCTGCCAGGATACCGGGATGCCCACATTCCAGATCCGAACCCCCCCGCTCGCCGACCAGCTCCGGATGCAGAAGGCGATCCGGGACGCCCTGGCCGAGGCCACCCGGACGGGAAAGCTCCGGCCCAACTCGGTGGACTCCCTCACGGGGAAGAACAGCGGCAACAACCTGGGACCCGGCACGCCGGTGTTCCACTTCGAGCAGTGGGACCGGCCCGAGATCGAGGTGCGGCTCATCCTGAAGGGGGGCGGGTGCGAGAACAAGAGCATTCAGTACTCGGTGCCCTGCACCCTGGATCACCTGGGAAGGGCCGACCGGAACCTGGAGGGGGTGCGGAAGTGCATCATGCACTCCGTGTGGCAGGCCCAGGGGCACGGGTGCAGCGTGGGGGCGATCGGCGTGTCGGTGGGGGGAGACCGGGCCTCGGGCTACCAGCACGCCAAGGAGCAGCTCTTCCGGCTGCTGGACGATGTGAACCCTGATCCCCGGCTGGCCGCGCTGGAGAGCACGGTCTTGCGGGATGCCAACCTGCTCGGGATTGGAACGATGGGCTTCGGGGGGGTCTCCACCCTCATCGGATGCAAGATCGGGGTGCAGAACCGCCTCCCGGCCAGCTTCTTTGTTTCGGTGGCCTACGACTGCTGGGCCTTCCGGCGGCTGGGAGTGGTGGTGGATCCCTCCACGGGCAGGATCACCCGCTGGCTCTACAGGGACGACACACCCTCCGCGCGGATGGCCAGGGAGGAGGGGCTTCCCCTCACGGGGAGGGAGATCGCCCTTCGCACCCCGCTGGGAGAGGAGCAGGTGAGGGCCCTGAAGGTGGGGGATGTGGTTATGCTGAACGGCACCGTGCACACGGGACGGGACTCCCTCCATCACCATCTCCTCACGCACGATTCCCCCGTGGATCTCCGGGGGGCGGTCATCTACCACTGCGGCCCGGTGTCGCTGAAGAAGGGCGAGGGGTGGTCCATGACGGCGGCGGGCCCCACCACCAGCCTGCGCGAGGAGCCCTACCAGGCCGACATCATCTCCAAGTTCGGAATCCGCGCCGTCATCGGGAAGGGAGGGATGGGCGCCCGCACCCTGGCGGCCCTGAAGGAGCACGGGGCCGTGTACCTGAACGCCATCGGAGGGGCCGCGCAGTACTATGCCCGGTGCATCGTGCGCGTGGACGGGGTGGATTTCCTGGAGTTCGGGGTGCCCGAGGCCATGTGGCACATCACGGTGAAGGACTTCCCCGCCATCGTCACGATGGACGCGCACGGGAACAGTCTCCACGCGGATGTGGAGAAGGCCTCCGCCCGGGCCCTGGCAGGGTTCGCGAACCCCCCCGCATGACCTCCTGCCCTCTCCCGGGGCCGGGCATGAGGGCCCGGCCCCGGGACGGCGATTGACATTCAAGGCCCCTCTCCGTAGCTTCAGTGTCCCCTGCGGCGCAGGCGCCGCATGTTCTTGATGCGGGGACCCGATCCGAACCGGCTCATTTCTCTATCCATGCTGAAAAGTCCCGTCCGGCTTCTCCTTGCGGCCCTCTTCCTTCCCATCCTGGTTCCCTCCGCGGGAAAGGGGGCGGAGAGACCCCTCACATTCGAAGACATGATGCGGTTCGCTCAGGTGGAGCAAGCCGTGATTTCCTCGGGGGGGGAGTGGGCGGCCTGTACCATCCGCCCCGACAGGGGGGACGGGGAGGTGCTGGTGGTGAGCATCGGACGGGGGACCAGGCGGAGTGTCGCACGCGGTGCCCGCCCGCTCTTTTCCCCCGATGCCCGGTGGCTTGCCGCGGAGCTGAAGAAACCTGCCCTGGAGCTGGAGAAGGCGGGGGAGGAGAAACCCCCCTCGGATGCCGTGCTCGTGGACCTCTCCAACGGCGACACTCTCCTGTTCGGAGAGTCCGAGTCGTTCCGTTTCTCCGAAGACGGACGCTGGTTTGCCTCCCACCGGAAGGCGGCGAAGGAGCCGGGGGGAAAGAAGGACAGGAAGGACTCCACGGGGATGCGTCCGCGGAGTGCGGAGCTTACGGGAAGGGAGCTGCTTGTGCGGGATCTGAGGGAGGGGAAGACGTTCGCCATCCCCTTCGTGCTCTCGTTCGCCTTTGACAGCACATCCCGGTATCTGGCCTGCGCGGTGGGGGACACGACGGGGGAGGGAAGCGGCCTTGCGGTGCGAGACCTGCGGGAGTGGGGAAAGAGACCGGATACCGTGTACGCCGGGAGAAACGCCTTTGTCTCCTCCCTCACATGGACGGGCCGGACGCTCCGGCTGGCATACCTTGCCGCCGCGGCCGATACCGGCTCCCGGCCGGGACCCGCATCGCTCCGGCTGTGGGACGGAGAAACGGGTCTGGACCGCGAGCTTCTTCCTTCCGAGGGCGCGGGACCCGGCTGGATGATTCCCTCGAAGAACGAGCTCACCTGGTCGGAGGACGGCGCGCGCCTCTTTCTGGGCCGGATCCCCCTGCGGGCGGAGGCCCCGCGGGTAGAGGAGCCCGCGGACCCGCTCTTCGACAGGGCTTCCATTGTGGCCGGTGCGAAGGTGGATGTGTGGCACTGGAACGATCCCGCCATCATCCCCCACCAGAAGAAGCGCTGGAAGACGGAGAAAGACAGGACCTATACGGGGGTGCTCCACCTGGAGACGGAGCGTTTTGTGCCCCTTGCCGACTCCTCCCTCCCCCATGTGGGGGCGCATACGGAGGGGGGAATGGCTCTCGGGTTCAATCTCCTTCCGTACGAAAAGGAGCTCACATGGGAGGGGGAGCTGGAGGACGCCTTTGTGGTTTCCCTGGCCGACGGGCGCCGGACTCCCGTGGCGGCCCGGCTTGCGGTCCGCGCCCGGCTTTCCCCCGGCGGGGGGTATGTGCTCTTCTGGAAGGAGGGGCACTGGCACCTGTTTGATGCGGCCCGGGCATCCGCCAGAAATCTCACGCTCGGCCTGAAGGTCTCCTTTGCCGACGAGGAGGAGGATGTGCCCGGCCCCGCGCAACCCTGCGGGTGGGGAGGATGGGTGGAGCGGGACGGGGGAGTGCTTCTCTATGACAGATATGATATCTGGTACTTTCCCCTTCCGGGAGGGGAGCCCGTGAACCTGACACGGGGTGCGGGAAGAGAGCGGCGGCTTGTCTTCCGCTCCATCCGGACGGATCCCGCAGGCAGGTTCTTCGGAGGGATGGACACACTCCTGGTCTCGGCCGAGCACGACAGTCTCCACCATGTGGGCCTGTATCTCCTCCCCCCGGGAGGGAGCGGCGGCCCCGTGCGCATCGTGGAGGAGCCGCGCCGCTACACATTCCTGGCCCGCTCGAAGGGGGGTAGCGCGGCGCTCTTCACCCGGGAGACCTATTCGGAGTTCCCGGATCTGTGGGCGGGAGACAGGTGGCTCGGAAAGCGGAAGCGCCTGACGGAGGCGAACCCCCGGATGGAGGAGTTCGCCTGGGGGAGCGCGGAGCTCGTGGAGTGGCTCAGCATGGACGGAGCGCCCCTTCAGGGCGTGCTCATCAAGCCGGCCGGCTTCAGGGAGGATATCCGGTATCCGGTCCTGGTCTATTTCTATGAGCGGATGGCCGACCGCCTCCATGTGTTCAACCCCGTGACCGTGAACCACCGCCCCTGTTTCCCCTTCTATGCGGGGAACGGATACGCCCTTTTCCTTCCCGATGTGCGGTACAGGGAGGGGGAGCCGGGCCAGTCCGCCCTGAAGTGCATTCTGCCCGGCGTCCAGATGCTGGTGGAGAGGGGCGTGGCGGATCCCCGCGCCGTCGCCCTCCACGGGCACTCCTGGGGAGGATACCAGACGGCCTACGTGGTGACCCAGACGGGTTTCTTTGCGGCGGCCGTCGCCGGAGCACCAGTGTCCAACATGACAAGCGCCTACAGCGGCCTCCGGCTGGAGACGGGCCTCGCCCGCCAGTTCCAGTACGAGCGGGGTCAGAGCCGGATCGGGGGGAGTCTCTGGGAATACCCCGAGCGGTATCTGCGGAACTCGCCCCTCTTCGAGGCGGACCGCATCACCACCCCGCTCCTCATCGAAGTGGGGGACGAGGACGAGGCCGTTCCCTGGCACCAGGGGGTGGAGCTGTTTCTGGCCATGCGCCGCCTGGGGAAACCCTGCGTGATGCTCCAGTACCGGGGGGAGAAGCACCACCCCCAGAGCTACGCGCACCGGCTGGACTACAGCATCCGCTTCAAGGAGTTTCTGGACCATTATCTGAAGAAGGCCCCGGCCCCCGCATGGCTCAAGCAGGGAGTCCGGTACACCGAATGACAACACACCAACCACACAAGGAGCACCACCACACCATGAAACATCTTTTCGTGCTTGCCTCCGTCGCCGCCCTCCTGGGCGGATGCCGGACATCCGATGACACACAGGGTCTTCCCACGACGGAGAATCTCGGGACCCGGAGTGACAGCGTGAGCTATGCGATCGGGCTGAATATCGGTGAAAGCCTGCACCGGGATTCGGTGCAGTTCCAGGTTCTTCCCCTGCTGCAGGGACTTGTGGACGCGCGGGGAGACACCGCAAAGCGGCTTCTCTCCACCGCGGGCGTGGAGGCCACCATGATGGCCTACCAGCAGGACATGGCCGCGCGGCGCATGGAGAACATGCGGCGGAAGGCCGCCGAGAACAAGAAGAAGGGGGATGAGTTCCTGGCCGAGAACGCGAAGGAAGCGGGCGTGGTGAAGCTGCCCTCGGGCCTCCAGTACCGGGTTCTCCGGGAAGGGACGGGCCCCGTGCCGACCCGGGGGCAGTTCGTGACGGCCCATTACCGCGGGACCCTCATCAACGGGCAGGAGTTCGACAACTCCTACCAGCGGGGCGAGCCGGCCACATTCCGGGTGGACGGGGTGATCGCAGGGTGGACCGAGGCCCTCCAGCTCATGAAGGTGGGTTCCAAATGGACCCTGTACATCCCCCCCGCCCTGGCCTACGGAGACCAGGGTTCGGGTCCCATCGGACCCGGCGAGGCCCTCATTTTCGAGGTGGAGCTGATCGGAGTCAAGTAATGGATGACAGGAAGATCATCTTCTCCATGGTGGGGGTGGGGAAGGTGTACAAGCCCAACCGCCAGGTCCTGAAGGACATCTACCTTTCCTTCTTCTACGGGGCCAAGATCGGGGTCCTGGGACTCAACGGGGCGGGGAAGAGCACGCTGCTGCGGATCGTGGCGGGGGAAGACCGGGACTACCTGGGGGAGATCACCTCCCAGAAGGGCATCACATTCGGGTACCTTCCCCAGGAGCCCGTTCTGGATCCCTCCCGCACCGTGCGGCAGGTGGTGGAGGAGGGGGTGGCGGAGCTGATGGGCCTCGTGAAGGAGTACCAGGCGGTCAGCGAGAAGTTCTCGGAGGAGGGGGCGGACATCGAGGCCCTGCTGGAGAAGCAGGCGAAGCTCCAGGAAGCGATAGACCACCGGCAGGCCTGGGACCTGGACAGCCGGCTGGAGCAGGCCATGGACGCCCTGCGGTGTCCCCCTCCCGAGACCTCCGTCTCCGTCATCTCGGGAGGGGAGAGGCGCCGGGTGGCCCTCTGCCGGCTCCTGCTCCAGGAACCGGATGTGCTGCTTCTGGACGAGCCCACGAACCACCTGGACGCCGAATCGGTGGCATGGCTGGAGCAGCACCTGGCCCGCTACGCGGGGACGGTGCTGGCGGTCACCCACGACAGGTACTTTCTGGACAACGTGGCGGGATGGATCCTGGAGCTGGACCGGGGGGAGGGGGTTCCGTTCCAGGGGAACTACAGCTCCTGGCTGGACCAGAAGAGACAGCGCCTTGCCGTGGAAGAGAAACAGGAGTCCCGGCGCCAGAAGGCCCTGGCCCGCGAGCTGGAATGGGTGCGCATGAACCCCCGCGGGCGGCAGGCCAAGAGCCGGGCCCGCATCACGGCCTACGAGAGGATGCTGGAGGAGGAGAGCGAGAAACGGAGCGAGGAGATAGAGATCTACATCCCTCCGGGACCCCGCCTGGGGAACGTGGCCATCGAGGCCCGCGGGCTCGCCAAGGCCTACGGGGGGAACGTGCTCTTCGAAGACATGAACTTCTCCCTTCCGGCCGGAGGCATCATCGGCGTGATCGGGCCGAACGGGGCCGGGAAGACCACCCTGTTCCGCATCATCACGGGGGCGGAGAAGCCCGACAGCGGCCTCATTGCCGTGGGAGAAACCGTCAAACTGGCCTACGTGGACCAGAACCGCCCTCTGGATTCCTCCCGGACGGTGTGGGAGGAGATATCGGGAGGGGAGGATCTCCTCCAACTGGGGGCCCGGGAGGTGAATTCCCGGTCTTATGTGGCCCGCTTCAACTTCAGCGGCACGGACCAGCAGAAGCCTGTGGGAGCCCTCTCGGGGGGCGAACGGAACAGGGTCCACCTGGCCAAGGTGCTGGCGGAAGGGGGGAACGTGTTGCTGCTGGATGAGCCCACCAACGACCTGGACGTGAACACCCTGCGCGCCCTGGAGGAATCGCTCCTCAACTTCGCCGGCTGCGCCGTGGTGATCTCGCACGACCGCTGGTTCCTGGACAGGGTGGCCACCCATATCCTGGCCTTCGAGGGGGAAAGCCGCGTGGTCTGGTTTGACGGGAACTTCACCCTCTACGAAGAGGACCGCAGGAGGCGGCTCGGGGCGGCCGCCGACACGCCCCACCGGATCCGCTACAAGCGCCTGATGCGCGTATAGGAGCAGGCGTGGCTCTCGGGATCTCTCCGCGGTGGCTGTTTTCCTTCTTCCTGATCGCCCTCTGCCTGGCCGTGGCTGCCGGGGGAGAGGCGCGCGCCGGGGGGGATGCAGACTCCCTGAGGAGGCGGGCCGTCCGGTTCGTCCGGGAGAACATCCTGGTGGACACGCACCTGGATGCCCCATGGCGCATGCGGGGGAAGGGGCCGGATCTCTCCGGGAGGAGCAACGCGGGGAACTTCGACATCCCGCGGGCCCGGGACGGGGGACTGGATGTGGCTTTTATGGCCATCTTCATCCCGTCCTCCCGGGAAGGGACACCCGGGGCGGTGACCCTTGCCGAAGAGCTGATCGGAGCCGTCCGGGGCTTCGCCCTCAGGCATCCGGAGCTCTGCGCCGTGCCGCTCAGTGCCTCCGAGGCAAGGGAACACGCAGGGCGGGGGCTCATCTCCCTCCCCCTGGGCATGGAGAACGGAGCACCCCTCGGGGGATCCCTCGAGAACCTCCGGATGTTCCACCGCCTGGGAATCCGCTACCTGACCCTCGTCCACTCGAAGGACAATCACCTGGCGGATGCGGCCACGGACGACCGCCGCACCTGGGGGGGACTCAGTCCCTTCGGCGCTGAGGCGGTGCGGGAGATGAACCGGCTGGGGATCATGATCGACGTCTCGCATGCCTCCGACAGCGCCTTCTATCAGGTGCTCCGCATCTCACGCGCCCCCGTGATCGCCTCCCACTCCTCCTGCCGCCACTTCACACCCCTCTGGAGCCGCAACATGGATGACCGCATGATCCGGGAACTGGCTTCCCGCGGCGGGGTTCTGCACATAAGCTTCGGTTCCATATTCCTGGGGGAGACATTCCGCAGGGAGGCGCCCGTTTTTGCCCGGAAGCTGGCCGCCTTCAGGAAGAAAGAGGGTCTTCCCGAGGACCATCCCCGGGTCGCGGCCTTCCGTGCCCGGTACCGGGCGGAGCACCCGGGCGCCGTCCCCGGCGTGGAGGATGTGGCCGATCACATCGAGCACGCGGCGGCCCTGGGAGGAGTGGAGCATGTGGGGCTGGGGTCCGACTTTGACGGGGTGGGGGAGGGTCTCCCCGATGGACTCGCAAGCGTCTCCGACTATCCGAACCTGGTTGCGGAGCTGATGCGGCGCGGATGGACGGAGGAGAGATTGCGCCTGGTGTGCGGCGGGAACACGCTCCGGGTCTGGGAAGAGGTGGAGCGGAAGGGGGAGGAGATCCGGCGGGAGGCGGAACGGTGAGAGGCAGAACGGTGAGAGGCGCCCTTGTCTGGTTCTTTGCGGCCGCGGGGGCGTGTTCGTCCCTCGCGGGGCCGCTCCGTGTGGAGAAACTGGAGCCCCCCTGGTGGTGGGTGGGCATGCGCCGGGACACACTCCAGGTCCTGATCTACGGAGAGAACCTGGAGGGCGCCTCCGTGCGCCCCGACAGGCAGGGTGTGCAGCTTGCGGGCATCCGGAGCACGGGGAGCCCGTTTCATGTTTTCGCCGAGCTTGTCATTACGCCGGATGCATCCCCCGGCCCCTGCACCCTGACGCTCTGGAAGGAGGGCGATACCGCCGGGATTGTGCTCCCCCTTCTTGAGCGCCCGCCCCGCAGGGGGCGCTACGCGGGTTTCTCCTCCGACGACGTGCTGTATCTGATCACCCCCGACAGGTTTGCAAACGGCGACCCGCAGAACGATGCCGTGGAGGGATACCCCGAAAGCGTGAACCGGTCCGATCCCTACGGGCGGCACGGGGGTGACATCACGGGCATCATCTCCCGGCTGGATTACCTGGCGGATCTGGGTGTGACCGCCCTCTGGATCAACCCTCTCACCGAGAACCGGGGACCGGTGAGCTACCACGGCTACGCGGCCACAGACCTGTACGCCGTGGACCCCCGCTTCGGCTCCCATGAGCTGTACGCCCGCATGGTGCAGGCCTCGCACGAGCGGGGCCTCAAGGTCATCATGGACCATGTGGGAAACCACATCGGGATCGAGCATCCCTGGGTGCGCCGGCCTCCCTCCCCCAACTGGTTCCACGGCACGCCCGGGGACCACCCGGGGGCCTATCACGGAAAACGGGAGCTCACCGATCCCTACAGCGATGCGTCCGCACGGGAGCGGGCCACGCAAGGGTGGTTCACGGACCGGATGCCCGACCTCCATCACGGCAACCCGCTCGTCCGCCGGTATCTGATTCAGAACACGCTCTGGTGGATCGAGTCCACGGGTCTGGACGGGATTCGGGAGGACACCTTCCCCTACCTGGATCCCGGATTCGCCTCGGAGTGGTGCCGGGCGGTGCTGGAGGAGTATCCGGACTTCAACATCGTGGGAGAGGTCTGGGTGGATGAGCCCTCGCTCCTCGCCCCCTACCAGGCGGGGAGCTGCCTGTGGCGGGGGCCGGATCCGCGGCTCCCCTCTGTCACGGACTTTCCGCTCATGGGGGTTCTGGATGCGGTGTTTGCACGGGGGGAGAGCATTTCCCTTCTGCATGAGATGCTGGGAGAGGACTTTCTCTTTCCCCGGCCCGACCGGCTGGTGACGTTCCTGGACAACCACGACATCCAGCGCTTCATGCGGCGTACGGGGGGGGATGAGCGGCGGTTCTCTCTCGCGCTTCTGGTGCTCCTGACGACGCGGGGAATACCCCAGATATACTACGGCACGGAGATCGGCATGGAGGGGGGAAGGGACCACGGAAGAATCCGGGAGGACTTCCCGGGAGGATTCCCGGGCGACCCTCGGGATGCGTTCACGGAGGAGGGACGCACCCCGGGGGAGAATTCCCTCTTTCGCAACCTCCGGACTCTCCTCCGCGTCCGGAGGGAACATGAAGCCCTGAGGAGGGGATCCCTCGTGCATTATCCCCCCGGGGAGGATCTGTATGTGTACAGAAGGGAGACGGAAGCGGAGACACTGCTTGTGGCGGTGAACGCGGGCTCCGCTCTCCGCACCCTTGCCCCCGGAAGCTACGGCATTCCGCTCCGCGGGGGATGGGTTCTGAGGGACCTCACGGGCGGCGAGCTGGTTCCGCTCGGTGAGGGTGCGCAGGTGGAGCTGGCGCCCCAGTCGGGCCGCATTCTGCTCCTGGAAAGGGGCGGAGATTGACCGTGCGCGCATACATTCGGAATCTTGCCCGTGCATGGAGGGATGCCCTCGGGGGGGGGTCGTTTCCCTGTCACGCAATTCTAAGTGTGGCCGCGCTGGCCGCCGTGCTCGGGGTTTTCTCCCGGTTTCTGGATTTCGTGGAGTCGCGCCCCGGGACGGTGCCGGGAGATCCCGTGCTGGCCTTGTTCCACCCCGTGGATCTCACCTGGCTCACGTTCGCCCTGATCTATCTTTCGATTCTGGCGGGACTTGCCGCCCTGGCCCCGAGGCCCGCGCTTCTTGTTACGGCTCTCCGGAGTTACACCCTCATGGTGCTCTTCCGGATGGCGGCCATGTGGCTCCTCCCCCTGGATCCGCCTCCCCAGATGATCCCGCTCCATGATCCGTTCGTCCAGCTCTTTGCCGGAGACGGCACGATTCTCACGCGGGATCTGTTCTTCTCGGGCCACACATCCACGCTGTTTCTTCTGTTTCTGGTCACCCCGGGAAGGCGCCTCCGCCGGGTGCTTCTGGCCTGCACGGTGCTGGTGGCCGCCTCCGTGATTGCCCAGCATGTGCACTATTCGGTGGATGTGTTTGTGGCCCCCTTTGCGGCCTACGGCGCCCGGCGTCTGACCCTTCTTCTGCCGGGGCCCGCCGGTCCGCACAGGAACTGACCCGAAAGGACCCCGCTGTGGAATGGATAGGCACAACCGAAGGATGGCTGGCCCTCGCCACCCTCACGGTCCTGGAGATCGTGCTGGGGATAGACAACATCGTCTTCATCTCCATCCTGGCGGGAAAACTGCCTCCCCACCGGCAGGCGGCCGCCCGGACATCAGGCCTCGCCCTGGCCATGCTGATGCGCATCGGCCTTCTGTTCTCGCTCACCTGGGTCATGCGCCTCACGGAGCCCCTCTTCACGGCCTTGGGAGCGGAGCTCTCGGGCAGGGATCTTATTCTGATAGGGGGGGGACTGTTCCTCCTCGCAAAGAGCACATTCGAGATTCACGACCGGCTGGAGGGTCCGGGAGAGGCCCCCAGGACTGCCCGGGCGGGCTCTTTCGCGGGGGTGCTGGTTCAGATCATGGTGCTGGATATCATCTTCTCCCTGGATTCAGTCATCACGGCCATCGGGATGGCGCGTGAGCTGGGGGTGATGGTGGCGGCGGTGGTGCTGGCGGTGATCTTCATGATGGCTTCCTCGGGAGCCATCAGCCGGTTCGTGGACCGGCACCCCACGGTGAAGATGCTGGCCCTCAGCTTCCTGCTCCTCATAGGGTTCACGCTGGTGGCGGAGGGTCTGGACCAGCATATCCCCAAGGGCTACATCTACTTCGCCATGGCCTTCTCGATGTTCGTGGAGATGCTGAACCTGAGGTTGCGGAATGCGGCGCCGGAGCCGGTGGCGCTCCACGGACGTGTGGGACCACTCCATGCGGGCGCGAAGCGACCGCGCCCAACGCGCTGACTCCGCGGCACGCGGCTCCGGCCGGGTGCGTCCGCCGGATGCCCGGGGAGAGCATATGTCGGGGACGGAATGCCCGGTCTGAGCTCCCCGCCGGTTGACAGTTTTGGGCCTTTTCGGTACATTTCCGTGTCCGGGGCGCAGCTCCGGGTCTTCCCGGCTGAAGTAGCTCAGCGGTAGAGCAGCTGATTCGTAATCAGCAGGTCGTGGGTTCAAATCCCACCTTCAGCTCTCTGAACCCCGGGGGCTGTCTTTCGAGTTCTGAGACGGCCCCTTTCCTTTCCTCCTTCCGATCCCCCGGCTCTCCCGGCACCCGGAGTTGCCATTCGCCCGGCCGGGTGTTATATTTCGTCAACTGACGAACTGTAGTTTCTCCATGAACCGGTCCCGCATCAGGGTCTTCCGCGCTCTCGGCGACCCCGGCCGCATCCGCATCCTGAAGATGCTGGAGGTGCGGGAGCTCTGCCTCTGCGAGCTGCGGGAGGTCCTTCGTCTATCGGCCTCCACGGTGTCGAAGCATCTCTCGGTGCTGCGGGATGCGGGTCTCGTGACAGACGCCAGGGACGGGAAGTGGGTCAACTTCCGTCTGAACGCGGGATCGGAAGACCGGTTCCTCCGCTCACAGCTTGCAGCCGTGGCGGGGGGATTTGCGGAGGATGCGCAGGTCCTGAAAGACAGACGGGCTCTCGGCGGGGTGGACCGCAGGAAGATCTGCGGGCTATGAAACGCCGGCAGGGCTGTATCACCTTCCCCCAGTGAGGTACGAAAGGAGATTCTTCGGATGAAGATCAGGATCCTCGGACCCGGTTGTGCAAACTGCAGGACACTCGCCTCGCGTACCGAGGCGGCAGCACAGGAGCTTGGCCTGGATGCGACCGTAGAGAAGGTGGAGTCTCCGCGCGACATCGCCGCCTACGGCATCCTCCGGACTCCCGGCCTTGTCCTGGATGAGACCGTTGTGTGCCAGGGGAGGGTGCCCCGTGTGGAAGAGATCAAGTCCCTTCTGAAGGACCATGCGGCGAAGGACCTCCCCGCATGAAGAACCCCGGGGTTCTCGCGGGGATCCTGCTCGTGGTCTGGATCCTGGCCTACCTCGCCCTTGAACCCGCGGCCGCGCTGTGTGTCCGCGCCATCCCCCTTCCGCCCGGAAGCCGGCTCTCCGAGGCGGTGCGGTTCTTTCTCTACGAGGCGCCCAAGGTGCTGCTCCTCCTCGTGCTGGTCGTGTTCGGGGTGGGCGTCATACGGACCTTTTTCTCGCCGGAGAGAACCAGGCGGATCCTGGGCGGCCGGTCGAGTTTCCTCGGGAACGTGCTGGCAGGCCTCCTCGGGATCGTCACCCCGTTCTGCTCCTGCTCCGCCGTGCCGCTCTTCATCGGGTTCGTGGAGACGGGGATTCCCCTCGGGGTCACGTTTTCCTTCCTGATCGCCGCTCCGATGATCAACGAGGTGGCTCTCGTGCTGCTCTTCGGTCTCTTCGGGTGGCAGACGGCCCTCATCTATGTCACGACAGGCCTCGCCATCGCCATCGGCTCGGGATACCTGATCGGGCGGATGCGCCTGGAGGGTTTTGTGGAGGATTGGGTGTACGAAGTCACCAGCCGTCCTCTTCCGCCCGAGGCGGGCCTCGGCTTCCAGGATCGGATCCGGGCGGGATTCACGGCGGTGGGGGATGTGGTGGGGAGGGTGTGGCCGTATGTGCTTGTTGGGATAGGGGTGGGAGCCGGGGTGCACGGCTATGTGCCCGAGGACTTCCTGGCGGGCATCATGGGAAAGTCGGTCTGGTGGGCTGTTCCCCTCTCGGTGCTGATAGGCGTTCCTCTCTACTCCAACGCGGCGGGGATCATTCCTGTGGTGCATGCCCTGCTGGAGAAAGGGGCTTCCCTGGGCACCGCCCTTGCCTTTATGATGTCCGTGATAGGGCTTTCCCTCCCCGAGACGATCATTCTGCGGAAGGTCCTGAAGCCCCCCCTCATCGGCGTCTTTGTGGGAGTGGTGGCGGCGGGGATCGTGGCGGTGGGGTATCTTTTCAATCTGATATACTGAACCCCCGCCTCCGCTCAGGTGTCGGCTGAACACCCGGCCCCGGGTAGCGACGGCACCCGGAGCGAGGCGCCGCCGCCGGGGCAAGAGGGCCCCGGGAGAAAGGCCGTTCGCGGAATGGCGAGCCGGAAGGAGATGCAGGAGAAACCCATGGACGGATCATGCTGCGGGAAGCCGGTTGTGAGGCTCATCAGCATGGGGGATGCCCGGGCGGGCATCGTGGGTTGGGAGCGGGTCCGGGAGGGTGTGCGGAGGGCGCATCCCGGGGGAGAGGAGGAACTGAAGGATCTGCTCCTGGGGTTCGTCCGGCAGGCGGGGAACTACGTGCCCGCATCACGGGAGGGGGACTACAAGCGGGCCCTTCTGGATGCCTGGAGAGAGGATGAGGGTGCGGTCCCTCGCCCCCCTGCATGATCCCGCTGCACTCAAGACGCTCCGGCGGGGGGTTTTCGTGGCCGGATCGGCGGCGGTCGCCTCCGCCGTCCGGAAACGCGTTGATTCTCAATGAGTTTCTTCATACATTCAAAGCCGGATTTTGCCGCAACCCGGCCCTGCCGCCCCCACTACGAGGAATCTGATGAACGAAGGCACCGTCGTCCAGGTGATTGGACCCGTTGTAGACATTGACTTCACGGGTGGCACACTCCCCTCCATCCTGAGCGCCCTCCTCATTCCCCGCACCGACGGGGCAGGGGATCTGGTGGTGGAGGTGCAGCAGCACCTGGGGGACAACCGGGTGCGGACTGTGGCCATGGACTCCACGGACGGTCTGGCGAGGGGGATGAAGGTCCGGGATACGGGGGCACCCATGACGGTTCCCGTGGGCCCCGAAGTTCTGGGACGCCTCATCAACGTGGTGGGGGAGCCCATTGACGGGCTGGGCCCCATCAAGACACAGAAGCGCTACCCCATTCACAGGCCCTCCCCTCCCTTTGACCAGCTTTCCACACGGAAGGAGCTCTTCGAGACGGGCATCAAGGTGGTGGATCTCCTGGAACCCTACTCCAAAGGGGGGAAGACGGGTCTCTTTGGAGGCGCCGGCGTGGGGAAGACCGTCATCATCATGGAGCTGATCCACAACATCGCCAAACAGCACGGCGGCTTTTCGGTGTTCGCGGGGGTGGGGGAGCGGACGCGTGAGGGGAACGACCTCTGGCGGGAGATGAAGGAGGGGGGCGTCATCAACAAGACCGCCCTTGTCTTCGGGCAGATGAACGAGCCGCCGGGTGCCCGCCAGCGTGTGGGCCTCACGGCCCTCACCATCGCGGAGTACTTCCGGGATGAGGAGGGAAAGGATGTGCTGTTGTTCATCGACAACATCTTCCGGTTTGTGCAGGCGGGGTCGGAGGTCTCGGCCCTGCTGGGCCGCATGCCCTCGGCGGTGGGATACCAGCCCACCCTCGGCTCCGAGATGGGGGAGCTGCAGGAGCGCATCACCTCCACCCGCAAGGGCTCCATCACCTCCGTGCAGGCCATCTACGTGCCCGCCGACGACCTGACGGACCCCGCTCCCGCAACCACCTTCTCGCATCTGGACGCCACCACGGTGCTGAGCAGGCAGATCGCGGAGCTGGGCATCTACCCGGCGGTGGATCCCCTGGACTCCACCTCCCGCATCCTGGAGCCGGGGATCGTGGGGGAGGAGCACTACGCGGTGGCCAAGCAGGTGAAGGAAATCCTTCAGACATACAAGGACCTGCAGGATATCATCAACATCCTGGGCATGGATGAGCTCTCCGACGAGGATAAGCTCACCGTCTCGCGGGCCCGCAGGATCCAGAAGTTTCTTTCGCAGCCCTTCCATGTGGCGGAGCAGTTCACGGGCTACGCCGGGAAGTACGTTCCCATGGAGGAGACCATCCGGAGCTTCCGGGGGATCATCGAGGGCCGGTATGACGGCCTTCCCGAGGCGGCCTTCTACATGGTGGGGACGATCGACGAGGCCGTGGAGAAAGCCCGGACGCTCCAGGCCTGAGGAGAAGCCGCACAGGTGTTCGATAAGCCCTTCCAGCTCCGGATCATCACCCCCTCGAAGGTGGTCTTTCAGGGGGAGGCGGTCAGCGTGAGCGTGCCTGGAACAAGGGGCGGGTTCCAGGTGCTCCACGGGCACGCCCCCTGCCTCTCCTCCCTGGAGGTCGGGGTCCTGAAGGTGAAGGATGCCGCGGGGACCGACACGGTGTACGCCACGAGCGGGGGCTTCGTGGAGGTGCGGGAGAACCTGGTGCTGGTGCTGGTGGAGACGGCCGAGCGGCCGGAAGAGATAGACGCCGCACGGGCGGAAGCGGCCCGGGACCGGGCCGGGCAGAGAATCCGCGCGCACGACCGGGCCGTGGATGAGGATCGGGCCAGGGCCGCCATACTGAGGGCTCTGAACCGCCTCCGCCTGGCCCGCCGGGACTGAACGGCTTGCGGGCAGCATCCGCGCGGGGCGGGGCGTCAAGGTACACACAATGTCCACGCATCCCTCCTACATACTCCGACTGCTGAGGGAAGTGGAGTCCTCCCTGGATGATGGGGGCCGCGGGGCGTGCCGCCGGGACCTCGAGACCGTGATCCAGCGGGTCTCCCGGACGGACAACCCCGAGGAGGCCGTGGAGGATCTCTATGCCGTGGAGGCGTACGACGATTTTGCGCTCCGCCTCCTCTGGGCCGGGAGCCGCGAGCCGGCCCCCGCAGACGGCCTGGCTCCGGACCTGCTCGCCTACGACGCCGAACTTCTGCTTGAGACTCTTCCCGGGAGCGGGGCAGAGCCCCGGACCCGTCCGCTCTCCGAGGCCCGGGAGGCGGTGGCGGCCGCCTTCGGCGATGCACTTCAGAGGATGGGACGTCTGGTGGGGCAGGTGAGGCACCGCTCGCAGGCGGGGGGGGAGTTCCGGGGCATCCCCGAGGAAGATCTCTACCGGCTCCTGGATGAAGCAACTGCGCTCCGCGCCTCCGCCCCGCATGCTGCGGGAAAGGATGTGGAGAGGTTCGCTGCGGCCTTCTGCCTCTTCCTCGAGTACGCGCTCGACAACGGCCGGGAGAGCGACATCCGGGTGCTCCACATCGTGGAATCCGCCAACCTCACGCTCCAGACAACCCTCAAGACAGACGGAAGCGGCGCCTTCGACTCCCTCCAGCAGACCACCGCCATGCTGGAAGATCCGGCGGCGCTTCTGGCATAGGGCTCCACCCTCCACGAAAGGGATCCGACGATGGGCAAGACATTCGCCGTCATCATGGCCGGGGGCGTGGGAACGCGTTTCTGGCCCCGCAGCCGGGAGAAATCCCCCAAGCAGTCCCTGGAGATCGTGGGGAAGGGGACCATGATCCAGAACACGGTCCGGCGCATGGAGCGCGTGGTGCACCTCGCCGATGTGTTTATCGTGACCAACCGGACCCAGAAGAACATCATCCAGAAGCAGCTTCCCCAGTTCGACGAAGAGCGGATCCTGGTGGAGCCGCTGGGGAGGAACACCGCTCCCTGCATCGGCCTGGCGGCGCTCCACATCCGGCGACTGGACCCGGAGGCGGTGATGATTGTTTCCCCGGCGGACCACCTCATCGAGGACACCGAGGAGTTCGCCCGCGTGATGGCCCTGGCGGTCCAGATTGCGGCGGAGTCGCACAGTCTTCTCACCGTCGGCATCCATCCCACGCATCCGGAGACCGGATACGGGTATATCCAGATGTTCGTGGAGGAGGGGGAACACAACCCCTACGTGGGGAGGGGCGTCCTGAAGGTGAAGACCTTTGCCGAGAAGCCCAACCTCCAGACCGCACGGCAGTTTCTGGCCAGCGGCGACTTCCTCTGGAACAGCGGCATGTTCGTCTGGAGGGTGGAGGAGATCCTCAGGCAGATCCATAAGTGCCTCCCCGAGCTGGGGGCGGAGCTGGACCGGATCGACGCCGCCATCGACACCCCGCAGTACGCCGCCACGGTGGAGCGGGCCTACGGGGTGATTCGCGGGATCTCCATAGACTACGGGGTGATGGAAAAGGCGGAGGCGGTGTATGTGATTCCAGGGAAGTTCGGCTGGAGCGACATCGGGTCCTGGGACGAGGTCTACCGGGTGTCGGGGAAGGACGACGGCGGGAACAGCATCAACGGGAAGGTGATCCAGAAGGACACAACGGGAACCTATATCCACTCCCCCGGGCGCCTGGTGGCGACCGTGGGTGTCTCGGACCTGATCATCATAGACACC
This sequence comes from Bacteroidota bacterium, assembly GCA_049587715.1. GTDB lineage: Bacteria > Bacteroidota > Ignavibacteria > UBA10030 > UBA6906 > JBAVEL01. Next base: position 27,791 of record JBAVEL010000003.1, read on the forward strand.
GAAGATGCCCTGCTGGTCTGCAAGAGGGGGAGATCCCAGGATGTGAAGGAGATATCCGACTATCTCCGCCGCAAGCAGATGAACGAGTACCTCTGATGGGAGCCCGCAGAAGGGGCCTTCTGCCGGGGGTCCTGGTCCTGACTCTCGCCCTCATCCAGGGGTGCGCCGGACCCTCCCCGCGGTTCACATCCAGATCCGCCCCGCCCCCCCCGGCGGCGCCCTCCCCCACGGGCCAACACCAGCTTGCGGGGGTGGCTTCGTACTACGCCGATGAGTTCCACCTCCGCCCGACGGCTTCAGGCGAAAAATACGATATGCACGAGCTGACCGCTGCCCACAGGACACTTCCGTTCCAGACCCGCGTGAAAGTGACAAACCTTCAGAACAATCTGTCGGTAGTCGTCCGGATCAATGACCGGGGTCCTTTCAAGGACGACCGTGTCATTGACCTTTCGCTGGAAGCCGCAAAACGAATCGCCCTCATCCCAACCGGAACCGCCCCTGTCTCACTGGAGGTTCTGGATCAGCCGCCTCCCCCATAGGCGTTTCCCCCGGGTACAGGCCAGAGACAGGCCCCCCCTCTCGGATCCATTCCCCGGGGCAGAGGATTCCCCCTGCGGGCGTGAAGTCAAGCTGAGGCGTCGTGCGAAAAGAGCATACGCCAGCCAACCCCCACTCCCCGGCACCCGGAGTGCTTTTCCCCGGCGGGAAGATGGATGCCCTCAGCCACCTCCTCTCCAGGGCTTCGGCGCTACTCATTCCCCGGCATGAGAGAGAGCATCCGCGACTCCGACTCCATGTTGATGTTCTGTAATTCCATGCAGGGTATCGACTTATATGTGCGCTCACTCCCGATGCCGTCCTCTCCGTGTCCCGGGTCAAGGTTAAAAAAAATTAGCTTGACATTCTTGGGGGTTACGCCTACCTTTTGAGCGTCTGGTGGTGAGGAACGCCGGATTGCGTTGGATGATAAGAGGTTGTAGGAATTGCGGCGTTCTTTGAAAGTGTATCTGGAGAACCTTCGGGGTATGCTGTTGTTTGATGGACGGACAAGAGAGAGAAGCTGGATGATGCTGAAATTTTCAACGGCTGTTTCCATTGCCTTTCTGGCGGCAATCTCGGGGTGCACACCCCCCGGTGAGAGCCTCATCCGGAAGGGTCACGAGCGGGGCTCCGCAAGGGCTGAACAGGGGGATCTGAGTGTCGCCTCCCTGAGCTCCCTGGATGGCCCGACGCAGGCCATTCTGCAGGCCTACGGTGGCTCCATCAGGGAGCACGCCCGGGAGTATGGGTTCGACTGGCGGCTGGTTCTGGCCGTGATGAAACAGGAATCCCGGTTCTCCCCGGAGGCGGAGAGCCACAAGGGAGCCGAGGGGCTCATGCAGATCATGCCCCGGACGGGGGAGGAGATCACGAAGGCTCTCTCCATCGAAGACATAGACCATCCGCACCAGAACATCAGGGCGGGTGTCTACTACCTCTCCCGGCTGTACCAGATGTTCGAGAACGTGCCCGAGGGGGACCGCATACGGCTCACCCTTGCCGCCTACAATGCCGGCATAGGCCGCGTATACGACGCCCAGGTCCTTGCGGCGTACCTGCAGGATAACCCGACGAAATGGCAGTCCGTCAGGGATGCACTCCCTCTTCTTTCCAAACGCTACTATACCCTCCACGCCAGCGTGTGGAAAGACAAGAGGCCCGAGGCCGGGTGGTTCGGGAGCTCGGGCCAGACGATCGCCTATGTGGAGAGGGTGATGGACTACTACGAGGATTACCGCGCGGTTCTGAACTGAGCGGTACCCCCCCTTGGCCCGACGCCCGGACGGTTGCTCCCGCCCGGGCGTTTGTCTTTGCAGGGGGGAGGGTGGGTCAGGGGAGCAGGATGGCGCAGGCCAGGACCGTTGTCCAGATGCCGTCCTTGTGGCCTTCCGCCGACTGCGTGACGTTATAGCTCTTGACGATTTTCCCGCTCATCTTGTAGGTCTTCTCCCGTTCGTCCCAGGCGGTGTTGGGATCGAACTCCACACCCAGGGTGGTGGCCAGCATGGTGGCCGCCAGGTCCTCGGCGTATTCCCCCGCTTTCTCATCCGTCTCCCCGTACGGGTGGTGCTCTGAAAGGTATCCGTAGGCCGTGGGGTCGGCGGGAGTGGCCACCCCGATGGAGGCGGCGATCAGCCGGTTGGGCTCGTTGGTGGCGTTCCGGGCCATCACGGCGAATGTGATCTGCCCGGGCTGCAACAGGCGGAGGCCGTCCTCCGTGGGGATGCGTTTGCACCCGGGGGGGAAGATGCTCGAGACGGTCACGAGGTTGCACTTCTCAATGCGGGCGTCGCGGAGGGCCAGCTCAAAGGACTGGAGATAGTCCTTGTGGCGGCCCACGCCCTTCGTAAAGAAGATCCTGCCTGGAACGTACACGTCTTCAGCTCCCGTGCGATGTGGTGATGGATTGGCGGCCGGCGGTCATGCGCGCCGGATTCTCAAAAAGCGCCTCTTGCCCACTTTCAGGACCATCCCGTCCCGCACGGGGACGAGGGCGTCCTGGTCCGTGACCCTGGTCCCGTCCACGTTCACCCCTCCCTGCTCCACCAGGCGGCGGGCTTCGCTGCGCGACGAGGCAAGACCGGTCTCGGTGAGGAGCCGGATGATCTGGATCTCCCCCTCCTCCTGCCGGAGGGTCACTTCGGGAACCTCGTCCGGCAGGTCCTTCCGGATGAACACCCGGTCAAACTCCTCCTCCGCATACTGCGCCGCCTCCGCCCCGTGGTAGAGTGTGACCAGCTCCCGGGCCAGGCGCCTCTTCAGGTCGCGGGGGTTCTCCTCGCCCGAGGTGAGGCGGCTCCGCAGGGAGGCCACCTCGGCCTGTGGAAGCTCCGTGGCCAGCAGGAGATACTCCCCGATCAGGGTGTCGGGCACCGAGAGGGTCTTCCCGTACATGTGGCGGGGGGACTCCTCGATGCCGATGTAGTTGTCCAGAGACTTGCTCATCTTCTCCGTGCCGTCGGTGCCCCGGAGGATGGGAAGCGTCAGGATCACCTGCGGCTCCTGGCCGTATTCCCTCTGGATGTCCCTGCCCACGAGCAGGTTGAACTTCTGGTCCGTGCCCCCCAGCTCCACGTCCGCTCCGACGGCCACCGAGTCCATGGCCTGGGCGAGGGGATAGAGCATCTCGTGGATGCTGATGGGCTCCCCGGTCCGGTACCGTTTCTCGAAATCGTCCCGCTCCAGCATCCGCGCGACCGTGTACCGGCTCCCCAGGGCGATGATGTCGGCGAAGCCCATCTTCCCCAGCCACTCGGAGTTGTAGAGCATCTGGATCTTCTTGGAGGAGAGAATCCGCGTGGCCTGCTCGAAGTAGCTCTGCCCGTTCCTGCGCGTTTCTTCCAGGGAAAGGGGAGCTCGGGTGCGGCTCCGGCCGGAGGGGTCCCCGATCATCCCCGTGAAGTCCCCCACGATCAGAATGGCCTGGTGCCCGAGGTCCTGGAAATGGCGGAGCTTGCGGAGAACAACGGCGTGGCCCAGGTGGAGGTCCGGCTTGCTGGGATCGCATCCCAGCTTGACCCGGAGGGGGATGCCGGTGGAAAGGGAGCGCTCGATCCTGCGGACCAGATCCTCTTCGGGGATGATCTCCGCCGCGCCGCGGCGGATCAGGTCCATCTGCTCAGCGAGGGGGGGGAAAAGGGCTTCCACTATCGTGCGTACTGTCTCCGGAGGCTGCGTTCGGCGTCGCGCTTGGCGATTTCCTGGCGGCGGTCGTAGGCCCGCTTTCCCTGCGCCACCCCGATGGTCACCTTGGCCAGCTTGTTCTTGAAGTAGAGCCGCAGGGGGATGAGCGTGAGGCCCCTCTGCGCCACGCGGGTGGTGATGCGGGCGATCTCCCTTTTGTGCAGGAGCAGCTTCCGGTCGCGCAGGGGGTCCACGTTGGCGTAGCTTCCCTGCTCGTACGGGCTGATGTGCACGGAGCGGAGCCAGATCTCCCTCCCCCGGACCTCCGCGTGCCCCTCGGCGATGTTGGCCGTGCCCCGCCGGAGGGACTTCACCTCGGTGCCGGTGAGCACGAGCCCTGCCTCGAAGGAGTCCAGGATTGTGTACTCGTGGCGCGCCTTCCTGTTGGTGCACACAAGCTTCTCGGTCGGGACCGCAGGTTCCGTCATCTCCCTCCGCCCAAATCAGCACCCAGTATACCCATTTGAGACCCGAAAAGCAATGCAGGTACGCAGGTTGACTTTCAGACCATGGGTGCGTATATTTTCTGGATTTCACGCTCTTCCGCACCGGGAGGAGGGTGCGCCCAAGGGAATCCTCTTTCCCTTTTTTTGTTTCTTTCTGCGAGGAACGCATGTCCGCGAAGAGCTTCGACCTGGCGGTGGTGGGGGGAGGGCCGGGCGGGTATACGGCCGCCATACGGGCCGCCCGGCTCGGGATGTCCACGGTCCTCATCGAGAAGGACCGGCTGGGAGGGGTGTGCCTGAACTGGGGCTGCATTCCCAGCAAGGCCCTCCTGAAGAACGCCGAGATTCTCCAGACCGTTCGGAAGGCGGGGGAATGGGGGATCTCCTGCGGGGAAGTGACGTTTGACTTCGGGAAGTTCATCTCCAGGAGCCGGGGAGTGGCGGACCGGATCTCCAAGGGGGTGGAGTACCTGATGAAGAAGAACAAGGTGGAGGTGATCCCCGGCACGGCCGCGCTTGCCGGCGGGGGGATGCTGGAAGTGACACGGGAGGGTCACCCGCCGGCGCAGATCGGGGCACGGCACATCATCCTGGCCACGGGGGCGCGCCCGCGGTCGATCCCCGGGGTGACCATTGACCGGCGCCGGGTGATCACAAGCACCGAGGCCATGACCCTCCCGGTGCGGCCCTCCTCCATGGTCGTGGTGGGGGCGGGGGCCATCGGGATGGAGTTCGCCTGGTTCTACAACACTCTGGGAACCAGGGTGACGGTTCTGGAGATGATGCCCGGCATCCTCCCCCTGGAAGACAGGGAGCTGACCCGCCTGATGGAGTCCAGCTTCCGGAAGCAGGGGATGGAGATCATCACCGGGGCGCGGGTGCAGGAGGTGCGATCCGAGGGGGAGGGCGTGCGTGTGACGGTGGCGGGTCCCGAGGGGGAGAAACGGGTGGATGCGGATGCGGCCCTGGTGGCCGTGGGCGTCCAGGCCAACGTGGAGGGGATCGGGCTGGAACGTGCGGGTGTGGAAGTGAAGGGGGGACACATTGCCGTGGATGCCGACTACCGGACCACCGCCCGGGGCGTCCATGCCGTGGGGGATGTGGTTGGTCCCCCCTGGCTGGCGCATGTGGCATCCGCCGAGGGCATCCACTGCGTGGAGGCCATTGCAGGCCTGGCACCCCCGCCTCTGGACTACTCCGCCATTCCCGGCTGCACCTACTGCCATCCCCCGATCGCGAGCGTGGGGCTCACGGAAGAGAAGGCCCGGGAGGCGGGGCATGAGATCACCGTGGGGAGATTCCCCTACCGTCCCCTCGGAAAGGCCATGGCCACGGGAGACACCGAAGGGATGGTGAAGCTCATCCTGGATGCGCGGTACGGCGAGATCCTGGGGGCGCACATCATGGGGGCCGGGGCCACGGAGATGATTCACGAACTTGTCCTGGCCCGCCGCCTGGAGGCCACCGGACGGGACATCTTCCGGACCGTCCATGCCCATCCCACCCTCAGCGAGGCGGTGATGGAGGCGGCGGCGGCCGCCTACGGCGAGGCCATCAACATCTGAGCACCCGGATGGGGAGACTCCTGGTCGCCCGGCTGGGGCGCACGGCGTATGAGGAGTGCTGGGATCTCCAGCGGCGCCTCTTCGAGGCCCGGGCGGCGGGCCGGGTGCCCGATCTCCTTCTCCTGACCGAGCATGACCACGTGTACACGATCGGGAAGGGGGGGAATGCGGCACACCTCCTGGCCGGGGAGGAGGAGCTCCGCCACAGGGGCGTGACCGTGGTGATGAACGACAGGGGGGGCGACATCACCTACCACGGTCCGGGCCAGCTTGTGGGCTATCCCATCCTGGACCTGAAGGAACACGGCCGGGACCTCCACCGGTACCTGCGGGACCTGGAGGAGGCGGTGATCCGCACCCTGGGCGCCTTCGGGATTGCGGCCGAACGGCTGGAGCCCTACACGGGCGTCTGGACAGGGGGGGAGAAGCTCTGCGCCATCGGGGTGAAGACCTCCCGGTGGGTGACCATGCACGGGTTTGCCCTGAACGTGGACCCGGACCTGGGCTGGTTCGGGAGGATCATCCCCTGCGGTATCTTTGAGCGGGGGGTCACCTCCATGGCGGCCGTCTTGGGAAGGCCGGTGCCGATAACCCGGGTGGAAGAGGTGCTCATCGGCGAGTTTGCGGCCGTCTTCGGCGCCGAGCCCGAGCCGGTGGACGGCGGGCGGGTTGCGGAGGGCGACTTCGCAGAGGCCCCCAGGTTTTCCTGAACGAACCAAGCAGAACCATGGACCCATGAGGCACGCAACGCACACGGAAAAAGAGAAACATGCCGGGAACCCCGCGTCCCCTCCCCGTGAAACGGGGGCCCTTGCCGCGCTCCCGCGCGAGAGGATTCTGGAGGCCTACCGGAACTCGGTGGCTGCGCGCCTGATCGACGAGAAGATATTGATTCTGGTGAAGCAGGGGAAGTGCTTCTTTCACATCGGGGGGTCGGGACACGAGATCGCCCAGACGGCCTCCGCCCTGGCCCTCCGGCCCGGGCGGGACTGGGCCTATCCCTACTACCGGGACCTGGCCTTCTCGCTCCAGTTCGGCTACACCGTGGAGGAGGTCATGCTGGAGGCGCTCCACCGGAAGGGAGGTCCCGCGAGCGACGGGTTCGCCATGCCCTTTCACTACGGGAGGAAGCCGTCCCGCATCGTCTCCCAGTCCAGCCCCACGGGCACCCAGTACCTCCAGGCGGTGGGCACGGCCATGGGGGCCGTGAAGGCGGGCCTGGACGAGGTGGTGTACGTCTCTTCGGGAGAGGGTTCCACCAGCGAGGGGGAGTTCCACGAGGCCCTGAACTGGGCCGTGCGCGGCAGGTACCCCGTCATTTTTCTGATTCAGAACAACCGCTACGCCATCTCCGTGCCGGTGACCGACCAGGTGGCGGGTTCCTCGGTGCACGAGATGGTGGCCGGCTACCGGGGGCTGGGCCGCGCCCGCGTGGACGGGTGCGACGCGGGGGCCGTGTACGAGGCAATGGGCGAGGCGGTCCGCCGGGCGCGGGCGGGGGAGGGACCCAGCGTGATCGAGGCCGACGTGGTGCGCCTCCTTCCGCATTCCTCTTCGGACGACCACAGGAAATACAGGAGCGAGGCGGACCTGGAGCAGGACCGCAGGAACGATCCCCTCCCCCGCTTCGAGGCGTTTCTGGCCGCGCACGGGATCCTGGACACCTCGGGCGCCGAGGCAGTCCGGAAGGAGCTCAAAGAGCGCATCGACAGGGCGGCGGAGGCGGCCGAGGCGGCGCCCATCCCCCGCGCCGGGGAGCTGGAGCTGCACGTGTATGCGCCTGCGCCTTCCTCCCCGCAGCAGGCGGTGGATCCTCCTCCCGAGGGGCCCCGGGTGGTGCTGGTGGATGCGGTGAACCACGCCCTGGCCGAGGAGATGGAGCGGAACCCCGGCATGCTCGTGTACGGGGAGGATGTGGCGGGGAACAAGGGCGGGGTGTTTACCGCCACCCGCGGCCTCACGGCCCGGTTCGGGGAGAAACGGGTCTTCAACTCCCCCCTGGCCGAAGCCAGCATCGTGGGAACCGCCTTCGGACTCGCCGTGCGGGGGGACTTCCGCCCGGTGGTGGAGATCCAGTTCGGCGACTACATCTGGCCCGCCTTCATGCAGATACGGGATGAGGTGGCCATGCTGCGCTTCCGGTCCGCGGGGACCTGGACCTGCCCCATGGTGATACGGGTTGCGGTGGGAGGGTACATCCACGGGGGGCTCTACCACAGCCAGTCCATCGAAGCGTTCTTCACGCACATTCCCGGGCTGCGCGTGGTGTTTCCCTCCACGGCTGCGGATGCCAAGGGTCTTCTGAAGACGGCCTGCAGGGCCGACGACCCCGTGTTGTTCCTGGAGCACAAGGGGCTCTACCGGCAGGCGTTTGCCGCATCTCCCGAGCCCCCCGCGGACTACCTGATTCCGTTCGGATGCGCGCGCACCCGGCGCGAGGGTTCGGACCTGACGGTCGTCTCCTGGGGGATGCCCGTGCAACGCTGTCTGGATGCCGCCGGGCATCTGGCCGGCTCGCACGGGGTCCAGGCGGAGGTGCTGGACCTGAGGACCCTGAATCCCCTGGACACGGACGCCGTGCTTGCGTCGGTGAGGAAGACGGGGAAGGTGCTCATCGTGCATGAAGACACCCTGACGGGGGGTTTCGGGGCGGAGATTGCCGCCCTGGTGGCGGAGGAGGCCTTCGAGCATCTGGATGCACCCGTGCGGCGCGTGGCGGCCCGGGACACGCCCGTCCCGTACGGTCCCGAGCTGGAGGGGGCGATGCTCCCGCAGGAGACGGGGATCCTGCGGGCGATGGAGGAGCTGACCCGGTATTGAGGGGAGCCATGGCGCGCGCACACACGACATCCGTCCCCCACAAACGCCCGCACGCGGGGCTCTCCACCGAGCAACGGCTGGAGCTCTACTATTTCATGCGGCTCACGCGGGAGTGCGACAACACCATTCTCCGGCTCTACCGGCAGGGGGTGATGGTGGGAGGGGCCTACACGGGAAGGGGGAACGAGGCCACGGCTGTGGGGAGCGCCTACGCCCTGGAGGAGGGGGATTACCTGTTTCCCATGCACCGGGACCTGGGGGCCCATCTGGTAAAGGGGCAGACCCTCCGGAACGTTTTCCTGCAGCACCTGGGGCGGAGCGGGGGGCCCACCCGGGGCCGGGACGGAACGGGGCACTATGCCGATCCGGAGCTCCGCATCTACGGAAACGTGAGCCACCTGGCCGCCATGATTCCCGTGGCCGCCGGTGTGGCGCTGGCCGTGCGGATGAAGAAGGAGCCCCATGTCGTGCTGACATATATCGGCGACGGGGGATGCAACGTGGGGGATTTCCACGAGGGCCTCAACTTTGCCGCGGCGCTTTCCCTTCCCCTGGTGCTGATCATAGAGAACAATCAGTTTGCCTATACCACCCCCGTCCACCGTCAGACCGCCGCCCAGCGGCTCTCGGACCGGGCTGCGGGCTACGGCATTCCGGGGCGCACCATCGACGGGACCGACGTGATGAAGGTGTACGAAACCACCCAGGAGGCCGTGGAAAGGGCCCGGAGGGGGGAGGGACCCACCCTCATCGAGTCCATCACGATGCGGATGGGGGGACACTCCGCCTCGGACGACGCATCCTACGTCCCGGCCGGGATGCTCGAGGAGTGGGCGAAGAAGGATCCCATCCAGCGTCTGGAGCGGGAGCTCCTGAACGAGAGGATCCTGAACGAGACCGTGATGAAGGACCTGGAGGCGAAGATCGCCGGGGGTCTGGATGACGCCATCCGGCACGCCGTGGCGGACCCGTATCCGCCGGGGCCGGATGCGGAACGGGGGGTCTTTGCGCCGTGAGCCGGACCCTCACATACATCGAGGCGATTGCGGAGGGGATGTGGGAGGAGATGGAGCGGGACCCCGCCGTGTTCCTCCTGGGGGAGGACATCGGGGTCTCGGGGGGCGCGTTCAAGGCCACGAAGGGCTTCCTGGAGAAGTTCGGCCAGGAGCGGGTTCTGGATACCCCCCTCTCGGAGGCGGCCATCATCGGGGCGGCCACGGGCGCAGCCCTGGCGGGAATGCGGCCCGTGGCGGAGATGCAGTTCGCCGATTTCGTGACCTGCGGGTTCAATCAACTCGTGGTGAACACCTCCCGGATCCACTACCGGTGGGGGATTCCCGTGCCCCTGGTGGTGCGGCTTCCCGCGGGGGGATACATTCACGGGGGCCCCTATCACTCGGCCTGCCCCGAGGGCTGGTTCTTCCACGTTCCGGGACTCAGGATTGTGGCCCCTTCCACACCCGCCGACGCCAAAGGCCTCATGAAGACGGCCATCAGGGACGACAACCCCGTGCTCTTTGTGGAGTACAAACACCTCTACCGGCGGGCGAAGGGGGAGATCCCCGGGGGGGAGCATCTGGTGGAGATGGGCAGCGGGGTCGTGCGCCGGGAGGGATCGGACATTGGAATCATCAGCTACGGCTCCACGGTTCCGATGTGCCTGGAGGCGGCGGAGCGGCTTGCGCATGAGGAAGGGGTGGAATGCACCGTGGCGGATCTGCGCAGCCTCCAGCCCCTCGACCGGGACCTGATCCTGCGCGTGGCGGCGGACACGGGGCGCGTGCTGGTGGTGCACGAGGACAACCTGACGGGAGGGATCGGGGCCGAGATCGCAGCCCTCGTGGCGGACGGGGCCTGGGCCTCCCTGGATGCGCCCGTGAAGCGTCTGGGCGCGCTGGACACGCCGGTCCCCTTTGCCCCCACCCTGGAAGAGCATTGCCTGCCGGATGCGGAGAAGATCCACGCCGCGCTCCAATCGCTCGCCCGCATCTGAATCTGAACCTGAGAGGAGAACCGCAATGGCACGGATGGAAGTCGTGATGCCCCAGATGGGCGAGAGCATCGCCGAGGGGACCATCGTGAAGTGGCACAAGAAGCCGGGAGATCCGATACGGAAGGACGAGACGCTCCTGGAGATCAGCACCGACAAGGTGGATTCCGAGATTCCCTCCCCCGCCGCGGGCGTGGTGGCCGAGATCGTGGTGGCGGAGCAGAAGACGGTGCCCGTGCGGACCGTGATCGCCTACATCGAGACGGACGCCGCAGCGGCTCCGGCCGCCCCCGCGCCACCCTCCCCGAAGGCGGAGGCGACCCCCGCGCAGGCCCCTGCACCGGCCGGGGTGCCGGGTCCCGCGTCCCCCCCCGCCACGCGTCCAGAGGGAGGGGCCGGGTTCTTCTCCCCCCTCGTGATGAACATCGCCCGGACCGAGGGGGTGTCCATGACGGAGCTGGAGGGGATTCCCGGCACCGGGGAGTCGGGACGCGTGACGAAGAAGGATGTCCTTGCATATGTGGAAGCCCGAAAGAAGGGGGCGGCCCACGCCGTCTCCAGGGGCGTGGTGGCGAAGCCCGTGGAGGCGCCTGAGCTGCGCGCCAAATACCCCGCCCCCCAGCACGAAATCCTGCAGATGAGCAACGTGCTGGTCCGGATGTCGGAGCACATGGTGCGAAGCGTCCAGACCTCTCCCCATGTGGCGGCAATCCACGAGGTGGACATGACCGCCGTGGCCCGCCACCGGACGGATCACGCGGAGGCCTTCCTGAAGCGGGAGGGTTTCAAGCTCACCTTCATGCCCTACGTGATCGAGGCGGTGGTGCACGCCCTCAAGAAATTCCCCCTGGTGAACAGCTCGGTGGAGGGGGACAAGATCATCCGGAAGACCTACGTGAACATCGGCATCGCCGTCGCCTCCGAGAACGGCCTGATCGTGCCGGTGATACGGAACGCGGAGGAGAAGAACTTCCTGGGTCTTGCCCGCGCCCTGGACGACCTGGCCTCCCGCACACGCTCCAAGCGCCTCACCCCCGATGACATCCAGGGAGGCACCTTCTCCATCTCCAACTATGGGGTGTTCGGAACCATGATCGGCACCCCCATCATTTCCCAGCCCCAGGTGGCCATCCTGGGAACGGGCGCCGTCCGGAAACGGGTGGCGGTGATGGATGACGCCCTTGCCATCCGGTCCATCGCCTACTTCACCCTCTCCTTCGACCACAGGATCGTGGACGGGGCCCTGGGAGGTTCGTTCCTGGAAGAGGTGGTGCAGCACCTGCAGAACTTCGATCCGGGGAGGAAGCTCTGATGGCGGCACCGCCGCCGACCCGACCCGGGGGGCACGCCCCCAGACCTCCCTGGCTGAAGGTCCGGCTCCCCTCGGGGGAGAACTACGCGCGTCTCACCTCCCTCATGGAGCGGAAGGGCCTGCACACGGTCTGCCGGGAGGCCCGCTGTCCCAACATGGGGGAGTGCTGGGACTCGGGGACCGCCACCTTCATGATTCTGGGCGATGTGTGCACCCGCTCCTGCGGCTTCTGCGCCGTGAAGACGGGGCGGCCGGGGGAGGTGGACGCAGAGGAACCCCGCCGGGTGGCCGAGGCCGTCCGGCTCATGGGGGTGCGGTATGCGGTCGTGACCTCGGTGACGAGGGACGATCTGCCGGACGGGGGCGCAGGTCTCTTTGCGAAGACCATAGGGGAGATCCGCCGCCTGAATCCGGGTGTGCGGATCGAGGTGCTGATTCCCGACTTCAGGGGGAGCGAGGCGGCCCTCGAGACCGTGGCGGCGGCCCGTCCCGATGTGCTGAACCACAACGTGGAGACCGTCCCCCGCCTCTACCCCTCGGTGAGGCCCCGGGCCCGGTATGAGAGGAGTCTGGAGGTCCTGGCCATGGCCTCCCGGCGGGGCATGGCGGCAAAAAGCGGCCTGATGCTGGGTCTGGGGGAGACCCGGGAGGAAGTGGTGGATGTGCTGCGGGACCTGCGGGGTGCGGGATGCTCCCTGGTGACCCTGGGCCAGTACCTGCAGCCCACGAAGGCGCATCTCCCCGTGGAGAGGTTCCTTTCCCCCGGGGAGTTCCGGGCCCTGGGGGAAACGGCCCTGGAAATGGGATTCGCTCATGCGGCATCGGGGCCGCTGGTGAGAAGCTCGTACCATGCGGAGCGCCAGGCCGACGCACATCCCGGAGGCCCCGCCGGGGGTTGACTCTCAGGCGGGGGTTTGCTACATTTATTGGCTTTTTCACCCCGGTTTCATCTCTCACGACAGGTTGAGGCATGGAGAAGGTCACCCGGTTTTTCAAGGGCACCGAAACGGAAAAGAAGTGGCATCTGGTGGATGCCGAGGGGAAGACGCTGGGGCGCGTGGCCACCCAGGTGGCGCGCCTTCTGCGCGGGAAGCACAAACCCGTCTTCACCCCCAATGCCGACCTGGGTGACTACGTGGTCGTGATCAACGCCGGGAAGGTGAAGCTGACCGGCAAGCGGGAGCAGTTGAAGACCTACTTCCACCACACGGGGTATCCCGGCGGGGCCACCACGACGGGCGTGCAGGATCTGCTCCGGCGCGATCCCGGGAAGGTGTTCGAGCACGCCATCCGGGGCATGCTCCCCCACAACCGCCTCGGGCGGCAGATCTTCAAGAAGCTGAAAGTGTACGCGGGGCCCGAGCACCCGCACGCCGCGCAGAAGCCGGCGCCCCACGTCTCATCCAGCCCAGCACAAGGAGCCTGATAGGCGATGCAGCCGCAAACCAAGTTGGCCGTCGGCCGGCGCAAGACCTCGGTGGCGCGTGTGTTGCTCGCCCCGGGAGCCGGCCGGATCACGGTGAACCGCCGCACCCTCGAGAACTACTTTCCCCTGGAGACGCAACGCGCCGACGTGGTGCGGCCCTTCGAGGTGACGCAGACCGCGGGCCGGTACGATGTCCGCGTCAAGGTGGAGGGAGGCGGACCCACGGGCCAGGTGGGGGCCATCTGCCTGGGAATCGCACGGGCGCTGGTGGAGGTGAGCGACGACCACCGGAGTCCCCTGCGGAATGCGGGACTGCTTACGCGCGACCCGCGCATGGTGGAACGCAAGAAATACGGACAGAAGAAGGCGCGCAAGCGGTTCCAGTTCTCCAAGCGGTAAGCGCGCCGGTTTTTCATCACGCATATCCTCCGATTCCTCCGGGGGTGTCGCCGCCTGCGGCAGCGATCCCGGAGGGAGGGGAAGAGGATAGAGGAATCAACCAACATAAGGAGTACACGGATGCCGCGTGCCGAGCTCGCCGACCTGCTCACCGCGGGGTGTCATTTCGGACACCTGACCCGCCGCTGGAATCCCAAGATGCGCCCCTACATCTTCATGGAGCGCAACGGGATTCACATCATCGACCTCAAGAAGACCCAGTCCTGCCTGGAAGACGCATGCAACGCCATCGCCAACATCGTGGCGGAGGGGAAGCGTGTCCTGTTTGTGGGCACCAAGAAGCAGGCCAAGGAGGTCATCCGGGAGGAGGCGGTGCGTTGCCAGCAGTTCTACGTCTCGGAGCGCTGGCTGGGCGGGTCTCTCACCAACTTCACGACGATCCGGAAGAGCGTCAAACGGCTGACGAACATCGAGAAGATGGAGAGCGACGGGACCTTCGACAAGATCACCAAGAAGGAGGGGCTCTTCCTCCAGCGCGAGAAGGACAAGCTGAACGATGTGCTCTCGGGGGTGGTGGACATGACCCGGCTGCCGGGGGCCCTGTTCGTGGTGGACATCAAGAAGGAAGCCATCGCCGTCAAGGAATCGCGCCGGCTGGGAATCCCCGTGTTCGCCATTGTGGATACAAACTGCGATCCCGAGAACGTGGACTTCGTGATTCCCGCCAACGACGACGCCATCAAGTCCATCCAGATCGTTGCCAAGGCCTTTACGGACGCGGTGGTGGAGGGGCGGGAGCGGGCATCCTCGCGTCAGATGGAGACGGCGGTGGAGACCGAGGCCCGCGAGCGGGAAGGGGCGGGGGAGAAACCCTCCCAGGGTTGAAGCCCCCGGATGGCGGGGGAATGCGGCGGCGGGCGGGGCGACGCCCGGGACGGATACTCTCAGACAGGACGAATACCATGAGTGCAGCAGTAACGAACGAGATGGTCAAGAAGCTCCGGGAATCCACCGGGGCGGGCATGATGGACTGCAAACGGGCCCTGGAGGCGACCGGCGGGGACATGCAGGCGGCGGTGGAGCATCTCCGCAAGAAGGGCGCCGCGGTGGCCCAGAAGCGCGGGGACCGCACGGCCCGCGAAGGCATGATCGTCACGCGGGTGGCCGCCGGCGGGCGGCTGGGCGTGGTGGTGGAGGTGAACTGCGAAACGGATTTCGTGGCCCGGAGCCAGGATTTCGGCTCGTTCGCCCGGACCGTGGCCGAGGCCGTGGAAGCCGCGCGTCCCGCCGACGTGGCTTCTCTGCTCGGAGCCCCCGCCTCGGGAGGGCGCACGGTGGCCCAGACCATGGAAGACCTTCTGGCAAAGGTGGGGGAGAAGGTGGATGTGCGCCGGTTCCACGTGTTCGAGACCCCGGGCGGCACCGTCACCTGCTATACCCATTTGGGCAGCAAGATCGGTGTGCTGGTGGAGCTTTCGGGGGGAGGGGATCCCCCGGCCCTCGGCACGGCGGGGCGCGATGTGGCCATGCAGATTGCGGCCATGAATCCCCTGGTGATCGGCCGTGACCAGATCGACAATGCGACCGTGGAGCGGGAGCTGGACATCTACCGGACCCAGGCCCGCAACGAGGGAAAGCCCGAGCAGATTCTGGACCGCATTGCACAAGGGAAGCTGGAGAAGTTCTACCAGGAGGTGTGCCTCCTGGAGCAGACATTCATCCGGGACCCGGGGAAGACCATCCGGGACTTCCTCAAGGAGGCATCCGCGGGAGGCCCTCCCGTCACCGTGGCGCGCTTCCAGCGCTACCAGCTCGGCGAGGAGGCCCGGTAAAGCCCCTCCCCCGGCCGCGCCGGGGGCCATCCTTCGAGGAGGACCATCCATGCCGCAGCCGGCCTACACGCGCATCCTGCTGAAACTGAGCGGCGAGGCCCTCATGGGGGCGCGTCCGTTCGGGATCGACCACGACGTCCTGAAGCGCTACTCGGGGGAGATCCGCGCGGTCAGCGAGCTGGGTGTCCAGCTCGGCATCGTGATCGGCGGGGGGAACATCTACCGGGGGGTGGCCGACTCCGCCGATTCCATCGAGAAGGTGACGGGGGACCAGATGGGGATGCTGGCCACCGTGATCAACGCCCTTGCCCTGCAGAGCGCCCTGGAGCACGAGGGCCTGAACACCCGGCTGGTCTCGGCCATCCGCATGGAGGTGATTGCCGAGCCCTTCATCCGCCGGCGCGCCGTGCGCCACCTGGAGAAGGGGCGCGTGGTGATTTTCGGCGCGGGCACGGGGAACCCCTACTTTACCACCGACACCGCCGCCGCCCTCCGGGCGGTGGAGATCGGGGCCGATGTGATCGTGAAGGGAACCCGCGTGGACGGCGTGTACGACGCCGATCCGGAGCGCCACCCCGGCGCCGTCCGGTTCGGGGAGGTCTCCTACCTGGATGTTCTCACCCGGGGGCTGGCGGTCATGGACCTCACGGCCATCACCCTCTGCAAGGAGAATCGCCTTCCCATCATCGTCTTCAACATGAACGTGCCGGGCAACCTGCGGGACCTGGCGCTGGGCAGACCCGTCGGCACGCGTGTGCACGAGGGCGCTCCCCCAACCGCTGACCCCATGAGGAGGACAACCCCGTGATGATCGAGAAGATCATGAAGGAGAACAGGGACCGGATGCAGAAGGCATCCGAGGCCCTGCGGCAGGAGCTGGTGCGGATCCGCACCGGCAAGGCCACCACCGCGCTTCTGGACGGCGTGCGGGTGGACTACTACGGAACCCTCGTGCCCCTCGCCCAGGTGGGGAACGTGAGCGTCATGGACCTGCACACCATCACGGTCCAGCCCTGGGAGAAGCCCATGCTGGAGCCGGTCCGGAAGGCGATTCAGGAGGCGAATCTCGGCTTCAATCCCATCAAGGACGCGGAGGTCGTGCGGGTTCCCATCCCGCCCCTCAACGAAGAGCGCCGCCGGGAGCTGGTGAAGCTGGCCCGGAAGTTCGGGGAGGAGGGCAAGGTCGCGGTGCGGAACATCCGCCGCGACACCATCGAACACCTCAAGAAGGCGGAGAAGGAGGAGCACTTCTCGGAGGACGAGCGGAAGCGCGCGGAGGGGGAGGTGCAGAAGATCACGGACAAGTCCATCAAGGACATCGACGCCCTTCTGGCGCTCAAGGAGAAGGAGATTATGGAGGTCTGAGGCCTTCCGGCCTCAGTGCGCCTCCAGCCAGTCGCGTCCCATCCCCACATCGGCCACCACCGGCACATCCAGGGCCAGGGCGCCCTGCATGGCGTTGCGCACCAGGCCGGCCGCCTCCTCCGCCTCGGCCGCGGGGGATTCCAGCACCAGCTCGTCGTGCACCTGAAGGAGAAGCCGCGTGGCCATCGTGCGGCGCCGCAGCTCCCCGTCCACGAGAATCATGGCCCGCTTGATCATGTCGGCGGCGGTTCCCTGGATGGGCATGTTGATGGCCTGCCGCTCGGCGTTTCCGCGTATGGCTGCGTTCCGGCTCCGGATCTCGGGAATGTACCTTCTTCTGCCGAGGAGCGTGGCCACATAGCCCTCCTGCCTGGCGAACTCCCTGGTGCGCTCGATGTAGGCCTCCACACCGGGGAATCGCTCGAAGTACCGGCGGATGATCTCTTTCGCCTCCGTCTGGGAGATCTGGAGCCGTCCCGCCAGCCCGAAGGGGCCGATCCCGTACATGATGCCGAAGTTCACCTCCTTGGCCTTCCGCCGCATGTCGCGGGTGACGTCTTCTCCCTCCACCCCGAAGATCCCCCGGGCGGTGGATGCGTGCACGTCCTCCCCCCGCCGGAAGGCCTCCTGCATGGCCTCATCCCCCGAGACATGGGCCATGATCCGCAGCTCGATCTGGGAGTAGTCCGCGGAGAGAATCCGCATCCCGGGACTCCCCGCAACGAAGGCCTTCCGGATGGCCCGGCCGATCTCCGTGCGGATGGGAATGTTCTGCAGGTTGGGGTCGCTGCTGGAGAGGCGACCCGTGGAAGCCACCGTCTGGTTGAAGGATGTGTGCACCCTCCCCGTGCGGGGGTGGATGAGGGCGGGAAGCGCATCCACATAGGTGGACTTGAGCTTCACCGAATGCCGGTACTCCAGAAGGCGGTCCACGATGGGATGCCGGCCCCGGAGCGACTCCAGAACTCCCACGTCCGTGGAAAAGCCCGTCTTGGTCTTCCGCACGGGGGCCAGGCCGAGCTTCCCGAACAGAATGTCGGAGAGCTGTCGGGTGGAGTTGATGTTGAACGCTTCTCCCGCATCGGCGTGGATCTCCCGCTCCAGGCACGTGAGACGAACCTCCAGCTCCTTCGAGAGCCCCTCCAGATAGGCGGCGTCCAGCGCCACTCCGGCGAATTCCATCCGGGCCAGCACGGGAATGAGGGGGAACTCCAGATCCCGGCACAAATCCAGGAGCCCCGCCTTTTCCAGATGCCGCTCCTGCGCTCCACGGATCCGGAGCGTGATGTCCGCATCCTCGCAGGCGTACTGTGCCGCATCCGCCAGGGGCACCTCCGTGATCTTCCTCTCCGCCTTTCCCTTCCCCACCAGCTCCGCGTAGCTGAGCGTGCGGTAGCCCAGGTACTCCCGGGCGAGGGCGTCCAGGTTGTGCTGTCCGTCGGAGCGGAGCACGTAGCTGGCAACCATCGTGTCGAACTCCACTCCCTCCAGGGCAATGCCGTGGTTCAGGAACATCAGCATGTCGTACTTGATGTTCTGCCCCACCTTGCGGACGGCGGGGTTCTCCAGGAGGGGCTTCAGGCACCCCAGAACCTCCCCCCCGGGAATCGCCCCCGCCCGGTTGTCCGCGAACCCCGCCTCCTCGTGGGAATGGAAGAGACCCTCCCCGGGGTTCTCCCGCGGCACGGGAGCCACCGGTATGTAGAAGGCCTCCCGTTCCGTTCTGGCAAGGGCGATACCCGCCAGCTCCGCCCGGAGCGGGTCCCGGCCCGTGGTCTCGGTGTCCACACTCAGAACCCCGGCGGAGGCAAGCTCGGCGGCGAGGCGGCGGAGCTCCCCCCCGTCCGTGATGCACCTCCAGAGGTGCGTGTCGTTCCGCATGGTGACTTCGGGAAGGGTCTCCGCTTCCCGCGTTTCCACGGGGGGAGGCGGGGCCTCCCGCCGCTTCCGTGTGAGAAGCGAGCGGAACTCCAGGCGTTCGAACAAGCGCTCCAGAACGGGCGCATCCGGGGGCGCCGCCTTCAACTGGTGGAAATCCAGCGGAAGAGGCACGTCCGTCCGGATGGTCACCAGCTCGCGCGAGAGGAAAGCCAGGTCCCTGTGTGTCCGGAGTTTCTCCCTGATGGCGGGCCTGGAGACCCGCTCCAGGTTCGCGTAGAGACCCTCCATGCTCCCGAATTCCTGAATGAGCGGTATGGCGGTCATCTCCCCCACCCCCGGCACGCCGGGTACGTTGTCCGACTGGTCTCCCATGAGGCCCAGAACGTCGATCACCCGGGACGGCTCCACCCCGAACTTCCTCCGCACCGCCTCCACGTCCAGGATCTCGGGCTCCTCCCCCCCCCTTCCCGGCTTGTACATGAGCACAAGGGGGGAGACGAGCTGCATGAAGTCCTTGTCTCCCGTCACCATCCGCACGGCCACTCCCTGCTGTTCCGCCGCCCGGGCCAGGGTCCCGATCACGTCATCGGCCTCCACGCCCGGCACTTCCAGAATGGGAACCGAGAAAGCCCGCACCACCTCTCTGATGAGGTCGAGCTGCGCCGCCAGCTCTTCGGGCATCCTCTCCCGGGTGGCCTTGTAGGCGGGGTAGCGCGTGTGACGGAATGTGGGCTCGGGTGTGTCGAAGACGGCTGCGATATGGTCGGGCTTCTCCCCCTCCAGGATGCGGAGAAGGGTGGAGGCGAATCCGTACACGGCGCCCGTATTCTCCCCCCGGCTGTTGCGGAGGGGGGAGCGGACGGCGAATGCATAATAGGATCGGTAGGCCAGGGCCGTTCCGTCCAGGAGGAAAAGGCGTTCCACGGGGGGGGATGTGTTCATGAGGGGTTGGTTCTCAGGTGCGCGGGGAGCGGGTCTGCGGACAGTATACCCATTTGGAGTCCGAACCGCAACGCGGGTCAGGGCCGGGGGGAGGGGTCCTCCTCGAGGCGTTTCCAGAACAGGATGCCGAGCCCCAGCAGAATGACGCTGTTCACCAGGAAGACGGTCTGAAGTCCCACCCGTCCCCCCACCACCCCGCCCAGGGTGGGTCCCAGCATGTTCCCCAGGAGGGTCAGACTGGATGCTATGGCCATCATCCCTCCCCGCCGCTCGGGAGGGGAGTAGAGACTGGTGAGGGAGTAGAGGCCCGGAAGGATCCCCCCCCGGAAGAACCCCAGCACCGCCCTCAACACCCCGAGCTGGTACAGGTCGGCCACCGCCACGTGTCCCGCGTAGGCGAGGGCGATTGCTCCGAACGAGAGGGCCATGGCGCTGCGGTAGCCCCGGCGGTCGTTCCGCCTCCCCCACCAGGGGGCGGAAACCAACATGAACACCCCGGCGATGGAGAAGATGATCCCCGCCAGGGTGGCCACATAGGCGCTTCCCTCCGTGAAGGTCTCGATGAAAAGGGCGAAGACCGGCTCCACCATCAGAACCGCCATCTGCCCCACGACGAGCCCGGCGGCCACGATCCGGAGCCGGCGGTCGGTGAACATCAGGCGGTAGTTGTCGCGCACCCTGAAGGAGGCCTCCTCCCGGGCTGCCCCGGGTGCCTCGCGCACGCCCGCCAGCACCACCACACCCCCCGCCGCGCAGAGCAGGGCGGTGATGAAGAAGATCTCCCGGTACCCGATCAGATCGGCCAGGATCCCCCCCACGATGGGGCCCAGCACCATCCCTGCGGCGGTGGATGACTGCAGGAGTCCCAGGGCGTACCCGATGCGCTCCTTGGGCGTGTTGGTGGAGACCAGGGCCAGGGCGGCCGCGATGAACCCGCTGATGGCGCCCTGTACGATGCGGAAGAGCACAAGCTGGACGGGGCTCTGCGCCAGCCCGATGAGCACCTGGGAGAGGGCAAGTCCCCAGATGGCCCGCACCGTCATGGCCTTCCGGCCGTAGCGGTCCCCCAGGGTTCCCCAGATGGGCGTGGCGATGAAGGCGGCCAGAAAGGTGCCGCTGAAGGCGAACCCGCTCCAGAGGGCGAGGTCGCCGGGGTCCGTCACACCCAGGGAGCGCACATAGAAGGGAAGAAAGGGCACCACCAGGTTCATCCCCACCATTGCGAGGAACTGGGTGCCCCAGAGGATGTAGAGGTTCCGCCGCCAGAGTTCCATGAACCTTCCATCATACGGAAAATCCCCCAGAGAGGCACGGGCGGGGACCGCCCTGTCGTTGATTGTGACGCGGTTTTGAGGTACATTGGCGCCGACACGCCACCCTTTCCGGGCCGGCCCGCTCTCTGAGTGAAAATACTCTTTACATCCACCCATCTCGCCCCGTTCATCAGGGAGGACCTGGCTCTCCTCGAAAAGCACTTCACCGTCCGCCCCCTTACCGTGCGCGGGCCCTTCGCCCCGCTGCGCATCCTTCTTGCGGGACTCCGGGCGGATGCCACCTTCACCTGGTTCGCCTCGGTGTACTCGGCCTTCGCGGTGCTGGCCTCCCGCCTCACGGGAAAGCCCTCGTTCATCGTGGTGGGAGGGGTGGATGCCTCGCGCATCCCCGGGATCCGCTACGGCATCTGGCTGAACCCGTGGAAAGCGGTGTTTGTCCGCTGGGCCATGCGGAACGCCGGGAGACTCCTCATCGTGGACCCCTTCTTCCGGGGGGAAATCATCCGGCTGGCGGAGTACGACGGCGCCAACATCGAGTACGTCCCCACGGGATATGACCCGGAGTTCTGGGTTCCCCGGGGAGAGAAGACGCGGACCGTTCTCAGCGTGGCTCCCTCCCACGACGTGTGGAGGTTCCGGAAGAAGGGGCTGGATGTGCTCATGGAGGCGGCCCGGCGCCTTCCCCGGGTGCCTTTCGATGTGGTGGGGATCGCCCCGCGTCTGATTGGAGAGCTGGCGGGGGAGGCGCCTGTGAACTTCCGCCTGCACCCGCCCGTCCCCCGGGACGCGCTGCTTCCTCTCTACCAGAGGGCCAAGGTGTACTGCCAGAGCTCCGCGGCGGAGGGCCTCCCCAACAGTCTCTGCGAAGCAATGCTCTGCGGCTGTGTCCCCGTGGGGACGCATGTGGGAGGGATCCCCACGGCCATCGATGGATGCGGGTATCTGGTTCCCTACGGGGACCCGGGGGCCCTGGCCTCGGCGCTCGAGAAAGCCCTGGACGCCCCCCCCGATGCCGGCACAGCGGCGCGGAACCGCATCGCGGGCACGTTCACACTCCGGAGGCGGGAAGAGGCGCTCCTCCGGCTCCTGGGGGAGGGCTCCCGTTGAAGCCCCTTCTGAGAAACGCTCTCTCCGCCGCGGGGGGCGATGCCGGAAGCCGCCTGGTGGGTTTCTTCATCAGCGTCTATCTGGCCCGCACTCTTTCCCCTTCCGGTTTCGGGATGATCGGCATCGGACTGGCCATCCTGGGCTATCAGGTGCTTCTGGCAAGTCCCGGCATCCTGCTGGTGGAGACTCGGAATGTGGCCGCCGGGCCGGGGGTGGACCACCGCCGCGTGGGGGGGGTGCTGGCCCTCCGGCTCTCGCTCTCTCTTCTGCTCTGGCTGGCCACATGGGCCTTTGCGTGGACGGTTTTCGGCGGGAGCTCCTGGGCCGACATCACCGTCCTGTATGCCTGTTCCCTGCTTCCCCTGGCCTTCCTGCTGGACTGGTTCTTCCAGGGGAAGGAGGACTTCGCGCGCGTGGCGTTGTCGCGCCTTGTGAGCTCCTGCGTGTATGCCCTGGTGCTGGTGCTGGCCGTGCGCTCCCCCGGAGACCTCTACGCGGTTCCCCTCGCCTTCTGCGCGGGGAACGCCGCCTCGGCGGCCTATCTCTTCCTCTCGTACCGGCGGAGATACGGATCCCCCGGCTTTGAGTGGGAGCCGGGCCGGTGGGGAACGATCCTGAAGGAGAACCTGCCGGCAGGGCTGGCCTCCCTCCTGGGCCACAGCGTCATGAATCTCCCCCCCATCGTGATCGGGCTCGCGCTGGGTACGGCGGAGGCGGGCCTGTTCGGGGCGGCCATGAAGATTGTCTTCTCGGCCCTCGTGGCGGACCGGCTTCTGAACGCGCTTCTCCTTCCGGCCCTGACGCGGCAGTATCCGCTCGGAGGGGAGCACCTGAGCCGCCTGGTGGAGACGGCCCTGAAGGCCCTGGCCCTGGTGCTTCTCCCGGCGCTCCTTGCAGGGATATGGTGTGCGGAACCCGTCATGGAGCTCGTCTTCGGATCCGCATACGTACAGGCCGCCTCCGTGCTTGCGGTTCTTGCCGGCTACGTGGGGTGTACGGTCCTCAACTCGGTTCTGGTCTCCACACTGGTGGCGGGGGGCAAGGAGGCCCTCTTCAGCCGCATCATGATGGTCTCTGCCGGCCTGCAGGCACTTCTCCTGGTTCCCCTGACGGCGGCATCCGGCATCACGGGGGCGGCATGGGCCGTGGTGGCGGGGGAGGCCGTCGCCTTTGTGCTGCTGGCGCGTGCGGTGGAGATGTCCATGCCCATCTCCATTACCCGGGTGCTTGCGCGGCCCCTCCTGGCGGGGATTCCGATGATGCTCTGGCTCGTCTTCAGCCGGGATATGCCCCCCTTTCTGTCCGTTCCCGTATCGGTGGTTCTCTTCGGAGTTGCGGCAACCGCCTTCGGGGTATTCCGCCGGGAGGAGATGCGCTACCTGAAGGAGAAGCTCGTATGAAGGTGCATGCCGCGCTTCTGGCCGATGCGGGTCCGTGGGAGGAGCTCCTCCGCCAGGAAGGGCTTCCCTTCACCCGGATGCCTCATCCCGATGCGGGGCTGCTGGAGGAGTCCAGCGTGCTGATCCTCGCCCGCGCGCTCGCCCCCGTGGAGAAGACCGCCGTGGCGGGGTTCCTCCGGGCGGGAGGAGCGGTCCTCGGAGCCGCCCGCTACCTTGAGCCGCTCCTGGAGGGAAGTCTCCACGCCGAGAGGGTGGAGTACATCGTGGGGGACGGGGAGGAGGTGTTCGGGGGGAGCCACCTCATCGATCTCGGGGAGAGGATCGAGGTCCCGCCGGGTGCGGGGCATCTCCGGACGCCCTCGGGAAGCTACGCTGTGCGGGCGGGGGACCTGCTGGACGGACACTGTGTGGCGCTTCCCTTCGATCCCGGCGCCCTGATGTTCGATGCGCGCGCGGCCAACAAGAGCTTCCACTTCCACACCGACCGTCTTCCCGCCGAGCGGGTCTCCCTGGTGTCCAAAGCGGAGGTGCGGTATCTGGTGCATCGCTCCCTGGAATACCTGCACCACAGGCGGGGCCTCCCGTACGCGCATCTCTGGTACTACCCGTCGGGCGACAGGAACCTGTTCGCCCTTCGCGTGGATACGGACGGGGCTTCGGAGGATGCCCTGGAGGAGCTGTACGGCCTGGCCGGGGAATCGGCCCTGGCCATGAGCTGGTTTCTGGACGTGAAGAGCCATGAGGGCCGGCTCCGGCGCTTTGCCGCCATGTCAGGGCAGGAGCTGGCCCTCCACTGCTACGAACACCGCACGCACGGAACCTGCGAGCAGAACCTGGCGGAAATCCGGAAGGCCCGGCATCTCCTGGGGGGGGCGGGCATCCGGGCGGAGGGTTTTGCCGCTCCCTACGGGGAATGGAACCCGGGACTGGGCCGTGCCCTGGAAGAGGCGGGGTTCGCCTATTCCTCCGAGTTCGGGTACGCCTACGACACGCTTCCCCTGTACCCTTCGGCCTATGGAACCTCCTACGGCACCCTGCAGGTGCCCATCCACCCCGTGTGCATCGGGAGTCTGATGGCCGCGGGATACGGGAGCCGGAGGATGGCGGAGTACTTCCGCACGGTCTTTGGGCGGAAGCTCTCCCGGAACGAGCCCCTCTTCTTCTACCACCATCCCGGGCACAGACACACGGAAGTGCTGGCGGATCTGGCGATGGCGGCCGAGGAAGCGGGCATACGGAACACCACCTTCGGGGCCTACGCCGCGTGGTGGGGTTCCCGGGGGGCGGTGTCCGTGACGGTCCGCGCCGAAGGATCCCGGGTGCGCTCGGAGGGCAGGGGGCCGGCCACGGTGGCCCTGCATGTGACCGCACCCGGCGGCACCGAGGCATTCCTTCCGCTTGAGGGATCCGCATCGCTGGAGGACGGCTCGGTCTTCTCACCCGCCGTCCGGCCCGAGCCCGCCCCCTCCGACATCCGGCGGATACGCGCGTTCGACCCCCGGACGGCCCTGGCCGATCTCTATACCCGGATAGGGAGGAGACTGCGATGAGAGTCTGCATGGCGGGTTACCAGGCCGTCTCGATCCTGAGGGGAGGTCCCCACACGCAGATCCGGGGCACGGCGGAGCATCTTCCCGAGTTCGGGGTGACGCCGCAGTTGTTTGATCCCTGGTCGGGCTTCCGCCCCGGGGAGTGGGATCTCTTCCATCTGTTTGCCGCCAACATCGGGACCTACCACCTGGCGCGGGAGATCCACGCGCTGGGGGTTCCCCTGGTTGTCTCTCCCGTCATCTACAGCAGGCACTCCACGGCCTTCGTGCGCACCGCGCTGGGCGTCACGCGGCTCCTGGGGCGGGCGGGCCGCGGGATATGGTCCGACTACGGTCTGGCGGCGGATATCTGCGGCTGGGCATCGCGGGTCGTCCCCAACACGGAGGCGGAGGCGCACCTCCTCAGGCAGGGTCTGGGTGTGCCGGGGTCGAAGATTCGCGTCATTCCGAACGGGGTGGAGGAACGGTTTGCCGCAGCGGATCCCGCTCTCTTCCGGAAGCAGTACGGGCTGGAGGGGTTCATCCTGAATGTGGGGCACACGGGGCACGAGAGGAAGAACGTGCTGAACCTGATCCGGGCCCTGGCGGGAATACCTCATCCGGCCGTCATCATCGGGAGGATCATCCGGAGCCCGTATGGGGAGCGCTGCCGGGAGGAGGCGGCGCGCCATCGGCACATCCTCCTCCTGGACGGGCTCCCGCACGAGTCGCCAATGCTCGCCTCCGCCTATGCGGCCTGCGATGTGTTTGTTCTCCCCTCCGAGTTTGAGACACCGGGCATCGCCGCCCTGGAAGCGGCCCTGGCGGGGGCGAAGATCGTGATGACCCCCCACGGCGGCACCCGGGAGTACTTTGGAGAGATGGCCGATTACGTGGAACCCTCCTCCGTGGAATCCATCCGGGAGGGAATCAGGCGTGCCCTCGCCCGGGCGCGGACCCCCCGGCTCCGGGATCACGTCCTACGGGAATACACCTGGCGGAGCGTGGCCCGGAAGACCGCCGCACTCTATGCGGAGGTCGCCGGAGGGGCTCCGGCGGGAAGAGGGGTTTGACGGGGCTCCGGCTCTTCGTATATTACCCCGTCCGGCCGACCGGAGGGTTCGCCTAATGGTATGGCAGCAGTCTTGAAAACTGCCGCCCCGCAAGGGGCATGGGGGTTCAAGTCCCTCACCCTCCGCTGAATCCTCTTTGCACGCAGCCCGAAACTCCCCTTTCCCCCGGGAGCCCGGCCCCGGAAGAGGGGAAACGGGCCTTTTTTTCTTCCTTTGGCGCATGTCACCCCGGGGGGAGGGGGTCGCGCGTGAGGGTGGGCACACACGGAGAGCGGGGGGAGATGTAGATTCCTTCACCGGATCATCAGGGTCTTCCCCGCTCCTTCCCACGGGAGCTCCGGCGCCGGGCGGCGGCATCCCGCCCATCCATCTTCATGCAGGCGGCATCATGATCACGGTTGTTCTGCCCGCGTTCAACGAGGAGAAGAACCTCCCTCCCCTCATTGACCGGATCGGGGCGGCTCTTTCGTGTCTGGATTCGCCCTTCCGGATCCTGGTTGTGGATGACGGCTCCACCGACGGCACCGCCGATGCAGCCCGGAGTGCCGCCCTCTCTCTGCCGGTGGAGTTGATACGGCACCCGAGGAATCTGGGACTCGGTGCCGCCATGCGGACGGGCTTCGCCTCCGCCCGCTCGGGCGGCGGGTCCGTGGTGACCATGGATGCCGACAACTCCCATGATCCCATATTGATACCCCGGATGATCCGGCTGCTGGAGGAGGGCCACGATGTGGTGATCGCCTCCCGGTTCCGGACGGGGGGCCGGGAGATCGGCGTGCCCCCCCACCGCCGGGTGTTGAGCCATGCCGCCGGAGGGATGATGCGCATCCTTGTCCGCTATCCCGGCGTGCGGGACTACTCCTGCGGGTACAGGGCCTACGGGGCCGGTGTCCTCAGCCGGCTGGCGGAGAGATTCGGGGAGAACTTCGTACGGGAGCAGGGCTTCGCCTGCATGTTCGAGATACTCCTGAAGCTGAAGGCCGTGGGCGCGCGGGCGACGGAAGTACCCCTTGTGCTCCGCTATGACCTGAAGCGCGGTGCGAGCAAGATGCGGGTCGGGCGGACGATGCTCCGCTACACGGCCCTGCTGAGCTCGGGAGGGGGGAGGGTGGTTCCCGCGGGGAGGTCCACGGGATCGTGACCCGGCCCGCAGGGTGGGAGGGGGAAAGGCCGCGCATTGCGGTGGTGGGGGGGGGGATTGCGGGGCTGGCGGGGGCGCACCGGCTTGCGCGTTCGGCGGCGGAGGTGACACTCTACGAGGCGTCCGCGTCCTGCGGGGGCCTGGGCGCCTTCTTTCCCTACGGCGGCACCCACCTGGAGAAGTTCTATCACTGTCTGCTCCCCGGAGACGACCATCTCCTGGAACTCCTGGGGGAACTGGACATGCGGGACAGCGTCTACTGGCGCACCGCCGAGTTCGGTTTCATGCACGAAGGACGGCTCTACGGGCTCAACACCCCCCGGGAGCTCCTGGCGTTCAAGCCGCTTCCCCTGGTGAGCAGATTCCGGGTGGGTTTCACGGGACTGTATGCCAGCCGGGTTTCCTCCGGGGGCCTGGATGAGATCCCGGCGGAGGAATGGCTGGTGCGGCTTTCGGGCCGGCGCGCATTCGAGACGCTCTGGAAGCCCATGTTGCAGGCCAAGTTCGGGGAGCGCTATCATGAGATCCCCGCCCTCTGGTTCTGGACCCGCTTCAACAGAGAGAAGGGAACCAGAAAGGAGGTCAAAGGGTACATCCGGGGAGGCTACCGCCGCCTCACGGAGCTCCTGGTGGACTCTCTGCGCGGGAGGGGCGTACGCCTCCGGATGAACTCCCCCGTGGAGCATCTGGACCTGGACGAGGGAGGCCGCCCCGTCCTTTCTTCCAACGGCGCGCGGGACACCTATGATGCCGTGCTCATCACCACCCCCCTCGCCCTCTTCCGTTCCTTCGCCTCGGGGGAGAGGATGGCCCCGTGGACCCGCCGCGTCGATCCGGGAATCGACTACCAGGGAGTGGTGAACGTTCTTCTGGTTCTCCGGAGGAGTCTCACCCCGTACTACTGGGTGGCGGCACTGCATCCGGAAATTCCGTTTCAGGGGATCGTGGAGAGCTCCGTTCTGCTGGAGAAGGAAGATACGGGCGGACACCACCTGGCCTACATGATGAACTACGTGCACCGGACGGATCCCCTCTACGCCAGGAGCGATGAAGAGCTGGTGGGGGACGCGCTGAGGGGGCTGCGGGTGCTCTTCCCCGATTTCAACACCAGGGATGTCCGGGACAGCTTCGTCTTCCGCGCTCCCTTTGTGGAGCCCCTCTACACCCTGGGGTACCTCGAAAAGAAGCCGCCCGGCGAACTTGTGCCGGGACGCGTCTGGCTTGCGACCGCGGCCCAGGTGTATCCGGCCGTCACCTCCTGGAACAGCTCCGCGGGCCTGGGGAGGGATGCGGCGGGAAAGATGCTCGGGGCCCTCGGCCCCATTCCCGCATGATGCGCTCCGCGTTCCTGAGCATGGACGTGGACTCCGTGGCTTCGCATCTGCAGGGCTACGGGGTGACCGATGTCCCCGCCGACGGGAAGGCCTACGAGCGGGCCGTGCCCCGCCTGCTGGAGATGCTGGCCCGCCGCAACGCCCGATGCACCTTCTTCCTTGTCGCCCGGGAGGCGGCCCGGCATCCTGCGGCCGTCCGGTCCATAACGGACTCGGGCTCCGAGGTGGCCTGCCATTCCATGACCCACCCGGTGCCGTTTCTCCCGGCCGATCCCCGCATCCGGCACAGGGAGCTGGGGGATGCGAAGCGCCTTCTGGAGGATCTGACGGGAAAGAGCGTGGAGGGATTCCGGGCCCCGAGCTGGAATGCGGGACCGGATCTGAACAGGTGGCTTCTGGAGGAGGGGTATCTGTATGATGCCTCGGCGTATCCTTCCTGGATGATCCTGCTTCTGAGGCGCTCCGTGAAGAGCCGGAGCGGAATCCGGGGCCGGGGGGCGGGCCCGGGAGTGTACGCGGCGCCCTTCGGAAACCCCCATCCGCACCGTGCGGAGACCGCCGCAGGGGAGCTGGCCGAGATACCCATCGGAACCATCCCCCTGCTTCGCATTCCGTACTATCACACCCTCCGCCTGCTCATTCCGGGCCGGGTGTTCCGGACCGTGGATTTCCTCGCCGCCTTCCGCCGGGGGGCCATGGGCTATGTCTTTCATGCCGTGGACTTTCTGGACACGGACCGGGACGGCCTGGACCCGCGCATCCGGCGCCATCCGGGAATGGAGAAATCCCTCGAGGCGAAGCTCCGCCTTGCGGAAGAGGCGCTGGGTGCGCTGTCCCGCAGAGGTCCCATCGGCACCCTGGAGGGAGTTGCCCGGAACATCCTGGGGAAGGGGGCCGGGCTGTGAGAGGCGGCGGCTTCTTGACACTCCGGCCGCACGCTCCCGGCGGGAACGGGGATGCGCCGGGAACCTACCGGCTCCTTGCGGGGGCCGAGACACTCCTGGCACTGGGGCTGGGGTTCTTCCGGCTGGGGAGGAACAGTCTCTGGCTGGATGAAGTGTTCAGCTTCCGTTTCGCGCGGGATCTCGGGAGCATGCTGGAGCACGACGGAAACGGCTGGCTCTACTACGGTCTGCTCTCGGTCTGGCGCGTCTTCGGCGAGTCGGAATCCGCCCTGCGAAGTCTCTCGGTGCTGGCTTGTGCGGGGGCCATTCCGTTCGCCGTGGGTGTGGGAAGGCGGCTCTTCAACGAGAAGGTGGGTCTTGCCGCCGGACTCCTCCTGGCCGTGCATCCGACACTCGTCTTCTACGCGCAGGAGGCGCGGGGCTACGCTCTGCTCCTTCTGCTGGTGAGTGCGGCCTCCTGGTGCTTCCTGAAGGGGCTTGAAGGGAGAGGGCGGATGATCTGGGTGCTGTATGCCGGGCTCTCCGCGCTTTCGCTGTATGTGCATGTGTTCGGGGCGTTCGCCGTCTGCGCCCACGCCGTGGCGCTCTGTGCCTGGGGCATGGGGCGCGTCATGTGGAAGAGGGCGGCGGGGGCATGGGTGGGGATAGCCCTCGCGGGACTTCCTCTTTTGATCTTCCAGCCGGGGGAAATCCACATCGGGTGGCTGGGCGGAGACCCGTTGGGGCGGGCCTATCCGCTCGCCCGGAACCTCCTGGGAACAGGGTGGCTCCTGGCTGCCTTCTCGTTCTTCGGAGCTCTGGAAGCGGCCTCTGCTTTCTCGCGCCGGATCTCACCTCGGGAGGATCTTCCCCGCACCATCGTCCCCATTCTCTGGGTCCTTGTTCCCTTCGTTCTGGGTTTCGGGATCTCGGCCGCGATCATGCCGGTTCTTCTCTCCCGCTATCTCCTGTTCTGTCTCCCCCCCATTGCGGTGCTTGCCGCAGCGGGTCTTCTGCGGCTGGATCGCCGCCTGGCGGCGGGAGGGATGCTGCTCCTTCTATTTCTTGCGGCGGTCCCGCTGGTGAAATGGTATCTCCTCCCCGACAGGAAGGAGGACTGGAGGGGGCTCACGGCGCATGTTCTGGCCGCATCGGAGGAGGGGGATGCCGTGGCGTTTCACCCCCCCTGGGTCCGCGCGGGCTTCGACTACTACATGGAACGGCAAAGGGCGGACCCGGACCGCCTGCGCTTCCCCGAGCTCCTCCAGGGTGCGGCTCTTCCGCAGACGGGGGAGAGGGTGTCGGACCTTCCCTTCCCCGACGTGCGGCGTCTTGCGGAACTGGGCGCGCGGTACCGCCGCATCTGGCTCGTGCGCTCACACGAAATCGAGCGGCTGGGGCGCCGGGCGCAGGGGGATTTCATATGCGGGGAGATGGAGAAGCAGTTCCGGCTCAGGGAAACACGCGCCTTTGCAGGGATCATCCTCCAGCGGTTTGAGCGTTTCTGATTTGACAAACGCCCGTGGAAGCCGTACTTTCCGCCCGGAATCATGGAGAACCCCGTCCACATACGCACCCCTGATGTTCCCGCGCGGGAGAGGAGATGGAGCTCCCGGGCATGGATCCTGATCGTGGCGGCCGCATTTGCAGCCACCGGGGGCGCGGCCCTGACGTTCGAGTACGTGGACTACGATGACGCCTCCTCCCTGGTGTTCCATCTGACGGGACGGGACTACTCCGTACAGCAGCCCTTTGCGGTGTACCAGCGGGGGATGGATCTCATGCTCTCGCTCCTTCCCGCCTCCGAACCCGTCATCCGCACGGCGGCCATGGCGGGCTCCTGGGCGGCCGCCTGCCTGATGAGCATTCTGCTCCTGGGGCTTGTCTTCTCGCAGGCGCACATCACGGAGCCGCTCCGCCGGCTCTTCGCCGCCTCCGTGCTGGTGCTCGCCGTTCCCGAGATCTTCTACCTGGGACTCGTCTATACCCCCGTGGTGTTCGGCATGTGCTCGGTGCTGGGGGCGCACCTCCTCCTGAGGCGAGCGGCTTCGGGCGGCAGTCCGCCCGGGTGGCGGGTCATGGCCCCCGCCCTCCTCCTTCTGATCTTCGGCGGGCTCTGCCGGTGGGATCTCTTCCTCTATCCCGTTTTCATCGCTGTTGATTTCTCCCTGGATCCCCGGCTGAGGGAAGCGATGCGGAATGCGGTCTCATTCCGGTCCCTTCCCTGGGCGGCGGCGGGAGCGGCGGCCCTTCTGGTATTGGGCGGTGCCGCCTATCACCGGGACGCGGCCCTCCTCCAGAGAATCATCCACTGGTTCACGTTTGCCTTCAGCATTCCCCGCGCCCCTGACGGGCTGGGGGCGTTTGCGGGGGCGCACCTGAGCGTCTTCACCCCCGGCGCTCTCCTCGTGGGAGGGTGGGGTCTTCTCTCCTTGCTGCGGAACAGCAAGGATCTCGCGTTCTTTGCAGCGGGGGGGCTCCTTGCGGCTCTTCTCTGGCCCCTCTGGTTCAGTCCCAAGGAGCTCCTGATATTCTCTCCGTTCCTTGTTCTGGTGCTGGCTGCGGGCGCCTCCGCTGTGGTGGACTCCCCGGGGCGGAAACCCGTCCTCCTGCTGCTTGCCCTTCTCCTCGTCGCGCCCTGGATAGGGGGGATCCGTGCTCAATACGGGGGCACTTCCTACGGCCCGGGATTCGAGTTGCGCCCGCACGGGAATGCAGCCGATTCCCCCTCCTTCTTCGAGCCGACGCTGGGGGAGGGGGCTGCGATCCCGACCCGCGAGGGTCCCCGTCCCCTTTTCGGGCATGCATGGGTGCTCGGGGGGGGAGGATGGAGGCGGTTCGTAGAGACCCGGGGGGAGGAGCGGCGGCAGGCCCTCCTCGTCTGCGCTCGGGAGGGGTTGCCGCTTCTCCGCCTGGAGGGTCCCATGGAGCTTGAAGTCGCCGAAGCCTACCGGATGG
Source organism: Bacteroidota bacterium (assembly GCA_049587715.1). Lineage (GTDB taxonomy): Bacteria > Bacteroidota > Ignavibacteria > UBA10030 > UBA6906 > JBAVEL01. The sequence continues at coordinate 60,195 of JBAVEL010000003.1, forward strand.
GTTTCCGGACCCGCGACCCGCAGTACCGGCTGGAACTGCCGCCGGGGACGATCTGGATCCGGAGCTTCAGCGACGGGCACAGGTTTCTCCTCATGGTTCAGGCGGGGATTCCCGATTGGCACGGAGCGGCGGGCACTCTGAGGCGCCTGGAGGATACCCTCGGGGTATCCCGCGCAGTTGTGCGGGGGGCGCCGGGGGCCATCCGTCGGCTTCACATGAAGGCACCGGGCGCAATGGAAGGCCTGAATGCCACAACCGCCCTTCTGGATCTGACGGCAGTGCGGATGGGGAAGGGAGGCGCGAGCGAGTGAACCGTCCGGGTCTCGGAAGCCAGCTCAGCCGGATCTGGGCCTACCGGGAGCTCCTGGGGGAGCTCTTCCGCACCTGGCTCCTCCTGAAGCATGCGGGCTCCCTGCTGGGTCTTTTGTGGACTCTCCTCAACCCCCTTCTTCTCGTCGGGACATACTGGTTTGTCTTCTCCACGATCTTCCGGGTGGAGGTGGAGCGGTACCCGCTTCTGATCATTCCCGGATTTCTGGCCTGGAACTTCACATTCGGGGCCGTGCAGGCGGCCGGCGAGTCCATTATCTCCAGCAAGTACCTGATCACCCGCATCGCCTTTCCCGGGGAGATCCTGGTGCTGGCAAGCGTGGGAGTCACCCTTGTGGAGTTCCTGATCGGGCTGGGGATCCTCTCGGCCGTGCTCGTCGTGCTGGCCCCGCAGTCGGCGGGGGTCCTTCTGCTTCTGCCGTTGCTTCTCGCCGCGCACATCCTCTTCACGACGGGGGTTTCCCTGCTTGCCGCCTGTGGATCGGTGTTCTTCCGGGACATCCCGCGGTTGATCCCCATTGCGGGCACCATCATGTTCTTCCTCACCCCCATCTTCTATACCCTGGACATGGTGCCCGGCGGAGTGAAGCAGGTGGTCTGGCTCAACCCCCTCACATGGTTCTTCTCCGTGTACCACGATCTGCTCTACCGGCAGACGATGCCCGATCCCCTTGTGGCGGCGGGGACCCTGGGCCTGGCTCTGGCGGCCTGCTGGGGGGGGCTGGCCGTTTTCCGGATGCACCGGCATTCATTTGCCGAGCTGAGCTGACCATGATGCTCTCCTGCCGGAATGTGGGAAAGAAGTTCCGCCGCTACGAGCAGGGGGAGTCGCTCAAGCGCTACTTCGTGCGCCGCCTCCGGGGAGAGGTTGCGCGGGAGGAATGGAACGTCCTTTCGGGGGTGAACCTGGATGTGCGGCCGGGGGAACGTGTGGCCGTGATCGGGCGGAACGGGTGCGGCAAATCCACGCTCCTCAAGCTGATGGCGGGCATCTATGCCCCCACAACGGGTACGGTCACCGTGGGCCCGGGGAGGGTGCTGGCCCTGATCGAGCTGGGGGTGGGTTTCTACCCGGACCTGACCGGGAGGCAGAACATGCGGCTGAACTGGGCCCTGAACGGGCTCCCTCTTGCGGAGCTGAGATCCCGGTTCGAGAGCATTGCGGAGTTCTCGGGGGTGGAGGAGTTCCTGGACACACCCCTCAAGTACTACTCCTCGGGGATGTCGGCTCGCCTGGGGTTCGCCCTGGCCATGCATGCCCGGCCGGAGCTTCTCATTGTGGACGAGGTGCTGGCGGTGGGCGATCTGGAGTTCCAGCAGAAATGCCATGCCCGGATCGAGTCGCTCTGCAGCGCGGGCGCCACCCTCATCCTGGTCTCGCACAACCTGGGGGATGTCTCCCGGGTCTGCCGGAGGGGCGTCTGGATCAACGGGGGAACGGTGGCCTTTGACGGTCCCGTGGAGGAGGCGGTTGCCCTCTACACCCGCTCCCTTCAGGACGCGCCGTGAGGGAGTTCCATCCCATCGCCGTGCGGGAAGTGCACCTGGAGAGGGGCCTCACCGATCTGGGCGGTCTGGAAGGATACACACAGGCGCTCGTGGTGCTCCGCAGGCGCGGCCAGCCCATCGGAGAGCTCCTTCTCCCCGTGCGGCGGAACCGGGTAACGGCCCGGACCATCCGGGATGCCCTCCCTGAGTGCGCCCGCACGGCGTGGAGCCACCTTGTGCGGGAGGGACATCCGGCCCGGATCTCCCGCCCCCTTGTCTCCGTGGTGGTCTGCACGCGCGACAGGGCCCACTGGCTCGGGGACTGCCTCAAGAGCCTGGGCCGCCTCACCTGGACGCCGCTTGAGATCCTGGTGGTGGACAACTGCCCCACCACCGACGCCACCCGCCGGCTTGTGGAGGCGACACCGGGCGTGGAGTACCTCCGGTGCGACACGCCGGGGCTGGACAACGCCCGCAATTTCGGGGGGGGTGCTGCGCGTGGGGAAATCGTGGCATTCACGGATGATGATGCGAGGGTGGACCCCGGGTGGATCACGGCCCTCGTGATGTGCCTGGAAGACCCCACCGTGGCCGTGGCCACCGGGGTGGCCTTTCCCCTGGAGATCGAGACTCCTGCGCAGTTTCTGTTCGAAGCGGCGGGCGGGTTCCGGCGGGGGCTGCTCCCCCGCCGCCTGGGGATGGCCCATGCACCCTGGGCGGGGGCGGCCGGGGCCGGCGTGAACATGGCCGTCAGAAAAGAGGTCTTCCTCCAGACGGGCGGCTTCGATCCGTATCTGGACGGGGGCACGCCCACACTCAGCGGTGGAGACCACGAGTTCTTCTCCCGGGTTCTTGCCCGCGGCCACAGGATCGCCTACGAGCCATCCGCCTGCGTGTGGCACCTCCACCGGAAGGAGAGTGACGCCGTCGGGAAGACCCTCTTCGGATACGGAGTGGGGGTCTACGCCTGGTGGACCCGCTCCCTCTGGGTGGACAGGGAATACGGGGCTGTGGCCTCGTCGGTCCTCTGGTTTGTGCACTACCATCTCAGGAATCTTCTCCGTGTGCTTCTCGGCAGGAGCTCTCCGCTACCCCTCTCCCTGGTGCTGGCGGAAATGAGGGGGGCTCTCTGGGGCCCCTGGGCGTACCTTCGTTCCCGTTTCTTCTCCCGCCTGTAGGAACCCCATGTCTCCGGGAGAAACCCTCCGCACAAGCGTCATTGTCTGCACGCACAACCGCCGCGATTCGCTCCGGGACCTTCTGCATGGGCTGGCCGCGCAGGATTCGCCCCCCGGCGGGATGGATGTGGTTGTGGCGGCGGACTCCTGCACCGACGGCACTCCCGGCGAGGTGCTGGAAGCGATGGAGCGGTTTCCGCATCCCCTGGAGCTCGTGGAGACCTGGGCGCGCAATGCCGCCGCGGCCCGGAACGCGGGGGCGCGAAAGGCGGCGGGAGAGGTGCTCCTCTTTCTGGATGACGACATGCTCCCCTCCCCCGGACTCGTACGGGAGCACGCAGCCGCCCAGCGGGATGCCGGCGTGGTGATAGGATATGCCCGTCCCGTCCCGGGAGCCGATGCACGGCTCTGGCAATTGCATGCCCGGATCTGGTGGGAGGACAGGTTCAGGGACATGGCGCGGCCCCATCACCGCTTCTCGTATCAGGACCTCTTCAGCGGCAACTTCTCCATCAAGCGGGAGCTGTTTCTGGAAGCGGGGGGATTCGACGAGACCCTGGGCCGTCTGGAAGACTACGAGCTGGGCATCCGGCTGGTGAAGCGGAACGCCCTGTTTACCTTCCGTCCCGGCGCCCTGACTCTTCACCGGGAGTCGGGCTCCCAACAGAAGTGGCTCCAGAGGCAGGAGCTGGAGGGAGGGACATTCGTCCGGCTGGAGGCGATGCATCCCGAGCTGCGGGGCCGGTTCCACAGGGTATCGCCCGACGGAACCCTGAGCGGATGGCTCAGGCACACGGGGCTCCGGGGGGGGTGGGGGGCGCGCGCCCTCCTGGATATCCTCGGCAGTCTCCTCTCCGTGTTTGAGCGGATGCGTCTCAGGGGACTGTGGCAGATGGCGCTCGGATCCGCCGGAGAAGTTCTCTACTGGCGCGGGGCGGGGGCGGCCCTCAGGGAGGAGGGGAGGAGTCCTGTGGTATCCGATGCCGCACAGACGGAGGGACCATCCCTGCGGGAGAAACCCATCCTCGAGGCGGAGGCCCTCCCGCCGGGTGAGACATTCATCCGGGAGGCGGCGGAGAAGGGGTATCGGATCACTCTTTCGGGTGTTCCCGTCGCCAGTGCGGACCCCGAGCCCGGCCTCACACTCTGCGAGCCGCGCCACTTTCTCTTTCCCCTCTCGCTTGCAGGATATCACCCCCGGGGGACGCTTCCCTTTTTCGCGAACCCCGCGGATGCGCTCCCGGGTCTTTCACTCCCTGTGGAGATTGTCGTCGCGGATCTGGAAAAGGGAGAGGAGGGGCTTCCCTCCCTGGTGTGGGGTCCGGACATGATGCTCCTTGCCAGGTGGGAGAGGTACCCCCTGGGGTACGTTCCTCTTCCCGGCCCGATGCGGTGTGAGAGGCGGGGCCTTCTGGAGCGTCTTCTCCGGGTCTTCCAGGAGCCGCTCCGCGGGATTGCGGCGCTGAAGCTGCTGGAGAAGGAAGCGGGAAGGGGAGAGAGCGGGGGAGTCCTCCTGCCGGATCTGGTTCTCATAAGGCGGAGGCAGCCGGGACCGGGGGCGGAGGAATGCGCCGGAGAGCTGGAACATCTGGGTGTGGAACGGGGGAAGATCCGGATCCTGGAGCGGGACGGGCCCCGCCTCGAGCTTCCCGCCGGGGCGGGAGGGGGAGCGATCATCCTCATGGAAGACGGCATGATGCCCGAGGCCGGGTGGTTGGAAGCCCTCCTGGAAGGGCTCCGGAACCCGGATGTGGATATCGTTGTCTCCCAGGCATTCCCGGCGAGTATCCTGACGGGGGATCAGGCCCGCCTGATGAGGAGCCGCCCCTGGCGGAGGGGTCCTTTCCCGTTTCTGTTCGAGGAGCGGGAGCGGCTGCTGGAAGCTGTTCCCTGGCTGCTCCACCCCTCGGCCCCCCTTCTTGCGGCCATCCGAACCGGCCTTCCGGCCCCGGATAGGGGGAGTGATGCAGGTCACCTATCCCTGTTGTGTTCCTCCTTAGAATCAGGTAAGCTTGTGCGATACGAGCCGCGGGGGACTCTGCCCTGGCGCCTCCCTGAATCGGACCCGGGCGGAAGGGAGCGGCTGGCGGAGGAATACGCCGCTCTGGGAAGATGTCTCCGCCCGAGGAGCACCTCCTCCCCTGGGGAGAAGACACCCGCTCTGGCGGGCTTCGCGTGGAGGACCGCCAAGGAAGGGGTTTCCCGGGCTCTCGCCCTGAGGAGTCTCCGGATGCTGGGGATGACCCTGGCAGAGCTTCGGGCCCTTTCGGGGCGCGGGGCCGGGGGGAACGCAAGACGGCAAGGATGAACAACCACAACGACACTGACGGCGCGTCTCCGCTTCTTCCCCAGAGGAGGGGCTTCGGGAGACTCGTGCTCGTGGGGCTCATCGGCGCGGGGTTTCTCGCCTCTCTCTACTATTTCTCCTGGTGGGCGGGGGAGCGCCGCTACGAGGATCCCCTCCTGGTTCTCTTCTTCCTCTTTGCGTTCGTATATGTGGTGGCCCAGGTCTACTTCGTCTGGTACATCTACCTGAAGGCGCGTCCTCCCGTATTGCGCGCCGCCCCCCTGCCCGAGGGCGCCACGGTGGATGTGTTTGTGCCCACGCACAGGGAGCCCCTCTCCATCATCGAGAAGGCGGTGAGGGCGGCGGTGGAGATGCACCATCCCCACGTCACCTATGTGCTGGATGATGCCCACAGGCCCGAAACGGAGGAAGCGGCCCGCCGCCTGGGAGCCGTGTACCTGGCGCGGGACGAGAACACGGACAGCAAGGCGGGAAACATCAACTACGCGCTCGGGTATTCCTCGGGGAGCCACATCCTGGTCTTCGACGTGGACCACATTCCCGATCCCGATTTCATCGACCGGGTGCTCCCGTACTTCACCGGGCCGGAGGTGGGCGTGGTGCAGGTGGCCCTGGACCACTCCAACAGGTACGAGAGCTTCGTGGCCGAGGCGAGCTGCGAGATGAACGACGATTTCTTCGGTGCCACCATGCTGGGCATGGAGGCGGCGGGCTCCGCCTCCGTGTTCGGAAGCAATTCCATGTTCCGGAGGGAGGCCCTGGCGGACATGGGGGGGTACAAGCCGGGCCTGGCGGAGGACCTGAACACATCCATCCACCTGCACGCGCACGGATGGAAATCGGCCTACGCCCCGGAGATCCTGGCCAGAGGGCTTGCTCCTGCCGACCTGGCCGCCTTCGTGGCACAGCAGTACAAATGGGCGCGGGGTGTGTTTGACGTTCTCTTCCGGGTGTTCCCCCGTCTTGCGGGCTCCCTTACCAACAGGCAGAGGGTCTGCTACGCCACGCGGATGACATACTACCTTGCGGGCCCCGTGGTGGCCGTCCACCTTGCGGGACTGCTTCCCGCCTCCCTTTCCTTCCGCGGAAACGCGGACATCCTGAGCTATGTGGCACACGGCGTGCCGCTGGCCGTGTTCTTCCTTCTGACGCACATCGCCGCGAACACGATCTACGCCATCAAGCCCCCCGGCGACTCCATCCGCTGGAAGGGGATCCTGCTCGCAGTGGGATCCTGGCCCGTCTACACCGCCGCGCTCCTGGCCTCGGCCGCCAACCTGCCTGCGCGGTACATCCCCACACCCAAGATGCCCTCGAAGGGGAGCCAGGTGCGGTTTATCCTCCCTCAGGCGGCGTACTTCGTTCTGCTTGTGGGGGTGATGCTCCTGGGAAGACATGCCGCAGGGGCCTCCGTCTGGATGCCCGCCGTCTTCATCCCCGGCGTTGTGCTGATGCACCTCGGGGTTGTCTTCGCCCTCCTTCCCGCGAGGGAACAGGGAGCGGAGCGGGAGGCAGCTCCTTTTCCCGAGATCTGATCGCCCCTCCCGCGCTCCCCGCGGGGGAAGGGTGCTCCCTCAGTGTCCTCCGGCCCCGGGCCTGATCCGGCAGAGCAGCCGGTGCGAGTCCTGATAGACCGTGTCGTACCACGCCCTGAACGCCCCGCTGCTTCCCACGGCCAGGTCCGCGAGAGGCGCCTGTCCGAGCCGCCTTCTCTCAAAGAGTACGTGTGTGATGGAGAGGTCCCGCAGGGCCCCGAGGGAGCGGGCGGGCTCACCCGCCGGAGCCCCCCACACCGCGCCCCGTGCGAGCGTGGCGTCATCCAGGAGCCTTTCTCTCCGGGCATAGAAATGATCCCCTCCGCCGAATGTCAGGACGCGGACATCCCCGGGAAGGTTCCCGTTGATGAAAGACCAGGCCGCATAGGAAGGGAGGGTGCGGGCGAGGTACTGCTCCTCCGGGCACCTTCCCACCACCACATCCAGGGGCACAACCCGCACCACATGCGTCAACCACCCCGTCCAGCCCGACCGGTCGGCTTCATGAAGGGAGGTGAAGGGGGGGAGGTTGAGGATGACGAGCAGCGACAACCCGCCCCGGACCCAGAGACCCCCCCCGCGGGGAGCGGAGGCCCGTGTGAGGGAGTCTGCCCGTGCAGAGCCTGCCGCAGCCGTTACGGCAAGGAGGGGCATGAGGGGAACAAGGAAGCGGCTCTGGAAACTGCTCAGGGGGGATGCCCAGAGCGCCAGGTACCCGGCGGCGAAGAATAGGAGAAGGCGCAGAGCGGGTTTCTTCCCCCGCATGAACACCGCGCCCGGGATGAGGAGAAGGAAGAGGGGACCCACACACCCCCCGAATCTCCCGGCATGCACCGTGACATCCCAGGGGAGCATCAGGAGCCGGAGGCCCCGCCCGAACCCGAATGTGTCCTTGAACTTCTGCAGGGCCGACTCCGTCAGGGCATCCCACCTCCCGGGAGGGGAGGCCCCGAAGAGGGAGTAGAGATCCGGGAAGAAGGGGTTTCCCGAAGCCGCCGCGCTCCGGACATACCAGGGAAGGGCAAGCACCAGAGCGATGCCGCACACCGCGAGGCATTCCCCCATGCGGCGGCGGACGGGGCGATCTTCATCCCGGGCAAAGAAGAGAGCAAGCACCGTCAGAAGAAGGAGAAAGAGCCCCAGGTGTTTGGTTCCCAGAGCCAGCCCCGCGTTCAGACCCGTCATGATGAGCCAGGATCGGTTCCGGCACCGGAGGTACTCGACGAGCGAAGAGACTCCGAGGAAGCCGTGGAATGCGAGGCCGAGATCCACATACGCCGTGGTGGCCTCCCAGAGCACGGTGGGCGCCGTAAGGAACACCGCTGCGGCGAGCCATGGAGACACCCCCGCGAGATGCCTGCGCGTGAAGGCAAACACCGCGCCCGCTGTGAGCGGAAGAAGAAGAAAGTGCATCAGCTTGGCCGCCACGGGGCCTCCCGCGGCCAGGGCTGCCCCGAAGACCAGATCCTGGTTCATGGGATAGAGGGAGACGTATTCGTGCAGGATGTCCACTGCTGAACCCTGCTCCAGCCACACCCTCGGAAGCCGGAGATGGTACCAGAGGGCGTCGTACTCTATCTCGGGCGCGAGGGCTCCCACGAGGGCGGTGCACCCTGCCATGGCCGAGACGGCCACCCAGGGGATGTCCCGGGAACCGAGAAGGGGCGCGCGTGATGTCTCCTTCCGCATGCGGCGCCGCACAGCCCCGGCCGCTCTCCTGAGGGCGGCGGGTCCCTTCCACGCAAGCCACCCCGCACAGGATGCGGCCATGAAGACGGCTACGACGGTGTGTGTGTACACGCCCGCCCAGGCAAGCCCCAGGGAACCCAGGGAGACGGCCCCGAACCCCAGGGCGCTCGGGTAGAGGAGCCCGCCCGGGAGGTTCTCTCCCGGGAACCTGAAAAGCCGGCAGATGAGATTTCCCCAGAGCAGGGCTGACGCCCACACCACCCCTGCCCCGCCGATCCCCTTCAGGGCCCGCGATGCCGCCTCGCGCCAGGCGGGGAAGTCCGGATGGGGGAAGGCGCCCATAAGGAAGAAAGGCGCGGCCGCGAGGAGGAATGCGCCACCCGGACCCCACGGGATCCTCCGCCCGGGTCGGGAGGCGGGCTCCCCGCCTTTTCCCCGCCGAAGAAGTGCCGTGACGAGCGCGACGATGAGGGGGATGAGAAGCCCCCCGAAGGGAAGCCATGCACGGAAGTCTTCCATGAAGGCCTCCGCCACCGCCTCCTCTCCTCCAGCCATCTGCCAGAGGCGGGTGTAGTACGCGCCGAGGAGCATCACGGCCCAGCCGCCCCAGAGGAGGAGGAAAGCCCCGCCCGTTCCCTCCTTTCTGTCTCCGGCCGTCGTCCGGGTTTCCTCAGGGAGTGTCATCAGGAAGGCCTCCCGTGTTCTTCACGCGGCAGAGCAGGCAGTTGTCGTCTTCGTAGAGGATCTCGTACCAGGTCTGAAACGCGATTTCTCCTCCCATCGCCAGAGTCTGCACCCAGCCCTCTTCGAAGTGATCCTTCACGAAGAGAACGTGGGTGATTCCCAGGTTCCGCAGATGTGCCCGTGACTCCGATTCACGACCGGCGCGGGCTCCCAGGACCGCAGGACGGGCGATGGGTTCGTAGTAATGCAGGCGCTCCCTTCGCAGGTAGAAGTCCTCCCCCTCCGCGAAACTCAGAATGCGCGCGTCCGAAGGGAGTTCCGCGTTGATGAACTGCAGGGCCTGCCAGGAAGGGATGATCCGGGAGAGGTAGTCTTCGCCCCGTTCGGCTCCTGCCACCACTCCTGCCGGGAGCTTCCGGAGACAATGGCTGAGCCAGCCCTCCCACTCCACCCGGTCTCTCTCGTGCAGGGATGTGAAGGGCGGAAGCTGGAGGAGCATCATCCCACCCGCTCCCAGGGAAAGGAGGCGGAGGCCCCGCATCCACCCGGCCTGATGCACCGCCCTGGAGAGACGCTGCCATCCCGCCGATGCCAGGACAGCCAGCAGGGGAATCACCGGAAGGAGAAAGCGCATGTTCTGGCTGCCTATGGGGGCGGCCCAGAGCCCAAGGTACAGAAGCGAGAGGAGCCCGACCAGCCGCAGGGGCCTTGCCGGGATGCGGACCAGAAACAGCGCTCCCAGCAACAGGAGAAGAAGGGGGCCGAGGGCTCCCCCGAATTCCCAGGCATGAAGGGTCAGGTTCCACGGAAGGAGGAGGAGGGCTGCCGGGTCGCGGCCCATGCCGAACTCCCCGCCCTTGATGGACAGCATCTCCTGCCCGAAGCCGTCCCACCGCATCGCCGGCTGCGCCCCGAAGAGGGAATAGGCATACGGGAAGACGGGATTGCCCGATGCGAGGAAGCTCCGCAGGTACCAGGGTGTCGCCAGGAGAAGGGCGCCCGCTGCGAGGAGAGCTGCGGGGGCGAGCGCCTTCCGGACGTCCCGTTCCCGGGTCCAGAGCTCCGCCGCCAGAAGGGGCGCGACGGCAGCCAGCACCAGCAGTCCAAGGTGCTTGATTCCGAGCGCAAAGCCGAATGCGAGCCCCGCCGCCGCAAGATGCATCCACCGCCGGCTCTCCAGATACCTGAGCATACCGTACACCCCTGCCAGAACGTAGAGTGCCAGCGCAAGGTCCACATATGCCGTGGAGGCCTCCCAGATCACCGTGGGCGCAGTCAGAAAAACCGAGGCGGCCACCCCGGCGGATGCGCCGGGGAGGAAACGGCGCACCGTGCGGATGATGAGGAGGGCGCCCAGGGGAAGACACGCGAAATGGAGGAGCTTGGCTGCTCCGGGGCCCCCCAGTGCCAGCCCCGCCCCGAAGAGCATCTCCCAGTTCAGGGGATAGAGCGAAACATGCTCGTGGATGATGTCCAGGGGGCGGCCTGCCTCCAGGGCGTCCCTGGCCAGCCGGAGATGATACCAGAGAGCGTCGTATTCGATCTCGGGTGCGAGAGCGGCCAGGAACGCGGCGGCAACGGCGGGGGCCGCTGCTGCGATCCATACTCCCCCCCGGGGAGCCCGGAGCGTGTTCCCGAAGCCGCCCCCCGCGGCGGCCATCCGCACGTATTCCGCCGCCTGATCCAGGAGCCGCGGACCCTCCACAATGCACCAGCCCAGAAACAGCAGCAGGATGAGAGAGCGCACCACGGTCTCTGAATAGACTCCCCCGAGGGCAAGGGCAGAGGAGCCGAGGGAGAGGGCTGCAAGTCCGAAGACCATCGCGAACGCCGTGCGCGCATATGCCGGCTCATCGGAGAAACCGAAGGCCCGGCAGATGAGGCCTCCGGGCACGAGAGCCGCGCCGAGGACCGCTGCGGCGCCCAGGAGGGATTCCGAGGCACGCAGGAAAGCTTCGTGAAAAGCCGGAAGACCCGCGAGCGGAAAGATGGGGAGGATGTGCTTCCGGCATGCGAACAGGACCATCAGCGCGCCCGCCCCCGAGAGCAGCAACGCCTGCAGGAGGCCGGGGCGGGCCCGGACGGCCCCCAGGATTTCCGCCGTCAGGTTCCGTGTGGAGGGTCGGGTGAGCAGAATGCCCGCCAGCAACACTCCGCAGAGCACGGCGGCACCCGCTGAAAAAAGGCCGTCGTCTCTCAGCGCGTCGAGCATGCCGGTTTCCCCCCCCGCCAGTCTCCAGAGGCGCGTGAAGTACATACCGAGAAGGAATGCGGCCCAGCAACCCCAGAGGATGAGGGGGAGGGTTCGTCTGCGTCCTCCCTGGGGGGGGGTCCCCTGTGTGTCGGGAATACTCATGTGTTCGGCCTGTGCGGCCAATATACGGAGAGTGGCGCGCCCCTTCAAGAAGGCTCCCCGCGGGTTTGCATCTTTGCCGGGAAACCGGGATGTTGCATCGCAACCTGCCGTTTTCTGTCATCAAGGGAGAACTGCCCATGGGCGCCGTCATCACGATCAACAACACGGGAAGCCTCCGGGTGGAGGGGGATTTCGAGATCAGGGACTCCACGGGGGCCCGCTACGACCTGGGGGGCCGCACCGCCGTCTCTCTCTGCCGGTGCGGGAAGACGCAGAAGGCCCCCTTCTGCGACGGCTCCCACAGGGGAGCCGGCTTCAACCTGGAGTGCAGGGCCTCCACCCTGGATCCGCCGAAGACCGCCTGACAGAACCCTCGCTGCAACCTTCCCCGCAGGCGACCGTACTCCTCGGTGGGGGAGAAACCCCCGCAGGAAGGAGGTCTTCATGCAGAAGCACGTAACTGCGGTTGCCGCCCTCCAGATAGGGCTTGGGGCTCTGGGGGTCATGATCGGGCTTGCGGTGTTCTTCCTCCTCGGGATGATCGGGACATTCTCGGGAGACTCGGATGCGATGGTGATCCTTCCCGCCCTGGGGACGGCCCTGGGAGGGACTCTGGCGCTTCTCTCCCTGCTTGCGGTCATCGGCGGGATCGGGCTCCTGAAGTACCGGAACTGGGCCCGCATTCTCATCCTCGTGCTTTCCGTGTTCGACCTCTTCAACATCCCTATCGGCACGGCCGTGGCGATCTATTCGTTCTGGGTGCTGGTGCAGGACGAGACTGCCCGGCTCTTCACGGTCACCCCCTCCCTCCCCGAGCCCGGCCCTCCCATCGCCGCGCCCTGACGGGTCCGCCGCCCGAAGCGGCCCGCCCCCGGGTTGCATCTTGTCCCTGTGTGTGTTACTTTTAGAAAAAAGGTGGCACACGTGGGCACGCTGGTCCGCTTCGGGGTTTCCATTGAGAAATCGCTCGTGGAACGGTTCGACCGCCTGCTGGACGCCTCCGGGTACGCCAACCGCTCGGAAGCCCTCCGGGACCTGATGCGGAGCCGGCTGGTACAGGAGGAGGTGTCTGACCCCCGGGCGTCGGTCCTGGGGGTCTTCTCCCTGGTCTATGACCACCACCGGCGGGAGCTGGAGCGGCATCTGAAGGAGATCCAGCACCGGGCGCATCACCGCATCATCTCCGCCACCCATGTGCACGTGGACCATGACACCTGCCTGGAGGTGATCCTGCTGCGGGGGAAGGCGGGGGAGATCCGCTCCCTTGCCGACGCGCTGGCGGGTCTGAAGGGGGTCAAGCATACCTCTCTCTCCCTCACATCGGTGAGAGGACTCTGAGATGATGCGTTTCTTCTTTGGGGGAATCCTTGTCCCTGCCTTCCTTACGGTGTTCGGGGCCGCGGCGTTGGCGGGGCCCGATACCATGCGCGTCTATGAGATGGACCCCGTGACCGTCACGGGAACCCACCGGGAGGCCCTCCGGAGCTCGGTGCCCGGTTCCGTGTCGGTTGTGGGGCATGACCGGCTGAGGAGAAGCGGGGAGACCTCGCTCCTGGCGGTGATTGCACGGAGCGTGCCCGGAATCTATCTGACCGAACGGGGCGTGCTGGGCTACGGAGCGGGGCCGGGGGCCGCCGGCTCCATCGGGATACGGGGCGCGGGGGGAAGTCCCAACACCCAGGTGCTGGTTCTCACCGACGGAAGACCCCAGATGATGGGGCTCTTCGGGCATCCGTTGCCCGACACCTATGTGACGACGGGGGTGGAGCGGGTGGAGATCGTGCGGGGCCCCGCATCGCTCCTTCACGGCACGAACGCCATGGGAGGGGTGATCAACATCATCTCCCGCCGGGAGCCCGAGGGGGGGCTCCATGCGCGGGGTTCTTTCTCCGCGGGGAACTACGCCACCACGCGGGCCGAGGCGGGAGCCGGCTACACATCCGACCGGAGCTCCCTCTCCCTGTCTCTGAGCCGCCATGAGACACACGGCCACAGACCCTCCTCCCGGTTCGCCATACGGAGCGGATCCCTCCGGGTCTCCACGAAGCTCACAGAGGGGTTCACCTCCTCCGCCGACGTTTCTCTTGCGGGGTTCAGGACGTACGATCCGGGACCCGCCTCAGCCCCGCGCACGGAAAACTGGGTGGATATCCTCCGCGGAAGCGGGGGCATATCCCTCGAGAACAGCACGGGCCCGGTGCAGGGAGCCCTCCGGCTCTTCTTCAACCACGGGAACCACGAGATCTACGACGGGTTCGTCTCCTCGGATCACAATGCGGGCATCCTCTTCCACCAGGGTTTCACGGTATTCCCCGGCGGCACGCTCACACTCGGCGCCGACTTCAAGAGGTTCGGAGGGGAGGCGGTGAACCGCACCCGGGGGCTGGACTTCGGCTCCCATGCCGTGGAGGAGACCGGCTTCTACGGGCTTCTGAGGCAGGACCTGGCGGGGATCTTCACGCTCAGCGCAGGCCTCCGGATGAACCGGGGATCCGCCTACGGATGGGAGGCCGCCCCCCAGGCGGGGCTGGCATTCCGCCCGGCGGAGGGTACGGCCCTGAGAATCTCGGCGGCGCGGGGCTTCCGGAGCCCCACCATACGGGAGCTCTATCTATTCCCCGCCCCCACCCCCACCCTGAAGCCGGAACGGATGTGGAGCTACGAGGCGGGCATTCTGCACCAGGCGGGAGGGTTTCTGGAGGCGGAAGCGGCGGTGTTTGTGAACGAGGGTGCAAACATGATACGCACGGGAGGCGTGTATCCCCGGCTTACCCTCTCCAACTCGGGGAGCTTCCGGCACCGGGGAATCGAATGCTCGGCCCTCATCCGGCCCGGCTCCGGGGTGGAGATGCAGTTTGCTTACACATACCTGGACCCCGGCGCCCAGACCACGGCCAATCCCCGGCACAAGGCCTATGCGGGGGCCGCTCTTGAGATATCGCCACTGGACTTCCTTGCGGGTGTGCAGTATGTGGGAGGGCTCTACGGGGAGGATTTCTCCCGGAAGGCCATGCGGGACTACGCGACCCTCCACGCCCGCCTGAGCGCGCGCGTTGGGGGCTCTCTCTCGGTCTTTATGGCCGGGGAGAACCTCCTGAATGCCGACTACGCCGTCATCTACGACTACCCCATGAGCGGCGCCACACTGAGGACGGGAGCGGAATGGGGGCTTTGAGAAAAGGGGCTCGCGCAGGGGCAAGGGAGGGATTCAGGGAGCTTGCCCTTGCGGGGATCCTCGGAGCCGCCTCCCTCATGCTTCCGCTCCTCTTTCATGCGGTGCACCTGGGTGCGGTGTTCATGCCCATGTACATCCCTCTTCTGGCGCTGGGTTTTCTTGTCCGCCCCCCGACGGCGGTGGCGACCTGCGCCCTGGCCCCTCTTCTTTCGGCCCTTCTCACGGGGATGCCTCCCCTGGTGCCTCCCGTCGCGCTTCTCATGTCGGCGGAGCTGGCCCTCATGGGTCTTGCCATCTCGGGGGCGGCCCGGGGTTTTCCGCGCCTCAGTAGCTGGGTGATCCTGCCCGCGGGCATCCTGGCGGGAAGGATCTTGAGCACGGGAGCCATCTATGCGGCCGCGCCTCTGCTGGATTTTCCCCCGGGCCTTGCGGCGGGGTTCACGTTTCTGGCCGGATGGCCCGGGCTCCTGATTGCCGTTGCGGTGGTTCCGCCCCTTGTGGCGCAGGCCGGAAAGGGAATGTGATGGCGCACGCCGGGAAGCTGGCCTTCTTTGATGCCGCAGCAGACCGCTGGGACGGAGCGGAGGAAGATGCGCGCCTGAAGGTGCGGATGGCTCCCGCCCTCCTGGGCATAGGACCCGATGAGCACGTGGTGGACCTGGGGTGCGGCACGGGCATCCTGACCGGAGTCCTGGCGGGGATGCTCTCGGCCAGGGCGACCATCACGGCCGTGGACTTCTCCCCCGCCATGATAGCCCGGGCGCGGGGGCGTCTCCCGGATGTGCGGATCCGCTGGGTGGTGGGGGATGCGGAGGCGCTCCCCCTTTCCGACTCCTCGGCCGACCGGGTGCTCTGCTTCTCCGCCTGGCCCCACTTCGAAGACCAGCCGGGTGTGTGCAGGGAGGCATTCAGGATACTCAGGAAGGGGGGACTCTTCCGGGTCTTTCATACGCAGTCCCGCCGCGAGGTGAACCGCATCCATGCGGAAATCGGCGGGGCCGTGGGGGCGGATGTGCTGGTGCCGGGATCCGACCTGGCCCGGTTGATGGAGGGAGCGGGTTTCCGCATGAAGCGCGTCGTGGACGATGAGGAGGGCTACTCGGTGGAGGGACGGAAGGGGTGAATCTCCACCCCCAGGCGGCGGACTTTCCGGTACCGGCTCTTTCCATGCCGCCCGAGAGCCGCATCCTTGCCTCCCTGCTGATGGCGGGGGCCATCGGGTGTGCTCCCCCCACGGCGGGGGGTGTCATCCTGTGTGTCGGCCTTCCGTGCATCGCCCTCATGGTCGCGCTCCGCACGGGGTTCGATTCCTTTCCCCGGTTTCTGATTCCGGGGGCACTTCTTGCCGTGCTCTCGGGCACGATCCTGATGGTCACAGGGGCGGGCACGCTCCTTTTTTCAACGGTGGGGAAGGCCCTGGCGGGCATGGTCACGGCCCTTGCCCTGAACGGGAGCGCGGGCATCGGGCAAATCCAGGAGGGACTGGCGCGGTTTCCCCTTCCCTCCCGCATCCGACTTCTGGCGGGGCAGATGCTGCACCAGTCGGGACTGCTTCTGGATGAGACCGACCGCATCCGGAGGGCCATTGCTCTCCGGGGGGGGGCATCGGGCTTCCGCCTGACGTTCCTTCTTGTGCGGACAATCCCTGCGGTGTGGCTTCCCAGACTGCTGGCGCGCGCCGACCGGCTGGGGATGGTCATGGAGGCCCGTGGATTCGGAGCCATGCCGCGCGGCCCCTGGCGGAACCCGGGAAGGGATGGAGCTCTGGTGCTCGCCCTGAGCGGGTGCTCCATGGGCGCGGCACTGCTTCTGCGGTTCGGGTTTCCTCCCGTATGACGAGCCCTCTTGGACTGGAGCTCGCGGGACTCCGCCTGACACTTCCCCGGCGGGCCGCCCCGATTCTGGACCGGGTGAGCTTCCGCCTCGCCCCGGGAGAGAAGGCGGCCCTTCTGGGGCTCAACGGATCGGGGAAGACCACGCTGCTTCTGGCGGCCGCCGGGCTTCTTCCGTATGAGGGGAGTGTGATCCTGGAGCGATCCCTTCCGGGAGAGGCCCCCGGGGAGGCTTTCCGGCGTCTGGCGGGGCTCCTCTTTTCCGTTCCCGATGACCAGATACTCTTCCCGCGGGTTCTGGAGGACGTAGCCTTTCCGCTCATTCAGAGAGGAATGAGCAGGGGGGAGGCGGAAGAGAGATCCCGCAGGGTGCTCCGGGTTCTGGATGCGGAGCACCTGGCGGACCTGGCTCCCTACCGGCTCTCGCACGGGGAGCGGCTGAGGGTGGCCCTGGCGGGTGTGATGGCGCCGGATCCGGGGCTTCTGCTTCTGGATGAACCCAGCACGTCCCTGGATCCGCCGGGGAAGAAGCTGCTCGCGGGGTTCCTCAGGGAGACACCCGCCACGGTGCTTGTGGCCACCCACGATCTGCCCTTCGTCGTGGGATTCTGCACCCGGTTCATCGTGCTGGACGGGGGGAGGATTGCGGAGGACACATCCCGCGCCGAAGCCCTCGCATTTGCCGCCCATTTCCCGCGGGGGCTCAGCGGAGAAGCAGCATCTTGATGGAGGAGATTCCCGCGGGAGTCTCCAGGGTGCAGAAGTAGACCCCCGACGCGCAGCCCCGGGCGTTCCATGAAACCAGATGACGCCCGCTCTCCTGGGTTCCTTCAAGGAGAAGGGCCACCTCGCGTCCCGCCACATCCGACACGGCAATCCGCACCGCCGTCCTTCGGGGGAGTGTGTAGGCGATGTCCGTGAGCGGGTTGAAGGGGTTGGGGTGGTTCCCGAGGAGACGGAGTTCCCGGGGAATGCCGGGCTCTTCCCGTTCCACCCCCGCGGGGATGCCCGCATAGACGGCGGTCCAGAAGCGGGCTCCTGCGAAGTTGTACATGATGGTGAGGTACTGCCAGCCCCTTCCCATGTAGCTGCTTCCCGTCACGAAGATGCTCCAGTACCCGTCCACGGCGATGGCGGAGGCCCTGTCGTCCGAGAATCCCGGCTCGCTGTACCGGGCCGTCCAGAGCCGCACCCCCGCGCTGCTGTACCTGATGGTGCAGAAGTCGTAGAAGGTGGGGCCCCCGTCGCTGGCGCCCGTCACGGAGACGTTCCCCCCGCCGTCCA
>JBAVEL010000004.1:0-12140 GCA_049587715.1 Bacteroidota bacterium
GCAAGCAGGAGCAGCAACAGGACAATGCGCGTCATGACATCCCCTCCTTCCCACTCCCCGCCGGGGAACCGGCACGGCCGGCAAGCAGACGCAATGCAGCCGCCGCCACCTCCTGGGGCGTAATGCTGTCCATGCACGGACAGGAATCCCTCCCCCCCCGGCAGTCCCTGCAGACGGGATCCTTCCTGGGAACAAACACGGCCTTCCGATCCGTCCAGGGCCCCCACCGCCGCGCGCTCATGGGCGCGTGCTGGGGATAGAGGCCCACGACGGGGGTCCCGAGGGCCGCAGCCAGATGAACCGGGCCGGTGGAGTTGGCCACAAGCAGACGGGCCGTGCCCAACAGAGCCGTCAGCTCCGGGAGGGTCAGGCGGCCGGCAAGCGACACGGGCCTTCCGCCTCCCGCTTTGCACACCCTCTCCGCCTTCTCCCTTTCGCTCCCGGTTCCCGTCACCACCACCCTGTACCCTCCCTCGGCCAGGATCGCCCCCGTCCTCCCGAAATGCTCCGGACTCCACTCCCTGGCGGATCCCCCCGAACCGGGGTGCAGAACCGCCAGGCGCTCCTCGGGACCCAGCCCGCACTGGGCAAGGATCCTCCGCATCGAGCAGGCGGCCTCGGCCTGGACTTCCAGAAGGAACTCGGGGGGCCCGGCGGCGGCACATCCGAGGGGCTCCAGCAGACGGAGGTTGTATTCCACCTCGTGCATCCGGGCGTCCTTTCTGTGGTCATAGACCCGCCTGTTGAAGAACGCGGAGTAGAGCCGGTATCCGGTCCCCACGCGGAGGGGAATGCCTGCGGCAAACACAATCCATGCCAGACGGAACGTCGGGTACACAACGACCGCCGCGTCAAATCGACCCTCCCGGAGCACCCGGCGCATGGCGCGCCATTCCACCATGCGGTCTCCCTCGTCATACCAGAGGATTTCTTCCACCAGGGGATGATGCTCCACGATGGCCCCGGCATAGCGGCGCACAAGCAGCGTCAGGCGGGCCTCGGGGAAGCACCGCCGCAGGGCCGACAGCATCGGAAGGGTCAGAACAACGTCACCCAGCCGGTCCGTGCGCACGAGCAGGATGCGCTTCAGGGTCGGGGACGTGTGCCGGAAAGGGAAGAGCCGCAGACCTGGGTCTCTCGCGCTGTTCCCGCCAATATACCCTGCGCAGCGCTGACATGCAACGGCAGGGGCCTGCAAAAGGGTTGCCGCCGCCCCTCATTCCCCGCCCGCGTCCTCCCCTTCCGTCCCCTCGCCCTCCGCGGGACGCTCCCCCTCTCCCGACCGGAGCCGCCGCTCGATTGCGGACTTCTCATCCACAAGCTCCCGGTGGCGCTCCAGGAAGGGACGCGTCGGCTCGCCGCGCGCCGCGGCCTGACGCATGAGGGCCTGGTTCCGGGCAAGAAGCGATTCCACTTCCCGCTTCCGGAGGATGTCCAGGCACCGCCGGGCCCACTCCCACGGATCCGGTTCCCGGGGCTCTCCCCCCAGAGCGGTCCACCCATGGCTCAAGTCGTGGCGGGCGAAGAGGAGTTCCGCGAGAAACTCCCGCTGTCCCCCGTTTTCCAGCTCATCCATGAGGCTCCCCGTGTTCCAGGGGGAATCCTCCCGGGTCTTCCGCTGGAGAAGCTCGGCCAGACCCCGCGCAGCAGGGTGGGTGAAGGCTCCGATGTCCGCCTCCGCGAAAACAAAGACGGCCATGGAAGACCCCTGCTCCAGCATCAATCGCAGGAGGTCGCGCTCCACCGCCGGGACGGGTCCCGCAGGCCCGGGCGGCGGATCCGGGGAGTCGGAAGGGATGGGGCCGGGAGAGCGGAACGAGGGGACATCCGTCCGCGCCTGGCTCCTCTCTCCCATCTGGCGTTCCAGTTCCCGGTGGAGGACGGCTTCGTGGATACCGTACCGCCCGGCCAGATGCTGAATGTAGAAATTCCGCTGCACCTCGTCTCTCATGCGGGCAATCGTCCCCACGATGGACCGCACCGCCTGGGTGCGGCCCTCCGGCGTGTCCAGCAACCCCTGCCGGGCAAAGGCGCCCGCCTTGAAATCCAGGAAGGAGACAGACCCGTCCACCAGCTCCTTCAAACGGCCCGCCCCTGCAGACCGCACGAAGGAATCGGGATCCTCGCCGGGGGGGAGCTGTGCGATGCGGACCCCCAGGCCGCCTTCGATGATCAGGTCCAACCCGCGCAGGGCGGCCCCGAATCCCGCGGAGTCCGCATCGTAGACCAGGACAATCTCCCTCGCGTAGCGGGCCAGAAGCCGGACCTGCTCTTCGGTCAGGGCCGTTCCACCCGCAGCAACCGTGTTGCGGATACCCTCCTGGTACAGCGACAGCAGGTCGGTATACCCCTCCACGAGGAGGGCGGTGTCCTGTTCCCGGATTGCATCCCGGGCCTGGAAGAGGCCGTAGAGCACCCGGCTCTTGACATACAGGGGGGTTTCGGGGGAGTTGATGTACTTGCCGGCCAGAGGGTCATCCTCGCGAAGCTTCCGGGCGCCGAACCCGATGACCCGCCCCGACGGGGAGAACACCGGAAACATCGCCCTTCCGCGGAACCGGTCGTACCATCCGCTGCCGTCCTCCCGCCGGACCGCAAGGCCGGCCCGCTCCAGGACATCGGAACCGAGGCCCCCTGCAGCCGCATGGCGGATGAGATCATCCCACCCGTTCAGCGCATATCCCAGGCCGAAAACCCGGACGGTCTCGTCCAGGAAGCCGCGATGACGGAAATACTCCAGCCCCAGCTTTCCCTCAGCCGAGTGCAGGAGGTTCTCCTGGAACCGCGCCGCTGCGAGCCTGCACGCCTGGTACAGCGCCTCGGCCTCCGAGGAATCGCCGCCGGCCTCCTCCCGCCCCAGGACGATGCCTGAGCGCTCCGCCAGAGAACGCACCGCCTCCGGAAACGAGACTTTCTCCATCTCCATCACAAACGTGAAGACATTCCCCCCTTTCCCGCAGCCGAAGCAATGGTACATCTGCCTCTCCTGACTGACGGTAAACGAAGGTGTCTTCTCCTGGTGGAACGGACAGAGGCCGAGGTAGCTCTTCCCCCGCTTGCGGAGCCGGACGTACTGGGAGACCACGTCCACAATGCCGGACGCGTCCCGCACCTCGGTGATCTTTTCTTCAGGAATGCGCATGCAGCGGGCGGAGCCCTTGGGGCAATTTACGCAAAAGGGCCGGGACAGGCAACGCGCGCCGGCCTCGCGTGGGATGTGGTGGTGGAAGGAAGGGGCGGGGTCCGGGGCGGGACGGCCCGCCCCCGGGGCTCAGAGCTGTTGCCGGTCCGGCTCGTAGACCTTCTTGGGTCTCGCCTTCTTGCGCACAAACCGTTTCTCCACCTGGGGAGTCACCCCGCCGGTCTCCTCGGGCACGTCCGGATACGTAAAGATCTCGTACCTGTAGTTGCGCAGGACGATCCGGTTGCCGTTGCGGCCCAGGACGTACTGCGGGAGGAGGGGGATCTTCCCCCCGCCCCCGGGGGCGTCGATGACGAACGCGGGAACCGCAAGGCCGGAAGTGTGCCCGCGCAGTTTGTCCATGATCTCCAGGCCCACACTCACGGGGGTCCGGAAGTGATTCGCTCCCCGTGTGATGTCCGCCTGATAGAGATAGTAGGGCCGCACCCGCATGGCCAGCAGCTTCCTCATGAGTTCCAGCATGACATCGGCATCGTCGTTCACCCCCTTCATGAGAACCGTCTGGTTTCCCACGGGAATCCCTGCGTCCGCCAGCATCCCGCAGGCCCTTCGCGCCTCCGGGGTGCATTCCCAGGGGTGGTTGAAGTGCGTATTGATATAGACGGGATGGTACTTCTTCAGCATCCGGCAGAGCTTGGGAGTGATACGCTGAGGGAGAACGCAGGGCATCTTGGTCCCCAGGCGGATGATCTCCACATGCGGAACCGCACGGAGACCGCCGACCACCTTTTCCAGCATGAAGTCGGTGAGCATCAGGGGATCCCCGCCCGACAGGATGACGTCCCGCACCTCACGGTGCGCCGCCACGTAGTCGATGCCGTCCTGGATGAACTTCATGTTGATCTTCGTGGCATCGCCCACCTTGCGCTTGCGGGTGCAGAACCGGCAGTACATGGAGCACTGGCTGGTTGTCAAGAAGAGAACCCGGTCGGGATACCGGTGGACAATGCTCGGGACGGGACTGTGCAGATCTTCCGCAAGCGGATCCTCGGGGGTGCCGTCGTCTTCCAGCTCCTTCTCCTGCGGAATGCACTGCAGCCAGATCGGGTCGCCCGGAACGCGGATCAGGCTGAGGTAGTAGGGATTGATGCGGATATGAAAGAGGTTGTTGAGCCGGTCGGCAAGGGCGGGGTCGAATCCGAACCGCTCCACCAGGTCCCGTGCACTGTCGACGCTCTGCCGCAGCATCTCCTGCCAAAGTTCCATACCCGGATGCCTTCCGAAGGTTAACGCGTAAGGGTCTTGCAGTATACCACGAGGTCGTCGCCTATTCTGTAGTAGTCCCTGATGCGCGCGCCCTCCTCATACCCGTGCGCGCGGTAGAATGCCCGCGTGGACCCGTATGTCTCCTGCGAGGACGTCTCGGCGACCAGAAGCCGCCCTCCCATCGCCCGCACGGATGCGCAGGCATGTTCCTCCAGGGTTCCCCCGATGCCCCGTCCCTGCGCCGCACGATCCACCGCAATCCAGTAGAGGTCGTACGTCCCCTGCGTGGCGGGTGTCGGCCCGATGCAGTAGTAGCCCCGCACGACTCCCCCTTCGTCGTACACGGCAACATGATAGTCCTTCTGATCCGGCCTCCCCAGAACGGCGTCCACAAGCTCGAGCGCGATGGCGACTTCCTCTTCCGTAAAGACCCCCGTCTTGGCGAGGAGAACCCCGATGGGCTCCCTGTCCGCGGGACGGAGGGGACGGATGTGTGACGATGTTACGGACATCGCTCCAGGGCATACTCCACGATTCTGCCCACGATCTGGTCGAAGCTCATTCCGTAGGCCTTGGCCGACCGGGCGAACCCGGCGTCGTCCGCAATGTCGGGATTGGGATTCACCTCCAGGACGTAGGGCTCCCCCTGGTCCGTCAGCCGGAAGTCCACGCGCGCGTAATCGCGACAACCCACAATGCGGTAGCACCGGAGGGCCGTATCCCGCAGCCGCGCTTCCGTCTCCGGGGTCAGAACCGCCGGACACACACCCCTCGTTCCCTCATAGCGGGCGGAGCCGTGCATCCACTTCGCTTCGTAGCTGACAATGTGCTGCATCCCCTTTTCCAGCCCCGAGAAGTCGATTTCCGAGATCGGCATGACGATGGGCTTCGTGTTGCCGATGAGCGCCACGTTGAGCTCTCTTCCCCGGATGTACTCCTCCACGAGCGCGGGCTGCCCGAACTCCTGATGGATGAACCGCACCCGCCGCCGGAGCTCTCCAAGGCTGGAGACCACCGAATCGTCGCTGATTCCCACGCTGGCATCCTCACGGGAGGGCTTGACGATCAGGGGAAAGCGGAGATCCTCACGGACTGCAATCCGGTCCGCAGGTCCGTACACCTCAAAACGGGGGGTGGGGATCCCGTGGAATGCCAGAACCTCCTTGACACGCGGCTTGTTGAGGGCCAGACCCAGCGCCATCGGCCCCGCCCCCGTATACGGGATCTTCAACAACTCGTAGAGGCCGGCTACGTGCATCTCCTGGAGGGATTCGTTCTCCACGCATTCAACCAGGTTGAACACAAGGTCGGGCCGGTTCTCCCGCAGGTGGTCCAGCAGGCGGAAGACGTCGCTGTTGACGTTCAAGATGGTGGTCCGGTACCCCAGCGTGTTCAGCGCGTTCCGGATGTCCTCCATCTCTTCCAGGACGCCCACCTCGGACAGGTCGGTGCGGATCTCGCGCCCGGCGACCCCCCGACCCCCGCTCCCCGCCGCAAGGGGTGGGCCTTCCTGGAGCCGGCCGTTCGCCGCAACGTACTTCCGTGCCCCGGGTTGCTCGGTCACCGGCTCGTTGTACAGTATGGCTATTCTGAGCTTGCGTGCCATGACGGCGTGCCCTCCTTCTCACCCGGCGTATGCAGTGGCCGTGTGCACCGTGCGCGCGCATACGGGAACGGCCCCGTTCCGGTACCGCTCGAGGGCGATGTCCAGAACCGTCGTGATGAGCTCCGGATAGCTCATGCCCGCGGCCCTGGCCGCTTTCGGAAAACAGGAATTATCCCGGGGGTCCGGAAGAATGCCGGGAAGCGGGTTCACCTCAAGGATATGAGGGCGGCCACGGACGTCCAGCCGCACATCCACCCGCGCCCAGTCCCGGCACTGGAGGACCTCATAGGCCCTCCGGCAGACCGACTCCACCTCGTCCCGGAGGAGGGGTGTGAGATCGGCGGGACAGGAAAAGATCTCCAGCGGACGTTCGGCCCGGTCCCATACCCATTTCGCCTCGTACGAGTAGACAGGGTTGGCCCCGTCCGGAAGAGCGTCGAACAGAACCTCCACAACGGGAAGCATCCGGACATCCCGTCCGTTTCCGAGGAGCGCCACGGTGAACTCGCGGCCCGGAAGAAACTCCTCCACGATTGCCGGTTGTCCGTACGCCGACAGCACCGCCCGCACCTCCCGCTCCAGATCGGCGGGGCTGCGCACCAGGCAGGAGTCATGGACCCCCTTGCTGGATCCCTCGTGAAGCGGCTTCACGATGGAGGGAAAACGCACGCGGACATCCTCAAAGGCCTCCATCGAGCGCACGACGGCGAAGGGGGGGGTGGATATGCCGTGGTAGGAGAGAATCTCCTTCGCGCGCGCCTTCTCCAGACAGATGCCGAGCGTCAGGGGATCGGACCCCAGATAGGGGACCCCCAACATCTCCAATATGGCCGGAATCTGCGCTTCCCGGGATGCGCCGTAGAGCCCCTCGGACATGTTGAACGCAAAATCCGGCCGATTTTCGATAAGTTTCTGGCATGCATCTTGATTGGCTTCCACCAGAACAACCCTGTGCACCAGGGCAAGGGCGTCCCTCACGGCATGGACCGTCTCCATCGTATCCCATTCCGCATACAGATCATTGCCGCGCGCGGCCGCCCCATCCGGGAGGGTCGCGGGGCCGGAAGACGGCAACGGGACTTCGTCGGCGGGGGGAGAAGAGGAAGGTGACGATGCGGCGGGCGATGCTTCCCCTTTTGCGTTGTACACGAGAGCAATCTTCAAAGGTGAACGGGGAAGCTGTAGCGAAGAACGATCCAGAAAATCCTCATGAAGTTGGACAAACCCGCAACTCGTGTGCTAATATAAGCATTTTGAAATCCGTGTCAAGAAAAAAGTGAGGTGGAGACGGTTTTCGCCGCGTCGCGAGACGGCCGATGCCCGCGCGCCGTGGTCGGGACCCGGGACCCCGGCGGGTCAGCCGACGCGGAGGAGCGGCAGGGTGGCGGCGTGGTAGGTCCGCAGGTGGTCGGCCACCATGCGGTGCTCCTCCCGGGCAAGACCCGGATCGGAGGCCACCAATCGGAATGCATCCGTCCGGGCCTGCTCCAGGAGAGGCCCGTCGGCCGTCAGATCCGCCACCCTGAACTCCGGAATGCCGCTCTGACGGGTGCCGAAGAAGTCCCCCGGCCCCCGGAGCCGCAGGTCCGCCTCGGCAATGCGGAACCCGTCGGTGGTGGCGACAAGGGCTGCCAGGCGCTCCCGCGCAAGATCCTCCCCCCCCTGACCGGAGGAGGCCGCGGAATATCCGCTCCGGGGGACCAGGATGCAGAACGACTGGTCGCTGCCCCGCCCCACGCGTCCCCGGAGCTGGTGCAACTGGGCCAGCCCGAACCGTTCCGCATTCTCGATCACCATGACGGTGGCATTCGGCACGTCTATTCCCACCTCGATGACCGTCGTGGCGGCCAGGATGTCCAGTTCCCCGGCCTTGAAGGCGCGCATGACCTCCTCCTTCTCCCCGCTCTCCAGCCGGCCGTGCATCAGGCCGACCCGCAAATCCGGAAAGACATGCCCGCGGAGCCGGTCAAAACGCTCGGCAGCGGCGCGCAGATCCACCTTCTCGGACTCCTCGATCAGCGGGTAGACAAAGTACGCCTGCCGGCCGCGGCGCACCTGCTCCCGCACAAAGTCGTACACCTCCTCCAGGCGGCTTTCCTCCCGCAGCAGAGTCCGGACGGGGATCCGGCCGGGCGGGAGCTCCCGCATCACCGAGACATCCAGATCGCCGAACAGCGTCAGGGAAAGGGTGCGGGGAATCGGGGTGGCGGTCATCACAAGGACATCGGGGTTCCGCCCCTTGCTCCGGATGGTGGCCCGCTGCAGCACCCCGAACCGGTGCTGCTCGTCGATCACAATGAAGCCCAGGTTGGCGAACTCCACCCCCTTCTCGAAGAGGGCGTGCGTTCCTACCAGCATCTGCGCCGTCCCCCGGCGGACGTCTTCCAGGATGTCCCTCCGGAGGCGGGCCGGCTGGGCGCCCACCAGGAGCCGGATCGTCACGGGGAGATCCCCCAGGAGTCCCGCCAGAGTCCGGTGGTGCTGTTCCGCCAGGATTTCCGTGGGGGCCATGAACACGGTCTGGTACCCGTTCTCCACCGCAATCAGCGTGGCGATCAGGGCGACCACGGTCTTCCCGCTTCCCACGTCCCCCTGCAGGAGGCGGTTGAGCGGCCGGGGGAGGCGCATGTCCTCTGCGATTTCACGCACCACCTTCACCTGCTCGGAAGTCAGCCGGAAGGGGAGGGAGTCCACGAGCCGCCGCGCCAGAGCGCTCTCCACCTTGAACGGAATCCCCGGCTCTTCCCGGATCCGGCGGCGGTGGAGCGCCAGCCGGACCTGGAACAGGAAGAGCTCCTCGTATGCGAGACGCCTCCGGCTTTCCTCCAGGGCGGCGGCATGCGGGGGGAAGTGGATGTTCCGGATCGCGACGGAGAAATCGACCAGCCCGTGTTCCCGGCGGAGCCCGGCCGGGAGCGTCTCCTGCGCCTGGTCCAGGTAGAGGTGCATTGCCTGCCGGATAAGCCGGCGGAAGCCGCCGCTGTCCAGGCCCGCCCGTTCCAGGTCCTGCCCCGAGGGGTACAGGGGGACCAGTCCCCCCGTATGGAGCAGGCCCCTCCAGTCCCCCTTCCCCGCCCCCCCTTCCTCCTCCGCGCCGGGCGAAGAGAGCCGGTCCACGGCGGGATGCACGACCTGGGGAATCCCCCTGTAGAAGGCCGGGACCCCCGAGACCGCCAGCACCATCCCCGTCCGGAAGGTCCTGCGCCAGTACGGGACGCCGCCGAACCATACGCACTGGAGGGAACCCGTATCGTCCGCCAACGTCATGGCCAGACGCGCCCTCCGCCCCGCGCCCATGACGCGGAACGAGGCCACCTCCCCGATCACGGTTACCTCCCTCCTGGGGTCCGCTCCCCGGGCCGCGCGGAGCGGATCGGCCAGGAAAGCCCGGACCTCCGCCACGGTCAGCGTGGAGGAGCGGTCGAGGTACCGCCGGGGGACATGGAAGAGGAGATCCCGGACGCACCGGATGCCCTGCTGTGCGAGGGCGGCGGCACGGCGGGGCCCGATGCCGGGCACAAAGCGGACATCCCGTGCGAGCGGATCGCCCCCCCCCGGCTCCCCGTGCGGCGAGGGAAGCGGCTCTCCCGGGGCCGGGAGGTCATCGGCCGGTTCCCGGTTCATGAAGGAACCCGGCCCTCACGGCGCAGCCGGCTATGGCGATACCCGTAGGCGGCATACACAACAAGCCCCGCCGCCAGCCACAGTCCGAATCTGATCCAGGTAACCCCCGGCAGCCCGAACATGAGATAGACGCACATGGCGATCCCCGCAAGCGGCACCCAGGGCACCAGAGGGGTCCGGAAGACCCTGGGCGCCCCCGGGTCCGTCCGGCGGAGGATGATGACGCCCGCCGAGACGAGAGCGAACGCAAAGAGCGTCCCGATGTTCGTCAGCTCCACGATCTCGCTGATATTGGCCACCCCGGCCAGCGCCGCCACAACAACCCCGGTCCAGATCGTGGTCACGTGCGGAGTATGGTAGCGCGGGTGCACCCTGGCGAAGCAGGAGGGCAGGAGGCCGTCCCGCGACATCGAGAAGAAGATGCGCGGCTGGCCGAGCTGAAACACCAGCAGAACCGCCGTCATGGACACCACGGCGCCGAAGGATATGACACCCGCCGCCCAGTCGAGACCGGCCCGGGCGAAGACGTCCGCCAGCGGATCGGCCACACCCAGCCGTTGCCAGGGAGCCATGCCCGTGAGGACTGCCGCGGTGGCGACATACAGAACCGTGCAGAGCGCCAGAGAGCCGATGATCCCCCGGGGCATATCCCGGCCGGGATTCCTGCACTCCTCGGCGGCGGTGGAGATGGCGTCAAACCCGATGAAGGCAAAGAACACCAGACTGGCGCCCGTCCAGACGCCCGCGAACCCGTTCGGCATGAAGGGGGACCAGTTCTCCGGCTTGACGTACCAGGCGCCCACGACGATGAAAAACACCAGAATCCCCACCTTCAGGAGCACCATGAAGTTGTTGGCGCGGGCGGATTCCCTCACCCCGATGACAAGAAGCCAGGTCACCGCTCCCACGATCAGGACGGCCACAAAGTTGAAGACCACGGGAATTCCCGCAACGACCGGATGCGTGCGGAAGGCCTCCAGGGCAAGCGTTGCGGAGGGAGGAACGGGAGCGCCGGTGGCCGCCAGATCACCTGCCTGCAGGGCCGATCGGTAATCCACCGCCAGCCAGGCCGGGAGGTGGACACCCAGACCCTCAAGGAACTGATGCAGGTACGCCGCCCAAGCGATCGCCACCGCCACGTTCCCAACGGCATACTCGATGATGAGGTCCCAGCCGATGATCCAGGCGGCCAGCTCCCCGAGGGTGGCATAGGAATAGGTGTACGCGCTTCCGGAGATCGGAACGAGGGAGGCGAACTCCGCATAGCAGAGCGCACAGAAGGCGCAGGCCGTTGCCGTGATCACAAAGGAGAGGGAGACGGCGGGGCCCGCTCCCGGGTGGCCACCCCCTCCGGCGGCGGCGGTACCGATGACCGCAAAGATACCCGTTCCGATGACGGCCCCGACGCCCAGGGCAAGCAGATCCACCGTTCCGAGGGAACGGCGGAGCCGGCCGGCCTGGGGGGCTTCGGCGTCGCGTCGGATCGATTCCAAGCTCTTCCGGTGGAAGACGGCGCGCACGCTGTGGATGTTCCTCTGGTCTGGCGGGTGGCTGGTCTGGATCAAGATAGAGGCATTCCGGCTGAGGCGCAACCCATCCGCTCTTGCTTTCCTCGCCGGCCTTTCCTATGATGGGTGCCATGACCCGCCGGTGGATCTGCTCCGTGCGGAGCTTCGCGACCGGGATGCTCCGGCTGCTGCTCCCCTTCTCCATACTTGTCGGGCTCCATCTCTCCTGCTCCGCCGTTGAAAACCGGGGCGCATGGAGCCCCCCGGGATTTGCAGACGAGCCGGCGCCCCCCGGGCAGTCCTTTGTACCCCCGGTCAAGCCCGGGTTCGCCTTCTCCCTGGATCCCTCCCCCGCACTCCCGGGAAACCACCGCAGCGCGTCCCCTCCCCTCCCGGAGGATGGAATCCCCGAGGCATCCCCGCGCCTCCACCAGGGTCCAATCCCCCGTCTTGTGTCCACGCAGTACCTGGCCTCCCGGCTGTAGTCGGGGCTTCCCGTCCCGAGGTCGGTGGACGGGACATCCCGAGAGCTCACCCTCCCCCCTGCCCGTGCAAGGGAGGACAACTGCATTCCACTCATCCGGGAGGCATTCACCATGACACAGCACACAGAGCCGGAACAGCAGCAATCCGGAAAGCGGATTGGTCTGGGCATCCTGGGCTTCATCGTGGGAACCATACTGATCGTATACCTCCTCAAGCTCCTCCTGGACTAGCAGGATGCGGAAAAAGGGGTTACGGCTGCTGATGTTTTGGTGGTCGAGTCATGTTCCATTCGCCTGAGGGACCAGATGGAGGAGTCCGTGGCCGGTCGATTTAGCTTTCTACCCTGTCTTCGGACGGCCTCTTGATGGGAGGGGACCGTTTAACGCATCTTCATGTGTGAGGTCGAGCGAGGTTGACGAAGTGCAACAGGTTGTACGCTGCCAAAGTGAACTGGAACACCCACCCTACCCTCCCAAGGCCCCGGTGCCGGGTCCGCCTCAGGAGGGCT
>JBAVEL010000005.1:0-5842 GCA_049587715.1 Bacteroidota bacterium
CAACCGTCCCGCGTGGCGGGGCCCATGCAGACTATTCCCTGGTCCAGCAGGCACTGGGAGGGATCGGCCTGGATCTCGTAGGGGCGGTAGAACTGCTTGATCTTCTTTTCCTTCCGCTCCCGCGGACACTCGTCGCAGCATGTTTTCGTGCCTGCGCCCAGGACCGAACCGGGGGGGGGAAGGGGCTTGCCGCTCAGGATATGCTCGATGACACCCCAGATCCGCTCGGGTTGAGGCGGACATCCGGGGATGTAATACTCCACCTCCACCTCCTGATCCAGGGCCTTCACGGTATCCCACATCTCGGGTATCTCGATGGGACCCTGGGGCGTGACCGTGTGTTCGGCGGGATAGGCATTCTTCTCCCCGCCCACCGTTGAAGCCGATTCCCGGAATACGAACCGGAGAATATCCTCCTTGGAGGTGAGATTCGCCAGGCCCGGGATGCCCCCTTCCATGGAGCAGGAACCGAACGCCACCAGGACCTTGGACTTCCGGCGGAGCAGGTGCGCGATTTCCTGGTTCTCGGAATTCCGTATCGCTCCGTTGAAGAGGCAGAGGTCAATGCTGCCGTCGTCCATCCGCCGGACGTCGTCGTACTTGAAGTCCATGGCCACGGGCCAGAACACGATGTCGAAAGCTCCTGCCACGTCCAGGATCTTCTCGTGGAGGTCCAGAACGGCGATTTCGCAGCCGCCGCAGGATGCCGCCCAGTAGAGTGCGAGTTTGGGTTTCGCCATGATGATCTCCTTACGGATGAAGAGCCGGCTATGCGTGCTGGCGCGCCGCGGCCGGCTCACGGGCCGTTGCCGCATGCACATAGAGTCTGAGAGGACCGAGCGCCCTGATCTGCTCCGTGAACTCGTTGACCACCAGGGCAAAGCGGTCTCCCTCGGAGGCGGAGACCCATTCCAGCCGGAGCCGCCTCGGGTCCAGTCCGAACTGGGCCAGGAGCCGCTTCAGAAAGGGAATCCGCCGGATTGTCTTGAAGTTGCCCTCCTGGTAGTGGCAGTCCCCGAGGTGGCACCCCAGGACCAGGACCCCGTCCGCCCCCTTCTGAAAGGCCTTCAGAATGAAGGCGGGATCCACGCGCCCGCTGCACATGGTGCGGATGACCCTGACATTGGGAGCCGACTGAATGCGGGAGACCCCCGCCAGGTCCGCCCCGGTGTACGAGCACCAGTTGCAGAGGAAGCCCACGATTTTCGGTTCGAATGCCATAACGCCTCACCTTGCCTTATGTGGTTGCCGTGACCGGGTGGTGCATGGGGCTCAGATCAGGATGCCGTCCAGCTCCGCCAGGATTTGCGCGTCCGAGAATCCCTGTCCGGTCATGGCCGACGAGGGGCACGCGGCCACGCAGGTCCCGCACCCCTTGCAGAGGGCCTCGTTCACGCGCGAGACCTTGGTATCCTCCAGGAACGTGATCGCCCCGTACGGGCAGAGGTTGTTGCAAATGCGGCAGCCGCTGCAGAACTCCTCCTGCACCATCGCCCGCACCGGGTCGATCTCCACCTCCCCCTTGGCGATCATGGAGAGAATGCGCGCGGCCGCGCCGCTTGCCTGTGCCACGGTGTCGGGGATGTCCTTGGGCCCCTGCGCGCATCCGGCGATGTAGACGCCGTCGGTGGTGGTGGAGGTGGGGTCCAGCTTGGGGTGCCGCTCCAGGAAGAAGCCGTCGGGGCTCTTGCTGATGGAGAAGAGCTTGCGCACCTGGTCGGCGTCTCTGCGGGGCTCGATGGCGTTGCAGAGAATCAGCATGTCCACCGGGATCTCGCGGAACTTGCCGATCAGGGTGTCTTCGCAGCGGATCAGCAGGGACCGCTCGCCCGAGTCGGACCAGACGCCCTCCACAACCTCCGCCGCCTTCCCCCGGATCATGGTGATGCCTTCGTCCAGAAGGCGGGAGTAGAATTCCTCGTACCCCTTTCCGAAGGCCCGCATGTCGATGTAGAACTGGTAGATGGCGGCGTCCGTCCGGTCGTGCACCAGGTGGGCGAACTTCAGGGCATACATGCAGCAGACGCGCGAGCAGTAGGGGTGGTAGTTCGCGTCCCGCGAGCCGATGCAGTGGATGATGCCCACCGCACGGGGCTCCTTGCCCTTCTTGGTGACGACCTTGCCGCCCGTGGGCCCCGTGGAGTTGAGCAGCATTTCGAACTCGAGCGAGCTGTACACGTTGTCCAGGGTTCCGTAGCCGTACTGCGCCATGGCGGTGGCATCGAAAATATCGTAGCCGGTGGTCACCAGGATCTGGCCCACCTCGATCTCCTGCACCTCGTCCGTCATGTCGTAGCGGATGGCGTTTGGTTCGCAGACCGTGGAGCAGATTTCACATCCGCCCGTCTTGAAGTGAATGCAGGAGGCGGGATCGATGATTGGAACCCTGGGGACCGCCTGCAGGGAAGGCACGCTGATGGCTGTCCTGGGTCCCAGGGTGAATTCGGGGCGCTTCCCCCGGTACTCCTCGAAGACCATCCGGATGTGTCCGGTGGGACACACTTTCACGCAGGCGCCGCAGACGATACAGCGGTCCGTCCTCTCGCCGAACGGCAGGACCACTTCCCGCTGGATGCCGGTGTGCGCAAAGCCGAGCACGCCGGCCTTCACCACCTCGTTGCACATGTTGACGCACATCCCGCAGAGGATGCACGCGTTTTCGGATTCGTCCCGTTCCAGACTCACCAGGCGGGGTTTGTCGGCTCCCAGTTTCTCCGCCATCTCCCGCACCACCTTCACGTTGGGCCAGCGGGAGACCATCATTTCCATGATGAGCTTCCGGATCCACTTGACCCGTTCGGAGTCGGTGTGTATGGTCAGCCCGTTCCGGACCGGATAGTTGCACGCGGTCACGATGCGGCTCCGCTTGCCCCGGATCACCTCCACACTGCAGAGCCGGCACACGCCATACGGCTCGAAGTACTCGCAGTGGCACATCGTGGGGATCCAGACCCCCGCCTTCTCCGCTGCCTTCAGGATCGTGGTTTCCTCCGCCACCTCCACCTGCCGGCCGTCTATGTTGATCGTCACCATGGGGTGTTCTCCCTTATTCGATGTAGATGGCGTCGAACTTGCACACGTCGTAGCAGATCCCGCACCGGCCGCACTTCATGAGGTCGATGGCATGCACCTGCTTCGTCTCGCCCGTGATGGCGCCGTCCGGGCAGTTCTTCCGGCACACGTCGCATCCATGCCCCTTGTCGAGGCAGAGGGCCGGGTCAATCACGTATGTAATGAGCTTCTTGCAGACGTGGGCGGGGCATTTTCTGTCGCGGACATGCGCCTCGTATTCCCCGCGGAAATACTTGAGTGTGGTGAGCACCGGGTTGGGGGCGGACCCGCCCAGGGCGCAGAGGGAGGACTCCACCACCATGCTGGAGAGCTCCTCCAGCATGGCCAGGTCGTCCTCGGTCCCCTCGCCGTTCGTGATCTTCTCCAGGATGTCCAGCATCCGCTTCGTGCCCTCGCGGCAGGGGATGCACTTGCCGCAGGATTCCGCCTGGGTGAACGCGAGAAAGTACTTCGCCATTTCCACCATGCAGTTGTCCTCGTCGGTCACCACCATGCCTCCCGACCCCATCATGGAGCCGACCTTTGTCAGCTCCTCGTAGTCCACAGGCAGGTCCAGAAGGCTCTCGGGGATGAAACCGCCGGAGGGGCCGCCCGTCTGCACCGCCTTGAACTTCTTCCCCTCCTTCATGCCCCCCCCGATGTCGAAGATGATCTTGCGGAGGGTGATACCCATCGGGACCTCGATCAGCCCCGTGTTGTTGACCTTGCCGGAGAGGGAAAATACCTTGGTTCCCTTGCTCCCCCCCCACGGATCGCTGGAAACGTCCCCCGTGCCGATGCCGGCAAACCACGCCGCGCCGCGGGTGATGATCTGGGGGACATTGGCCCAGGTTTCCACGTTGTTGAGACAGGTGGGGCAGTCCCAGAGCCCGCGTTCCACCGTGTGCACGTATTTGGCCCGGGGCTCTCCCGGCTTCCCTTCGATGGAGGCCATCAGGGCCGTGGATTCCCCGCACACGAAGGCGCCCGCTCCGCGTACGACCTGGATATCAAAGGACAGCCCGCGATCGAAGATGTTCTCCCCCAGCAGGTTGTAGTCACGGGCCTGCCGGAGGGCGATCGTCAGGCGTTCCAGGGCGATCGGGTACTCGTTCCGGATGTAGATGTACCCCTGGGATGATCCGATGGCGTAGGCGCCGATGCACATTCCTTCGATGACGGCATGGGGATCCGATTCGATGGTGCTCCGGTCCATGAAGGCCCCGGGGTCCCCCTCGTCCGCATTGCAGATGACATACCTGGCCGGACCGGGTGCATTGCGGCAGGTTTCCCATTTGATTCCGGTGGGGAACCCCCCGCCGCCCCGTCCCCGCAGTCCGGAGGCCTTGATCTCGCGGATGACTTCCTCGGGGGTCATGGAGGTGAGCACCTTCGCCAGGGCCTCGTAGGCACCCCGTGCGATGGCCTCGTCGATGCTCTCCGGATCGATCAGGCCCCTGTTCCGCAGCACAAGGAGGGTCTGATCGGCGAAGAACGGGATGTCGGACATCCTCGGGATGGGGGTCTTCTCCGAGGGAGGAGTGTAGAGCAGCTCCTTCACCGGTCTTCCCTTCAGGAAATGCTCCTCCACCAGGTAGGGGATGTCGGATTCCTTCAGGAGCTGGTAGAAGATCCCGTCGGGCTGGATGACGGCGATGGGCCCCACGGCGCAGAAGCCGTTGCAGCCCGTGGTGACCACGCCGATTTCGCCCCCCAGGCCGCGCTTCACGATTTCGGCCTGGAGACGGTCGCGGACCTTCATGGACTGGTTGGCTACACAGCCGGTTCCCGCACAGACCATCACATAGGTTCGGTACGCCATGGACAACCTCCTCAGGGTCAGGGTGTACGCTACCGGGTCTTCTCGCTGCCGACGGCCAGGGCATACTCCCTGACCGGGGCACCCTTCAGCACGTGCGATTCGACGATCCGGGTCACTTTTTCCGGGTTGAGGGAAACGTATTTCACGGGCGCCGGATCACCCGCCGCCTCCACCGTGATCATCGGTTCCTGACTGCACAGGCCTGCGCAGCCGGAGTTCGTCACGATCACGTCGTGGAGAGACCGCGTCTCCACCTCCTTCAGGAGGGCCGTCATGATCTCCCGGGCGCCGGCGGCAATGCCGCAGGTCCCCATATGCACGGTGATCCTGACGCGCCCTGCCCCCTGCCGGAGGGAAGTCTGGCGGCGGGTGTTGTCGCGGATGCGCGCGAGATCCTCAATCGTCAGCTTGGTCATGAGAGGTCCTCCATCATTTGTACTGCTGAAGCATCTTGCCCACCTTGGAAACGGGGAGCTTGCCGTGCAGGTTTTTGCCGACGGTCACCACCGGGGCAAGTCCGCAGCAGCCGAGGCAGCGGACGCTTTCCACGCTGAACTTCTTGTCGGCGGTGGTTTCTCCCTCCCTTATCTTGAGCTCCCGCCCGATCTGCTCCAGAAGCTTGACGGCGCCCTGCACGTGGCAGGCCGTTCCCGTGCAGACGGCAATCGGGTATTTCCCTTTGGGTTTCAGGCTGAAGGCCTTGTAGAACGTGGCCAGGTGGTAGGCCCGGCTGAGGGGGACATTCAACTGCGCCGCCACGTACTCCAGGATGTCTTTCGGGAGGTAGTAGAGTTCGTTCTGCACATCCAGGAGCACCTGGATGATGGAACGGGGATCCCTGGGATGCTGCCTCAGGATGGCGTCGATTGCCTGGGCGTCCATTGTTCTCCTCGGTGATGATGGGAAAGTGCGTGCTCTTCCTGAGTCAGGAACCGGCGGATGAAGTTCAGGACCGCCGGACTGTCCAGC
>JBAVEL010000006.1:0-2194 GCA_049587715.1 Bacteroidota bacterium
GGCTATGACACACCGGCAGGAATCGGCGAACGGAGGCTTGGAAGGATTTTCAGAGCGGACTATACTGTGATTCTACATTTTACACCCATATTCATGAGTGATGTGAGCCGCCATTCCCGTTACGCCCTTCAGAAGCGGTTCCCTCCCCCATTCGGCCCCAGGAGCGGAGACGATTCACCCCTAGAAGCCCCCAAGAACAAGGGGTTTGGAAGATTACGCGAGGTTTCGTATATTTGCCGC
This sequence comes from Bacteroidota bacterium, assembly GCA_049587715.1. Classification (GTDB taxonomy): domain Bacteria; phylum Bacteroidota; class Ignavibacteria; order UBA10030; family UBA6906; genus JBAVEL01. Next base: position 241 of record JBAVEL010000006.1, read on the forward strand.
GCAAGGTGTGTTTTTCCTGGAGAGGTGGCCGAGTGGTTGAAGGCGCCGGTCTCGAAAACCGGTATGCGCTTAGGTGCATCGGGGGTTCGAATCCCTCCCTCTCCGCAGAGTCGGGTGACGAAAAGAGGATCCGGGGCAGGTGTATGCGAAGGGGGGCCGGGGGAACAACCCCATGAGCTACCTGGAGGCGGTGAGGGAGCACAAGCGCCGGGAGGTCACCCGGAGGAAGGCCGCGGTGTTGCGGGCTGCGCTGGAGAGCCGCCCCCTTTTCGGGGAGCCGCGCAGAGGGCTTCTGACCCGGCTCCGGAGGCGTGCCCCCACCTTCCTGGGGGATCCCGGCTCCCGGCTGCGGGCGGAGGGGGATGTGGAATGGGTGCGCTTGCTGAGGCGCTTCTCCCATGCCGGTTCCTCCGCCCTCGTCATTCCCACCGACAGTCATTTCCTGGGAGGGGACTCCACACTACTGGAGCGGGCCCGGCGTTGTGTCGACCTCCCGTTGCTCCAGCGGGACTACATCCTGGACCCGTACCAGATCTATGAAGCGAGGGCCTGGGGAGCGGACGGCATCCTGCTCATGCCTGCGATGCTGGACCCGATGGCGCTTCTGGAAATGCGGGAGGTCGCATCCGAGCTGGACCTTGACTGTGTCGTCGTGGTAGGGCGGGAAGCGGATCTGGATGCGCTGGATCCGGGCCTGGTGAGCGCAATGTGTATAGACAACCGGGATCCGGACACCTTTGAGCCGGACATGATGAGCTCGGTTCGCCTGCGGAAGAGACTCCCCCGTGACACGGTTGTCCTGAGTGAGGGGGGCATTCTCTCCCTGTCTGATGTCCGGTTCCTGTGGGAACGGGGGATCGCGGCGGTGATGGCGGGGACGGAACTGCTGGGGCGGCTGGAAGCGGAGGGCCCGCAAGAGGGGAGTGCACACGGCGCTGCTTCCTGAGCGGAGGCCCCCCCACGGGGGGCTCCGGGGTCGGGTGGGGGGATTCCCCCGCTTGACTCACACGGCTCGCGCCACGAGGCGGGCCACCTCCTGGGCGCACCCCCACGAAAGCCCCACGGCCTCGGTGCCGTGCCCGTAGTTGTGCACGACGGTCCTTCCGGATTCCTCGGAGCTCTCCACCCGGACACCCCCCGCCCGCCAGGCCGGGAATCCCGTGAGGGACCTCAGCGTGAAGCGTCCGATGTCTGTGCCCCCCGTCAGGAACCGGAGGACCGACCCGTGTAGGGCAAGGAGCGGTTCGGGCAGCCCTCCCGGCTGTGCGCGCCGGGGCGGAGCTCCCTTGAGGAGTCCGGCTGGGGCGGCGTCCGGGATCTCGCGGACCCCCCCCAGAAGCCAGCCGCGTGCGCCCGGGGGACAGGACCCCGAGCGTGGATGGAACCAGAGGGGGATGGGGTGTTCCCCGGGAGGAAGACGGAGTGTGTAGGAGAAGCAACTCCCGTCCCCCCGGACGGGAAACGGGCCGTCCTCGGCAACAACCAGGTGGTTCCCTGCAGGGGACAAATCGGAGTCGGAGAAGAGCTCCCGGGATCCCAGCCCCGTGCAGTTGACGATCACCTCTCCCGGAAGATCCCCGATTTCCTCGGGACCCACCGACCGCTCCCGGATTGTCCCGCCGCTGTGCTGGAACTCCCGGTAGAGGTAGGGGAGGTAGAGGGGAGTGTCCACTGCGATGCATTCCCCCTGCCAGCCGAAGACCTGCCGCCCGAGGGCCTTCCGGAGCCCAACCGTGCGGGCCCCGGGTCCGAGGGGATCCGCGCGGCGGCCGAGGGCGTCCCAGGAGGGCGGGGGCGGCGGGCACTCCGTGGAGATCTCCAGATGCTCCTGCCGCCGGACGGCGGATCCGATGGTCCCGGCCAGGTACTCGAAGCGGTCGAGGGAGGAAAGATAGAATCCCGTTGCGGTCTCGTCGCATTTTCCCCCCGGCAGGATGACCGGCATCGAGGTCAG
>JBAVEL010000007.1:0-2023 GCA_049587715.1 Bacteroidota bacterium
ATGAGGTTTTATTATGAAACTGCATCAAGTGAGTGAAAATTGCTTTGCGGTCGAGAACGAGAAGAACCGCGTGTGCGATGCGACTTCAGGACTCATCAATCTGGGCGGCGGTGTGGTCATCGATACACAATCGGATCTCTCCCATGCACGCCAGATGATTACATTGTTCGGCAAGGTCTGGCAGGGTATGCCTAAGTATGTGATCAACACGCATGAAGACGGCGACCACGTCTGGGGGAACCAGCTCTTTGAGGGAGCTGAAATCATCGCACATCGAACGATGCCGGCCCGCATGAAAGAGGTTGCTGACCCGACGGAAATGCAGCATCTGCTGAAAGGTGCCGAGAAGATCGGGGCAATCCACCCCGGCGTACTGGCAATCGCCCAGCAGCTTCGGCAGGACTACGATTTCGATGGGATCAACCTGGTGCCGCCAACGACCTTGTTTGATGAGCGATACACGCTGGATCTTGACGGCACGAAAGTTCACCTGATCTATGTCGGGGCATGCCACCAGCTCGGGGACACGATCGTTCACGTACCCAAGGAAGGGGTGGTGTTCGCCGGCGATGTGATCTTCAGCGAATGTACGCCGAATGGCTGGATCGGCACTTACGAGAAATGGCTCAAGTGTCTCGATCTCATCATCTCACTCAAGCCGAAGGTCATTGTCCCGGGACATGGACCTATGTGTGGGCCTGAGGGGGCTACGGAGATGAAGGCATATCTCGAATACGTGTACGAGGAATCAGGGAGGTGCTTCAAGAAGGGGCTGACTTCCGTAGAGGCTTCCAAGCAGATTGATCTCAAAAAGTTCGGTAAGTGGCATGCGCCGGCGAGACTTTATCTGAACGTCGAACGCGCCTACCGGGAATTCCGCAAAGAACCGGCAGACGCACCCTGGGATAAGGCAAAGAGCTTCGATTTGATCTGTGAAGTGATTAAGGCGCGAAAGATCGAAGTCGAATTCTGAGGAGCTGGCGGGGATCTGATGGATCCTCTGCCAACCCTCGGCATAACATTTTTCCTCATTTCCCGGGATCCGGTTCAGAGGTCCCGCTTATCTTCAACCAGATTGAAGGAGCACTCATCCTGTGATCCATCGAGGGATGCCCGCCGACAAGCTGATTGCGGTCATCACCTCGGGACTCGGGAGGGTCTTTGCCGTATGTGCCCTTATCCCCCTCTCCGAGGCAATCATTGCGTCAATTCCTGATCTCATACGGCTGGGGTATCTCGCGGGGCTACCCGTGGAACTTCTGCAATGGTTCGCGTACCGGCCAGCGACTCGGCAGCAGCTTGCCTGTCGGTTCGGCGAAACGGCAGTGGAGCGTTCCGAGTCTCTCAAACGTGATCTGGATCTCGGCACCCGGGTTGATGAAATCATCATGGTCAAGGCCAGTACAGTCAGGAATTGTACCCATACCCATCACAGAACCGGGCTTAAGAGGAGCGATGAACTTCAACCAGGCGAACACGTCTTTTGCCTTGTTGCTGATCTCGGATGTTGACCCCTGGAATTTAACGTGCCCATTCACCAACACTGTCACCTTGAGATTGTACGGATCGTTTACGTCATCGGGCGTAAGCAAGTAAGGCCCGAGTTGGTTACCCTTCGCCATGTCCTTCGTCAGGCAGAATCCCCCGATGAACTCCGGGGCCTGAACGTCGCGGGCCGATATATCGTTGAAGATGCAGAAACCCGCAACCGGTTGCTTTTCGTTCCCATACACGACGGCCAGTTCTGGTTCGATGTCCAGTCGTGACGTGTAAGCCGGCCAGGGAATGGTTTGCCTATCGCCGACAATGGTGTTCATATTGCACTTGTAGTACGACAATGGTTCCGGCTGACCAGCGGGGGGTTTCGCTTTCGGGGCCATGACGGCTTTGGCGAATGCCTGTAACAGTGGTGCGGTCTGCGGGTTATCCTTCTCGTACTTCATGATGGTTTCGGCAGAGTTCTTGAGATGTCTCGGCGTCAGGCCGAAGTCGAACAGGGCGGCGACCTCCACCGGTTCCAACA
>JBAVEL010000008.1:0-11337 GCA_049587715.1 Bacteroidota bacterium
GCGCCGGAGGGGGCGTGGTGCTGGAGGGGAGGGATACGGGCACGACGGTGTTTCCGGGGGCCGATCTGAAGGTGTTCATGGTGGCCGATGCCCGCCGGCGGGCCCTGCGCCGGAGGGAGGATCTCCGGGGAAGCGGCATCGACGCCCCCGTGGAGGACCTCCAGCGGGAGATCGAAGAGCGGGACCGCAGGGATTCCACCCGTGTGGAGAGCCCCCTGCGGAAGGCCGAGGATGCCGTGGAGATCGATACCTCGGGCCTTACCGTGGAGGAACAGGTGGAGGCGGTGGTGGCGCTGGCGCGGCGACGCATGGAAGAGACCGGGGAGAGCGAATGCGGGTCACGATAGACAGGAGCGCGGGGTTCTGCTGGGGTGTGGTCCGGACCATCGAGATCGCCGAAAGGCAGATGGGGGAAACCGGGGAGTTGTACTCCCTGGGAGCGGTGATCCACAATCCCCGGGAGGTGGAGCGGCTCGAGGCACGCGGCCTCGGGACAATCAGGCATGAGGACCTGCAGAAGCTGGGCGGAAAGACGGTGCTGATCCGGGCGCACGGGGAACCCCCCTCCACCTATGCGCGGGCGCGCGCACACGGGGTCACGCTGGTGGATGCCACCTGCCCGGTGGTGACGAAGGTGCAGGAGCGTATCCGGAAGTTCCATGACCAGGGCTACCAGGTGGTGATCTTCGGCAAGAAGGAGCATGCCGAGGTGGTGGGGCTCGTGGGCCACACCGAGGGGCGGGCGGTGGTGGTCAGCACCCTGGAGGAGACCGCGCGGGTGGACTGCACCCGGAAGACCGTACTCTTCTCCCAGACCACCATGGACAAGCACGCCTTTCAGGAGGTCGCCCGGGCGCTGCGGAGCCGGATCGCCGAGGTGGTACTGGGGAGCTTCGAGGAGTCGGCGGTCGAGTTCCATGCCAAGGACACGATCTGCGGGCAGGTGTCGGGCCGGGAGGTCCGGCTGGCCGAGTTTGCCCGCCGGAATGATGTTGTGATCTTTGTGGCGGGCCGCACTTCCTCCAACGGGAAGGTGCTCCATGAGATCTGCCGCCGGGCCAACCCCCGGACGCACTTTGTGGAGAGCGAGAAGGAATTGAACCCGGCATGGTTCGCCGGAGCTTCCGATGTCGGAATCAGCGGAGCCACCTCCACTCCCCAGTGGCTGATGGAACGGGTCCGGGATGCGGTGGAGTCGTTGGAGGGACCGGGCTCCGCGCGGCGGGAAATGCAACAGGCCATCCCAAAACAACAGGAACACTCACAACCCTAGTACCCACGGACGTTCCGCCGCGCCGGTCCGATGGCCGCCGGCGCGGAGGGAAGCAGTGCGGGGGCTGTCCCGTTTCATGGGACGTGATGTCAAACAGCAGGAGGATGAATGGCTGACGAGACGACAGCGGAAGGACCCGGCACGAAGGCCGACGAGGTTCGCGAAACCCGGGTGCCCAGACAGCCGCGGGCTCCGGGGCGGCGCATCAACGCGGAAGACGCCACCTACGGAGAGGCCGAGTTCAGCGACATGCTCAAACTGTACGAGAAGACCCTCGGATCCATCAGCGAGGGGGAGATCGTCCGGGGACGCGTTGTGGCAATCGGCGCCAGCGAGGTGGCGGTGGACATCGGCTTCAAGTCGGAGGGCGTGGTGCCCCTTGCGGAGTTCACCCGCCCGGAAGAGCTGAAGGTGGGGGAGGAAATCGAGGTGTTCCTCGAGAGCGTGGAGAACAAGGATGGGCAGCTCGTGCTCTCCCGGAAACGGGCCGACTTCATGCGGGTATGGGAGCGGGTCACCAAGGCTTTTGACACGGGGGAGGTTCTCCAGGGGCGGTGCGTCCGGCGGATCAAGGGGGGGATCGTGGTGGATCTCATGGGCATTGACGCCTTTCTCCCCGGATCCCAGATCGACGTGCGCCCGGTGCGGGACTTCGACCAGTACATCGGCAAGACCATGGACTTCCGCGTCGTGAAGATCAACCACCCTTCCGAGAACGTGGTGGTGAGCCACAAGATCCTGGTGGAAGAGGAAATGTCCGGCCAGCGGAAGGCCATCCTGGAGAAGCTGGAAAAGAACCTCATTCTGGAGGGCACCGTCAAGGCCATCACCGACTTCGGGGTGTTCGTGGACCTGGGGGGCGTGGACGGCCTGGTGCACATCACGGACCTCTCCTGGGGGCGGATCAGCCACCCTTCGGAGATCGTGAAGCTGGATCAGACAATCAACGTGGTGGTGCTGGATTTCGACCAGGAGCGGAAGCGCATCTCCCTGGGATACAAGCAGCTTCAGCCCCATCCGTGGGCCAATGTCCAGGACAAGTATCCCGTGGGCACCAAGGTCCTGGGCAAGGTGGTGTCGCTGGCGGACTACGGGGCATTTGTGGAAATCGAGAAGGGGGTGGAGGGACTCATCCACATCTCCGAGATGAGCTGGACGCAGCACATCAAGCATCCCTCGCAGGTGGTGTCCATGGGACAGATGGTCGAGGCCATCATCCTGAACCTGGACAAGGAGAACAAGAAGGCCTCGCTGGGGATCAAGCAGCTTGAGCCCGATCCCTGGCTGACCCTCATGCAGAAGTACCCCGTGGGTTCGCGCCACCGCGGAACCGTGCGGAACCTGACCAACTTCGGCGTGTTTGTGGAGCTGGAGCAGGGGGTGGACGGCCTGGTGCACATCTCGGACCTCTCCTGGACCAAGAAGATACGGCACCCTGGCGAGGTGGTGAAGAAGGGGGACGAGATCGAGGTGGTGATCCTGGGCGTGGATGTGGATCAGCGGCGCATCTCCCTGGGGCACAAGCAGATCGGGGAAAACCCCTGGGACCGGTTCGGCGACAGCTACCGGGCGGGCACCGAGGTGGAGGGGAAGATCGTCCGGATCATCGAGAAGGGGGTCATCGTGGAGCTCCCCCTGGGTGTGGACGGCTTCGTCCCCGTATCCCAGCTCTCCATGACGCCGGTGAAGAACATCGCCGAGAAATTCAATGTGGACGATGTTCTGCCCCTGCGGGTGGTGGAATTCGACAAGGACTCCAAGAAGATCGTTCTCTCCGCCGTGGAGTACCTGAAGGGCAAGGAGACGAAGGTTCTGGAGGAATACCAGGAAAAGCACAAGCTTCCGGTTACCACCATCGGCGACGCCACGGGCCTCGCTCCCGGCGCGGCGTCGGGCGATACTTCGATTCCCGCCGAGAATTGATCCGCTGCGGATGCACGACATTCGGGGAGCCCTCCGCCTGTGCGGAAGGCTCCCCGTTGCTTCCGGACCCCTGAGATGCCCACGGTGGAAATCCATACACTGGGGTGCAAGCTCAACCAGGCGGAATCCGCCGCCGTCATCCGGCAGTTTGCCGCGCGCGGCTTTGCCGCCGTCCCCCCGGGCGCCGGAGCGGATGTGTGTGTCATCAATACATGCACGGTGACCCACCGTGCGGACCGGGACTGCCGCCGGCTCATCCGCGGGGCTGTCCGGCGGAACCCCGCATCCGTCATCCTGGTGACGGGCTGCTACGCCCAGACGGAGCCGGAGCAGGCGGCCTCGCTCCCCGGGGTGGACGTGGTGCTGGGAACCGCGGAGAAGTTCAGGATCTTCGACGAACCGGATCTTCTGGCGAAACAGGCGGTCCCACGGGTCCGGGTTTCCCCTGCGGCATCGGAGAAGGGGTTCGGCCCCGCCTTCACAGACGGATCGGAGGGACGCACCCGGGCCATCCTGAAGATCCAGGACGGCTGCGACTACGGGTGCAGCTTCTGCACGGTGGGGCCGGCGCGTGGACCTTCCAGGAGCCAGTCCCTCGAAGAAACGGTCGCCCAGGCGGGGGTGCTCGCCGGGACGGGGTTCCGGGAAATCGTGCTGACCGGGGTGAATCCCGGGGAATACGGGAGGGACCGGGGCACCGACCTGTGTGCCCTTCTCGGCGGACTCGAACAGATACCCGGCCTCTGCCGCATCCGGCTGAGTTCCCTGGAGCCGAACCTTCTGACCCCCGGGCTCTTGGAGCGCATGGCCGGCAGCCGGGTCGTCTGCCCCCATCTGCACCTCCCCCTCCAGAGCGGAAGCGACGGAGTGCTCCGCAGGATGCGCCGGCGGTACACCTCCTCCCGGTACCGCTCCATCGTGGAATCCGTGCGCGCCGTGCTGCCGGATGCCGGGATCGGGGCGGATATCATCGCGGGCTTCCCGGGGGAGACAGAGGAGGAATTCCGCGAGACCTGCCGCTTCCTGGCCCACCTTCCCCTTACCTATCTCCATGTGTTCTCCTACTCGGAGAGGCCGCGCACGCCCGCCGCCTTGATGGGCGATCAGGTGTCTTCCCGGTGCCGGAGCGAGCGGAGCGGGATTCTCCGGGAAATCGGGGCACGGATGCGAAGGGAGTTCCATCACTCCCTGGTGGGTCGGGAGGTGGAGATCCTGGCCGAGGGGGAGACCTTTCAGGGTGTGCGGTCCGGCCTGACGGGGAGCTATGCGCGTGTGGAGATCCCCGCATCTTCCGCCGGGGAAAACGAGCTTGTGAGGGTCCGGATTCTCCATGAGAGGGGCGGAACCCTGGTGGGGGAGGTGCGGGCCCGGGAGCGGGAGGCGGCGTGAAGATCGTCTCAGTGCAGCCGGGGAGCATCGCCGCGGAGCTGGGCATCAGGCCGGGGGACGACCTCCTGGAGCTGAACGACTCCCGGGTTCAGGACGGGATGGACCTGCGGTTCCGGGAGCAGGAGGCGCACCTGCAGGCCAGGGTGGCGCAGGCGGGTGGGGTGGTGCTCTTTGATATCGAGAAGGGGGAGGGGGAGTCCCTGGGAATGGAACTGGAGGAGATGAAGGTTCTCTCCTGCGGAAACGACTGCATCTTCTGTTTTGTGGATCAGAATCCCCCCCGCCTCCGGAAGTCTCTCTTTGTCCGGGACGGCGACTACCGCCTCTCGTTCATGTACGGGAACTACACCACGCTGACCAACGCCGGGCCCGCTGTTCTCCGGCGCATCGTGGAGCAGCGTCTCTCTCCCCAGTACATCTCGGTCCACACGACCGATCCGGATCTGCGCAGACGGCTGATGGGGTTGAAGAAGGACGACGGCGTGCTGGAGAAGATCCGCTACCTGCACGATCACGGGATCGAGATGCATACGCAGATCGTGCTCTGCCCCGGGTTCAACGATGGAGAGGCCCTTCTCGGCACCATCCGGGATCTGTACGCTTTTCGGACGGCCGTCCGTTCCCTGGCGGTGGTGCCGGTGGGCCTCACCGATCACAGGGCTCACCTCGAGGAACTCCGCCGGGTGGATGCGGAGATGGCCTCCCGGGTGCTGGATCAAATCGTCCCCCTTCAGAAGCAGTTCCGGAGGGAGACGGGAAGAGGTTTCGTCTATGCCTCCGACGAGTTCTACATCCTTGCCGGAAGGCCTCTCCCCGGCCGCCGGCACTACGACGGATATCCCCAGGTGGAGAACGGGGTGGGCCTGACGCGGAGCTTCCTGGAGCGGCTCCGCCGCTCGGAGCGGTTCTTCCCCAATGGGCTCCCCGAGCCGCGGCGTCTTCTGGTCTTGACGGGGGAGCTGGCTGCGGGGATTCTGGAAAAGCATCTCATGAGCCGTCTGAAAAGGATCCAGAATCTGACCTCCGTCCTGGTGGTCGCCCCCAACATCCTGTTCGGGAGGAGCGTCACGGTATCGGGGCTCCTTTCGGGAGGGTGTATCCGGGCGGCCCTCAGGCGGCACGCGGCGGACCTCGTGCTGCTTCCTCCCGAGATCCTCAATGCGGAGAATAGGCTCCTGGACGATATCTCGGTGGCGGAGCTGGAGGGCGAAACGGGGATGCGGATGCAGGTGTTCGGCAACCGGTGGAGGGAGGTGTTCTCCGCCCTCCGCACACAGGGTCTCGCGGCGCAGTCTCACACACGACTTCGAAAGGAAGATGCGGCATGCGTACAGGCCTGATCGGTGTTCTTTGTGCGGCGGGTCTCGTGTCCGTGCACGGCTCGGACCTTCCGCAGAGGTTCGGTTCCAGGGCGGAGGCGGGCCTCCATCTGCTGGGGGGTGAGCAGGCGGCGGGCCTGAGGGACACGGGGCCGATCCCGCAGGCGGCACCCGAAGGGGGGCGGAAGTCCCCTGCTCTTGCAGCCGTCTACAGTCTCCTCGTGCCGGGCATGGGGGAGCTCTATGCGGACGGTTTCAGCTCCGGAAGGTACTTCCTGGCGGCCGAGGGGGGGCTCTGGCTCACATACGCCACGTTCGAAATCTACGGAAACGCCCTGAGGGATGACGCACGCTCGTTCGCCCGCTCGCGCGCGGGGGTGGATCCCGCAGGAAAGTCGGATCAGTTCTATGTGGATGTCGGGAACTTCATGAACGTGCGGGAGTTCAACGAGAAGCAGCTCCGGGACCGCGAACCCGAGCGCCTCTATGACCCGCTCACCTCGTCGTGGCAATGGGACACGGAGGCCTCCCGGGCGCAGTACCGGGAGCAGAGGGTGCGGTCGGAGACGATGTTCAACAACCGGAAGTTCGTGGTTGCCGCCGTGGTGATCAACCATGTGGCGAGCGCCATCAACGCGGCACGAAGCGCCGTATCCTACAACCGGGCCCTTGCGGCCCGCCCGGGGGATGTGGGTTTCCATGCGAGCGTGCTGGGTACTCCGGATAGCCCCCACGGTCTGCTCCTGACAGTCACCCGGGCTTTCTGAGGACAGCCCCCGTGCGCAACCTGAAGCTGGTCCTGGAATACGACGGGAGCAGGTTTGCGGGCTGGCAGATTCAGGCGCGGGAGCGGACCGTGCAGGGTGAGATCCGGAGCGTTCTGAGAAAGCTCCTGGGGGAGGAGGTGCAGCTCCACGGGGCAGGGCGAACGGATGCGGGGGTGCACGCCCGCGCCCAGGCGGCCAACTTCCGTACCTCCAGTCATCTTCCCGCGTCCACAATTCAGCGGGCCCTGAATGCCCTGCTCCCCGAGGATATTGCGGTGGTGGGAGCGGAAGACGTGGCGGCGGATTTCCACGCCCGGTACAGCGCCCGATGGAGGATCTACAGCTACACGCTGACCCGGAGGCGGACCCCCCTGGGGCGGCACGCCCTCTGGGTGGTGACATGTCCTCTGGAGGTGGAACGGATGCAACGGCTTGCGGCGAAGGTCCGTGGAGAGCACGATTTCCGGTCCTTCTGCACGTCGGCGTCGGAGGTGAAGGGGTTCCGGTGCACGGTAGCCGACTCCTTCTGGACCGAAACGGGCGAACACCTGGTATTCGAGATCCGGGCCAACCGCTTTCTCCACGGGATGGTGCGGGCTCTTGTGGGAACGATGGTGGACGCCGGGCGGGGGCACCTGGCCGGGGATTCCTTTGAGGCCATACTGGCCGGAGGCGACAGGCGCCTGGCGGGACCTGCGGCGCCTGCGAAGGGTCTCGTCCTGGAGCGGGTCCTCTACGGGGACGCGGATCCCGCGGGTTGATTTTGGCCCTCCGGGCGGGTATATTCACGGAAGTTCCACACACTGGTGGAGAGGCTTATGGCTGTCAGGACATCCGTACTGGAGGGGGGCATAGCCCTGATCGAAGCCCGCGGTTCCCTCATGGGGGGGGAGGAGACGGATCACCTCCGTCAGGCCATCGCGGGGTTTGTGGACCGCGACTACCAGAAGCTGCTGATAGACCTCGGCGGTGTGGAGTACCTCAATAGCACGGCCATCGGTGTGCTCGTAGCGGCTCAGACCAGCTACACCCGGAAAGGATGGCAGGTGAAGCTCACCGGCATCAACAAGAACATAGACAGCATCTTCGTCATCACCAAGCTGGCCCTCATCTTCGATGTGCACGACACCCGGGATGCGGCCGTGAAGGCCTTCCGGTAGCCCCCGCCCGGCGGGGAGCGGCTTGACTCTCCGCAATATTCCTGCTATATTCCGCAGTCATTGAGGTCCCCTCACACGGGGGTTCCATGCTCTCCCGCGTCCTCAGCTGCGCCACCTACGGCATCAACGCCTACCTTGTGGAGGTGGAGACCCATCTGGAGAAGCGGCTTCCCTCCTTCTCGGTGGTGGGGCTTCCCGACAGCACGGTGCGCGAGAGCAGGGAACGGGTCAGTGCCGCAATCAAGAACTGCGGATTCGAGTTTCCCTTGCGGCGCATCACCGTGAACCTTGCCCCGGCCGACATTCGGAAGGAGGGGTCTGCCTTCGACCTGCCGATGGCGGTGGGGATCCTGGCCTCTTCCGGACAGGTTTGCGGGGACCGTCTCCCGCAAACCCTGCTCGTAGGCGAGCTGGCCCTGGACGGATCCCTCCGTCCGGTCCGGGGAACCCTCCCCATGTCGCTCCAGGCCCGGCGGTCGAGCGTGCGGAGGATCCTGGTCCCTGTGGCGAACGGGGAAGAGGCGGCCATGGCGGGAGGCGTGGATGTGTTTCCGCTTGCTTCCCTTACGGAAGCCGTCCGGTTTCTGAACGGCGAGCGAGAAACACGGCGGCCCCTCCGCGTGAATGTGGAGACGCTCCTGAAGGGGGGGGAGGGGGCGGGGCCCGATTTTTCGGAGGTCAGGGGACAGGAGAACGTGAAGCGGGCGCTGGAGGTGGCCGCTGCGGGAGCTCACAATGTGCTCATGATCGGCCCGCCGGGCTCGGGCAAGACCATGCTGGCGCGCCGGCTCCCGGGGATTCTCCCTCCGATGAGTCTCGAGGAGGCGCTGGAGGCGACGCGGATTCACTCGGTGGCCGGTCTTCTCCCTGTCGGTACGCCGCTTGTAGCAGACCGTCCATTCCGGGCCCCCCATCACACCATCTCCGACGCCGCCCTGGTGGGAGGGGGGTCCGTGCCCCGTCCCGGAGAGATCTCCCTGGCGCACAGGGGCGTGCTCTTTCTGGATGAGCTCCCCGAGTTCGCCCGGAGCGTGCTGGAGGTGCTCCGCCAGCCGCTGGAGGACGGGATGGTAACCGTGAGCCGTTCCCGGCTCTCCGTCGAGTACCCGGCCCGCTTCATGCTCGTGTGCGCCATGAACCCCTGCCTGTGCGGTTATGCCACCGACCCTGGGCGGACATGCACCTGCACCCCGTGGGGCATTCAGAAGTACATGGCGAGAATCTCGGGGCCCCTGCTCGACAGAATCGATCTGCACATTGATGTCCCGGCAGTGAAATACGGAGAGCTGACCGGCAGGCAGTGCGGAGAGAAGTCACACTCGATCCGCCTGCGTGTTGTGCGTGCGCGCGACATCCAGGCCCGCCGGTTCAGCGGCCGCAAGGGGATGTACGCGAATGCGGATATGCAGGCCAAAGATATCCGCGACTATTGCCGGCTCGACACCTCGGGCGAAGTGCTCCTGAAAACGGCGATCACACGGCTTGGGCTCTCTGCCAGGGCATACGTCAGAATACTGAAGGTCGGGAGGACCATTGCCGATCTGGCTGCTTCAACCGATGTGAGGACGGAACACATCGCCGAGGCGGTACAGTACCGGGGTCTGGACAGGAATATGCAGTGAAGGAGAACTGCCCCACCAGAGACTCCTCATCCCGAACATGCACCAACGAAGGAACGGGCAGAATCCGTCTGTTTTGCCGCCTTGACCCTTGTTTTGTCATTCGTTATGGTTGCTCCAGTTCTACATAGGTCGGAATTGTGAACAGGGCGCCAGCTCGTCGTTCACCGGTTCAGACCTGAAAGTGTTCGCCGTCTTGTCCCTCCGCTGTGGCGAGACCTCCACCTCTCACCCTTGAGCTGCGGGGTCACCTGTTTCCCCGACGTTCCCTTTTCTCTCGCGTGCCTTGTCTTGATCAGGAGGACTCCGTGCACCTTGCACAGGTTGTCCTTCTTCTGGCCGTTCGCTCTCCCCTCCCCGAGTTAGCCGAGAGTGCCGCGCTGCAATAGATGCAGCAGGTGGTCAAGTACCGCAGCTCATCATCACCCAAAGGAGGAACACTCATGAAACCCACAATGGTTTTCTTTGTAATTGGTGCCCTCGTGTGCTGCTTCGGTCACGTGTCGGCGCAGCAACCACAGGGTAATGTTTTGGTTGTGTACACAGCGGAACGCGCCTTTCCTGAAGACGGGCCAGGTGCGGAGTTTGACTCGCTGATACAACTGTACACTGAGAAGGTGACAAAAAAGAATGAGCTGATCTTGAGTCAGCGCATTTGTCGCCATTGGTGGGGGAGTGACAACAGACAATTTGTTGTAATCGTCGAAGTGAAGGATTGGCAGGCCATCGAGAAGGCATTCGCTCGCGAGGATGAACTCTTTCAGAAGGCATTCACGAAGGAAGAACAGGACCGGTTCAACAAAGCCTACAACAAGTATTTTACCGGCAACCACTCTGATGAAATCTATGGTGAAGTCCCGGGTGGCCGGAAGTAGCAGCGCTTGCTGCTGGCGTTGAGGAGCTGGAGTACAAATCAGGCGAGTGGAATGCGGGCACTGTCGCGGGTGGGGTGTACTTCTACCGCCTCAAAGCCGGCAGCTTCACGATGGTGAAGAAGCTTCTGCTCCTGAAGTAGTATCGGGTCACATCGATCTGCGAAAAGGGGCTCCGGAAGTAGCCCTTGGGGGGAGGGGGTTCTCCCCTCCTTTTGCCATGGCCCGGGCCTCCCAACAGGTCAACGCCTGTTGACGCGGCTTTCTTGGAGGGAAGGGCTCTGAAGCGGGCCGGACAACCCCTCCCTCGGCCGATCAACCGGCCCGCAGAACCACCCGCCTCTCCTCGGGAGGTGCCTGGACCCGGTGCGGGGGGTTGCACCACCCGGAACCGGCGTACTTCCTCCCCCGCCGGGGCTTCCCCGGACCAGGTTCCCGCCAGTTGCGAAAGAGCCGGCCGTTTCTTTTCGTATGTTCATCGTTCATGCGGGCCCGGACACCGCGATGAGGGATCTCCGGGGGGAGGGGCTTCATCCACCCGAGGCCTCGCGCGTCAGCGCAGGGCGGTGGTGCGGTGCCTCCCGCGCCCCGGGTGTTGCAGCATCGGACCCTCCTCATGAGATGGAATCGGGACATAGATGCACTGCGTTCCCACCCGCGCTATCCGTATGCGGTGGAGATGCTCCAGGAGATCCTGCGGGGGCAGGTTCCCTCCAGGCGCAACCTGGGCTCCCTCTACGGCCCCGGTTCCGCGGACATGGTGCGCGAACTGGTGGCCCAGCACCTGGC
This sequence comes from Bacteroidota bacterium, assembly GCA_049587715.1. Taxonomy (GTDB): domain Bacteria; phylum Bacteroidota; class Ignavibacteria; order UBA10030; family UBA6906; genus JBAVEL01. The sequence continues at coordinate 11,112 of JBAVEL010000008.1, forward strand.
CGCGGGGCCGTCCCGGTGCCGGACCCTCCGGCGGCAAGAAGCCGCCGCGCCCACCGAGATAAGCGACAAGCGTGTGGCGCTGGAGTCCGAGCCCGGGTTCCAGCGGGTTCAGTTGGAGCTCCTCTCCCTGGGAATCCCCGAGGTCTCCCTTCTGAAGGTCCTCTACGGGGACTACGCCGCCGTGATCCGCAGGGTGTACCGGGAATTTCTCCGGCGCGGGCTCCGC
>JBAVEL010000009.1:0-3041 GCA_049587715.1 Bacteroidota bacterium
ATGGTCACGTTCTCGGCCAGGTTGACCGTGGAGGAGATGCTGCTGTCCACGTACTTCTGAATCACGCCCTGCATGGTCACGCGGAAATAGGGGTCTATCTGGTGCGCCGTCACGACGTGCGGGGGAAGATGCTCGTCGTCCCCGAACAGGCGCCGGATAAGGGGATGGTAGACCTTGTACTCCGTGAAGGTCTCGCCGTCATGGTTACGGACGCGTCTCCGGTAGCTCGTGCAGAAGATCGGCTCGATGCCCGAGCTTGTCTGGGCCACGATGGACCCGGTGCCGACGGGGGGGACGGTGAGAAGGGTGCTGTTCCGGATGCCGTGCGCCCGGATCCCTTCCCGCAGATCCTCGGGCAACTCCCTGATGAAGCGGCTCGCGCCGTATCCTTCCCACGCGAAGAGCGGGAAGGACCCCTTCTCCTGGGCCAGGGCGACGGAGGTTCGGTACGCCTCATTGCGGATCGTGCTCATGATCCGTTCCACGGCCTCGAGCGCATCCTGGCTGTCGTACCGGATGCGCATCATGACGAGGGCGTCTGCCAGACCCGTGATGCCGAGGCCGATGCGCCGGTCGGAGGCAACCGCCTGGCGGATCTTGTCCAGCGCGTGGTTCTCCATGTTGTAATCGATCACATCGTCCATGAACCGCGTTGCCACGCGGGTCACCCGGGCCAGCTCCTCGAAGTTGAAGACCCCGTCTTCCGAGACGAACTTGCTCAGGTTGATGTTGCCGAGGTTGCACGCCGTGTAGGCCGCCAGGGGCTGCTCACCGCAGGGGTTCGTGCTGCTGAGGGGGTTGGCGTACTCCACGTTGTGGTGGTCCCGCATCGTGTCCCAGAAGATGATGCCGGGCTCCGCCGAAGCATGGGCGTTCCGGATGATCCTGTACCAGAGATCCTTGGCCTTCACCGTCCGCCATGTCTTCCCCCCCCAGCGGAGATCGAAATCCAGGTCGTTCATGACGGCGTGCATGAACTCGTGGGTGAGCAGCACGCTGATGTTGGCGTGCTGGACCTTGACGCGCCGCGGATCGTTCTTGATGACGATGAACTTCTCGATGTCGGGGTGGTCCACCCGCAGGGTCAGCATGAGCGCCCCCCGCCGTCCGGCCTGAGACACCGTGTTGGTGCTCTCGCTCAGGAGGTTCATGAACGCCGTGGCGCCCGGGGAGTGGTCGATGGTGGCGTTGACCGGGGCCCCTTCGGGCCGGAGGACCGACAGATCGGTGCCCACTCCCCCCCCCGTCCGGTACACCATGGCGGATTCGTGGAGGCAGCGGTAGATCCCCTCCAGGCTGTCCTCCTCCATCGGAATCACATAGCAGTTGGAGAGCGTCGGGCGCCGCCGGGCGTCTTCCCGTCCGGCCCCGTGCATGACCCTGCCGCCGGGCACGAACGTGAAGTCGAACAGCAGGTCGAGGAACTGGTTGTACCAGTACTCCCGGTCGGTCTCCACCGATGCAACCGCCCGGGCGATCCGGCTCCACATGTGCATGGGGCCCTTCTCGGACGGGGCAAGGTATTTCGTCCGGAGCACATCGGCCGCCAGGTCGTTGTCGCCGTAGTAGTCCCGGCAATCCAGGGCAAGGTCCATGATGCGCTCGTTGAAGGCCGGGGGCGACCCGCCCCCGGGGAGAGGAGGGGGGGTGTTCTCAGTGCGGGCGGACGGGGTGGGGCTTTCCTTCTGGGCCATGCGCTTCGTTCTCCTCGGTCGGTCTGCAGCGGGCGCGAGCCCGCGGCCTGTCGGAATGCGGAGGTCCCCTCCCGCCTCCTGCGGGCGGAAGGCCGGGCTTCTGCGTGTGCGTGAGTCCTCCGGGGGGTTCTCCCGCGGGGAGGGAGGCGCGCGCCGCAAAAACCGGGTCGGAATATACAACCTCACCCGGGGGAAGTCAAGTGAAAAATCCTCCGACTCCGCTTTCTTCCGGGAGATCAATCGGTTACCTTCGCGCCGTCCCCCTTCCCCGGCTGTTGCCGGGGCGCGCTCTGTATGCATATTGCATTTCACGCCGCCCGGATGTAGCTTTGCCTGAGTCCGCCCGTTCCGTCCCTCCAACGACAGGGATTCCAGGCATGGGAATCGCCGCACCTTTCGAGACAATCCCCGAGATGCTGCTGCACGTGACTTCCCTCTATCGGACGGATGCCCGCCCGGCGATGATGGCGCGGGAGGGAGGCGCGCTTCGGAGTGTCTCCTACGCCCGGCTCCGGGAAACGGTGGAGGCATACGCCGCGGGCTTCGCCTCCCTGGGGCTCGGACGAGGGGACCGGTTCGCCATCCTCTCGGAGAACAGGCCCGAATGGGCCTTTGCCGACCTGGGGGGAACGTCGCTCGGGGGCGTCTGCGTCCCCCTCTACCCCTCCCTCACGGCCGATCAGATAGGGCCCATCGTGCGGGATGCAGGGGTGAGTCTGGCCGTGGCTTCTTCCCGCACCCATCTGGAGAAGCTCCTCCATGTGGCTTCAGGGGGGGGACGGATCCGCAGGGTGGTTCTGCTCCAGGAGGGGGTCTCCGGCGGCGAGGGCTTCACGGGAAGAGAGGCGTTCCTGGAGGGGGCGCGCGGTTTTCTGGCCGGGGGAGCGTTCCGTCTTGCGGAAGCGGCCGCGCACGTGCGGCCCGACGATCTCCTGACGCTGATTTATACGTCCGGGACGACGGGCACTCCCAAGGGGGTCATGCTGACGCATCGGAACCTGGCCAGCAATATCCGGAGCGCCGCCTCGGTCCTGGACATCCGGCCGGGAGACAGGTTTCTTTCCTGGCTTCCCCTCAGCCATTCCTTCGAGCGCATGGCCGGGTACTACACGGCACTCGCCTGCGGGGCGACGATCGCCTATGCCGGAGGAATCGAGACGCTGCGCGAGGATATGACGGCGGTGCGCCCCAACATCATGACGGCGGTGCCCCGGTTGTTCGAACGGATGCAGGCCAGGATTCTCAGGACCGTGGAGGAGGGCTCCCCCCTGCGGCGGGCGGTCTTTCACTGGGCGATCCGGGCCGGCTTGGAATACCACGCGGCGCGGCGTGCCGGCTCCCCGACGC
>JBAVEL010000010.1:0-4325 GCA_049587715.1 Bacteroidota bacterium
GAAAATCGCTGTTGAGCCAGTGCGGATCCCCCGACGCCCCCGGCCGCGCCGTCGACCACCACGGGATCAGCGTCGACCGCTCCGTCACGTTCATGTAGTGCGCCACAAACAACTCGATCCGCCTCCCTACAAAATTGTAGGGATCGCTCCCCCCCCTATTCCGGATCGCATATGCCGGACTCCCCTGCCGCGACAGACTGTCCAGGGTCACGTTCACACCCGATGCCGCCGCAGCTCCCGTCTCCAGTATCAACTGGAACGCAACAATCTCGTTTCGGGCTCCGAACAGACTCACGCTGGAGCCGTTCCATACCTTGTTGCTGGAGCTGGTTGCCAGGGGGTGGTTCAGGCGGGTCTTCCTGATGCGTTCCCCGTCGTCGACCGCCCAGACGCGCACGATGGTACCCGTCTGGGCGAACGCCTGGACGCCGAAAAAAAGAAGAACGATGAGACGCCTCATGAGCTGCCTTCCTTCACCCTGCATGTAGATATCCCTCAGGACGCACAACGCGGGCATCCCCCGGCCCTTCTGTGCATCACTCCCGGCTGGAATGAGGTAGCACAGAAAGAACCGGAAGAAGAGGAACCCCCTTCCAGCCCGCGTGCACGTGGTGCCGGGGAAACCGGAAGGAGGAAAAACGCGTAAATAAATGTAGCAATTGAATCCGCCAATGTCAAACGGCGACAGCAATTGCCCTGGGGGGAAATGCCTCCCCGCCCCAGGCGGAGGCCCCGAGGCCCCTATCTCAAGAGGAGCATCTTGCGGGATTCCCGGTACCCATCCGCTTCCACCCGGTAGAGGTAGACCCCCGAGGCCTGGGGGTGCCCGGCCTCATTGGTACCGTCCCATTCCACCGAAATGGTCCCTGGAAGCGCCGTTTCATCGTAAAGCGTACGTATCCGCCTTCCCAGAAGATCGAACACCTCCAGGAGGGTTCGCGTGGGGACATGGATCGAGAACCTGATGGTGGTGGACGGATTGAACGGATTCGGGTAGTTCGCATCCAGGATGTAGTCCCGCGGGACACGCACCGTGACCCCCGCCTCGAGGGTGCGGATCCCGTGTTCATTGCTCATGGTCAGGGTGAAGCTCCTGGATTCCCCGACCCAGATCGCATAGGCCCCGTCGGCTGGCACGGCCCCTATGCCGCCGTCCAGCCGGGCGGAGCCGTCCGCCACGCTCCAGTAGAGGGTGACCATTCCACCCCGGGGAGGAACCGTATCGGGAACGGCAAAAAAGGATCCCCGGGGCCCGGGAGGCGGAACGGAGGGACTCAAGACCCTGAGCTCCGCCGCCGTGGCATAGTGATCCCCCCCGCCCGTGGGCCCGGTGATGCGGATGCCGTCTCCCACCACGGGAGGGAAGACAATATCATGCATATCGAAGCAGGACTGGTTGTTTCCCCCGTAGGGAGGGACCACGGCGCAACCCGGCACCTCCTTCCAGAGACCCCCCACCCGCACCTGAACGCAGATCTGCTCGAACCACCCGCCGGCAGCGCAGTGCATTCCTTCCTGATACAGCAGCGAGGAGAAGACACGCGGAGCGGGGAACACGTACCCGATCCAGTCGGGGGACGCGGCGGGATCCCCTCCGGATGTGGCGAAATGTTCAACCGGATTCGTGGAACCCTGGGGAGGGATCACCCCGTCCCTGATCACCTCGATGCCCGAAGATCCGTTCCATCCGGATGTATCCCCCGAGGAGCAGGGGATGCCGGCCAGGGTGACATCCAGGGGACCCGATGAGGGAAGCGGCACGTACACCGGGCAGGAATACGTACGGGAGCCGGCCGCGTTGAAGAAGGCGATGGTGAACAGGCGGGTGCTCCCCACTGGAACGAGGACCGAGCCGCTCAGGGGGACGGGCCCCACCCCGTTGTCTATCTTTGCGGAGTCGGCTCCCGTGGACACCCACACCAGCAGGACATCTCCGCCCCCCTCCGGAAGCGTGTCCGGATGGGCCGTGAAGACCCCTTCGGGAAGGGGAATGACGGCTCCCGCCACGGTGACCCCCGCCTGGAGGTGTGTTGTCCCTCCGCTCCCCGACAGACTCAGGCGGAACACCGTCGATGAGTCCACATCCCTCTGAAGCATCCCGACCGCAGGAACAGGACCCACCCCGTGGTCGATGGCCGCCGATGAGGCTCCCGTGGACACCCAGAAGAGCATCACCCTCCCCCCTCCGGCCGGAAGCGAGTCGGGTACGGCCGAAAAAGTCCCCGCCGGAGCGGGGGGCGGGGCCGCCACGGCCACGCGCACTGGCACCTGGATGCTTCCGGTCTCGTTCAGAAGGGTGAGCGCAAACTGGGTGGGCTGGTGCACGGTCACACCGACCGCGCCGTTCACGGGGACCGGACCGATGCCGTTATCCAGCGATGCAGCCGAGGCGTACTGCGAGACCCAGACCAGGGTCACCGTTCCCCCTCCGTCGGGGAGAGTATCGGGAGACGCCACAAGGGTCCCCGTGGGCGCAGGAGGCGCCCCCGCCACAAACACCGGCGCGACTCTCGTGACCGTTCCCAGCGGATTGGAGAGACTGAGCGTAATGACGCGGGAGGAGGGGACAAACAGTGTGGTGGATCCGTTCGGGGGAACGGGTCCCACCCCCCCATCGATCCAGGAACTCTCCGCCGCCTCCGATGTCCAGACGAGTGTGACCGTACCTCCCCCCGGCGGAAGCGAATCCGGCGTCGCCACAATGGTCCCCGCGGGAGGGCCGGCATATCCCTGCACATGCACGGGAACCGTCAGGACGGATGTGTCCGAGGGAGTGCTGAGGACGAGATGGAACGTGGTGGATTGTGTCACCGGGTGCGCCAGGGAGCCGGTCAGAGGCACGGACCCGATGCCGCTGGTGATGAAGGCCGCCGCTGCATGGACAGACGTCCACGAAAGCGTGACCGTGCCTCCTCCCGGAGGGAGCGTATCGGGGGCGGCGCCGAATGTGCCCGACGGGGGGGGCGCGGCAGCCGAGACCCTCACCGGCGACGTCAGCACCCGGCTCCCGGAGGCATTGGAGAGCGTGAGCGCGTATGTGCGGGAGCTTCCGACGGTCACGTCCACGGACCCCGCCGTCGGAACGGGACCCACGCCGTTGTCGATCACAGCCGAGGCCGCCCACTCCGACACCCAGATGAGCTTCACGACCCCTCCTCCCGCCGGAAGGGAGTCGGGCTTTGCCAGAAAGATGCCCGTGGGGGGGGGAGGCGCGGGGGCGACGTGCACCACGGCAGAGAGACTGACGGCCGTGTCGGGATTCGAAAGCGTCAGGGTGATGATCGTGGTTGAATCCACCGTGAGGACCGTCGATCCTGAGAGGGGAACCTGGCCCACCCCGTGACTCAGCGCCGCCTGCGCGGCATGCGAGGACACCCATATCAGGGTCACCGCCCCTCCCCCCGCCGGCAGAGAGTCGGGAGACACCATCAGGGTCCCCTCCGGCGGCGGAAGGGCGCCCGGCACCACCACCGTCACCGGAAGGATCCGGCTCCCCGCCTCGTTGCTCAGGGTCAGGTGATAGACGGAAGACGAAAGCACCTGCACCTCCCGGGACCCCGTCACGGGAACGGATCCGATACCGTGGTCCAGAGAGGCGGAGGTGGCATGAAGCGATGTCCAGGAGAGCGTGCTCGTACCTCCCCCCCCGGGGAGCGTGTCCGGTTCCGCCGTGATCGTGCCCGAGGGAAGTTCAGGCGGAGGGGTAAGCACCACCACCGGGGCCTCCGCCACATGCGTTCCGGCTTCGTTGGAGAGGGTGAGCCGGTACATGGTGGATACCGCCGTCTGTACCTGGAGCGAGCCCGCCAGAGGCACATTCCCGATGCCGTGGTCCAGCGAGGCGGACGTCGCATGCAGGGAGCTCCACGACAGGGTGATGACCCCTCCTCCGGGCGGAAGGGTATCGGGCACGGCCCAAAGCGATCCCGATGGCGGGTCCGGCGGTGGGGGAAGCACCACCACGGGCGCCTCCGCCGTGTACGTTCCCGCTTCGTTCGAGAGAGTCAGCCGGTACACGGTGGATGCCGTCGTCTGAACCTGGAGCGAACCGGTCGGGCCCACCGGCCCGATGCCGGGGCTGAGGAATGCCCCTGTCGCGTGCATCGAACTCCAGCTCAGGGTCACCGCGCCTCCTCCTGCGGGGAGGGTATCGGGCACGGCCTCGAGAACCCCCGTGGGAGGCGCCGCTCCCGCACCGGCGATCAGCTCGGCCAGGCGGCGGCGGGCGTTTTCGTACTGGTACCCCCGCTGCGCCCAGGGAGCCGGAAGCGCCTGGTTCACATCCTCGAACGCACCGGAAATCACGCTGTCGATCACACTCCCCA
>JBAVEL010000011.1:0-6049 GCA_049587715.1 Bacteroidota bacterium
GATCAGTTCAGCTTCGGGACGACCGTCCGGTACGTTGAGGAGACTCAAGCCGCCTTCAGGATGCGGTCCGTCATGGTGGACCTGGGCACGTTCTACCGGACAGGCATCGGGTCATCCAGGTTTGCAGTCGTGATAAGCAACTTCGGAGGGGATGTAAGCCCGTCCGGGGAAGCTAATTTACCTGATGGAAGGACGGTAACTCCAAGTCAGACATATTCTTTGCCGACTCTCTTCAAGTTGGGCATAGCATTTGAACCGCTGGAAACGGAAGAGGAACGAATCACCGCCTCCCTCCAGTTGAACCACCCGAACGACAATTCAGAGCACCTCCGCCTGGGGATGGAGTTCGCCTGGAGGAATACCCTTTTCCTCCGGTGTGGGGTGAAGCGCACGATCGGGCAGCCTGTGTTCGGAGAGGACGGCACGACCGAGGAGGACTTCTCCCTGGGGGCTGGATTCCAGGTCCCCCTGGAAGGGAGCATGGCCAATGCTGATTATGCTTTCACCAGCTTCAACCGATTGGGGTCCGTTCACAGGTTCTCTCTGGCTTTCAGCTTCTGACATGCGCGCTCGATTCATATTCTCCTTCCTTATCGCGCTTGCAGGGCTCCTGGCGCTCTACTCAGGGTGCGAGGAGAGGCCGACCTTGCCGCCTGAACTGGACATTGCCGTCCCGGATACCTCCTACGTCCCGCTCTACCCGAGTTTCGCGGGATTCACCGGCCCCGAGGATATTCTCGTGGGACAGGACCAGCTTCTGTATGTGGCGGACACGCGGGGGGACCGGCTTGTCATGCTGAACCGGGCGGGGCAGGTCCTGAGCGAGCGGCGGATGCTCCGTCCCCGCTCAGTGGCGCAGGATTCCCGGCTGGATCTTCTCGTGGGAGGAGAAGTTGTTGCCTCGAGCGGGGATACGGTCGGGGCCTTGTTCCGCATCCATCTGTACTCTCCCTCTCCCGATTCGGCCCACCGGCTGGAGGTGGCCAGGGTGGACACCATCTGGCGGGAACTTGCACGGCCTGCGCGGCGGTTTCCGGGAATCACGGTGTTCGGGGACAACCAGTACCTGGTTGTGCGCACGGGGCCCAGCAACACCAGTTTCATCGATCCCGATGGTCGGGTGCTCCTGTTCAGGGGGGACGACACATTCAGCACCCCCGTGTCGGATCTGTGGACAGGCACCGGGAGCGGGATCACGACCATCAACAAGCCCACGGCCATCGCCAGCTTCCCCGGTTCCAAAGACTTCGTGCTTGCCCAGTCCTCGGAGGGCGTGACCTACGGTGCCGTATGGATGTATTACAAGAGTGATGAGGATTTCCAGGGCTGGCTGCCGAAGTTCAATCCCGACAAGCCCGAAGAGCGCTTCATTGACTTCATCCGCCCCAACCGGTACCGCCGCCCCGAGGCGGTTGCCATTGACCGGGCGGCGGGGGGATCGGTCTTCGTGGCGGATGCCGAGCTGGACAGCGTTTTCAAGTTCACCGGAAGGGGCCGCCTGAAGGCAGAGACATTCGGGAAGGGACGGACGGACGGGCTGATGCTGATGCCCACAGGGTTGGCCTTCTTCCAGAGGGTCCTGTATGTGCTGGACGGGGAGCGCGGGGAAATCCTGAGGTTCCGGCTCTCGACGGATGTGCCGCGGTAGGGGAAGAATCGCGCGGGAGACCCCGCCGGATGGTCGGGGAGGAGCGGAGAGGGAGAGATTCGAACTCTCGGTACAGGTTTAAGCCCGTACGGCGGTTTAGCAAACCGCTGGTTTCAGCCGCTCACCCACCTCTCCAGGCCGCTGTGGAACGGATCGCGCGCACGCGGCATTCGAAGATAGGGAAAAAGGAGGCGTCGCGCAACCCGACCCCTCCCGACGGGTCCGGGGCGGATCAGACGCCCCTCGAGAGCCGCCGGGCGAGGGGAGCGGGGAGGCCCGCCTTGCGGATGGCGGCCTGGGTCTTCGGGATGTCGTATTCCACGCGCACGGTCTCATACGTCCAGGCCTCGATGTCGAGGAGCCCGAAGGCGGCCCGGGGGTCTCCGTCCCGCGGCTGACCCACGCTCCCAACATTCACGAGGAACCTGGCACGATCCTCCGTCCTGCCCGGTGGACCGAAACTGTTGACCGAAAGGTCCTCTCCGACCACAACGGGCACGTGTGTGTGCCCCACGAAGCAGAGGCGGGTTGTGAATGCCCGGAATGCTTCTTCCGCGTCGGTGAGGGAGAAGACATACGGCCAGCGCTCGGGAGATGCGGGGGAAGAATGGACGAATGTCACCTCCTCCCGGCGGCAGACGAGGGGAAGACCGCGGAGGTATGTCAGGGAGGCAGCCGATACCCTGTCCCGGGTCCATTCGAGGGCGAGACGGCCCATGCTGTTGAAGTCCTCGACGGAAGTCTCCCCCAGGAGGCCGCTGTCGTGGTTTCCCCGGACCACCACATCGCACCGGGCACCGACAAGGCCGATGCATTCCTCGGGGAATGGACCGTATCCCACAATGTCGCCGAGACAGTGGAGCGCATCGGCTCCGAGGGTCTCGATTCTCTGCAGCACGGCTTCCAGTGCGGGGAGGTTCGAGTGAATGTCCGACATGATCGCGATGCGCATGCCCGCTCCTTCAGAGCCGTCAATGTACCAGTTCCGGTCTCAAACGCAAGGGTTCTCTGCATGAACACGCTCACCCTGCATGTTCTCCTGGTGATGGTGCTCGGGATCGCAGTTCTCCCCGCGCCGGGCGGGGCGCAGATACGGGGCCGCACCGCTGCGCAGGCGGAGCCGCGGCTTGCCGGCATGACGGCCCGGGAGATCGACCGGAAGCTCGGAGAACTCGGGTTGTCCCGGGATGAGGCGGCTCGCCAGGCCGCCGCCATGGGCATACCCCTGGAGCAGTTCGTGGGTTCCCTCCGCCCGCGGAGGGAGTCGGTCTCGGTGCCCCAGGAAGGTCGGCTTTCGACCGACTCCGTCGACGAGGCGGGGTTTCCCGGGGAGGAGGCAGGGGAGGAGAAGGCACCCGATTCGCTCCGGATACCGCGGGACCCGACCGGGCTTCCCTATTTCGGGTACGATCTCTTCCTGCATGTTCCGAAGGCCTTTGAGCCCGCCGCAGCCGGACCGGCGGACCCGGAATACCTTATCGGACCCTCCGATCTGCTGCGCCTGAGCGTGTGGGGCCAGGTGGAGTTCCAGACCGAGCTAGCCGTCGACAGGGAAGGACGGGTGTTTGTCCCCACGGTGGGCCAGGTGCCGGTCTCGGGGCTTACCCTGGAGGGGGCTTATCAGAAACTCCTGAAGCAGATGTCCCGCTCGTACGCAGGGCTGCTCTCGGAGCCTCCCACGGCCTGGCTGGATCTCTCCCTTGCCAGGATGCGCCCGAAACGCGTCTTCCTCATGGGAGAAGTGGCCCGACCCGGCGGCTACACCGTCGGCAGCTATTCCACCGTCTTCAACGTCCTGTACAGCGTGGGGGGCCCGACGGCAAACGGCAGCCTGCGGGAGGTCCGGCTGATCAGGGGAGGCCGGGTCATCGCCCGCGTGGACCTGTACGACTACCTCACGGGTGCGGAGACGACGAACGACATCAGGGTGCAGAGCAACGACATCGTGTACATTCCCCCTCGCGCCCGGACCGTGAGTCTCCGGGGGGAGGTCCGTCACCCGGCGGTCTTCGAGCTGGTCCCGGGCGAAGGCATCGCCTCGCTCGTCCGTTTTGCCGGGGGACTTCTTCCCACGGCCTATGAGGGGTATGCACAGGTGGACAGGATCCGTCCTCTCGCAGAGCGGAAGGGAGGAGTGGACGACCGGATGGTGATCGACATCCCCCTCCGGGACCTTTTCGCTGTTCCCCCCCGGGACCATCCCCTCGAGGACGGAGACCAGGTCATGGTGTTCCCCGTCCTGGATGAGAAGCGCAACTACGCCTCCATCGAAGGGGCGGTGTGGAAGCCCGGGAGGTATCAGATCGGAGAGCTGAAGAGAATCCGGGACCTGATTGCCGCAGCGCGCGGACTGCACCCCAAGGCGCACATGGGCCTGGCCCACCTGACCCGGCTGAATCCCGACCGGTTGACCCGGCGCATCCTGCCTCTGGATCTGCAACAGATCATGGCCGATTCCGGTGCCGACGTGTTTCTGGAGGCCGAGGATGCCGTGACGGTCTATTCCACCGAGATCCTGGAAGTGAAGGACCGGTTTGTGACCGTCCGGGGGAGCATCAAGAAGCCGGGGCGATACCCCCTGCGCACTTCCATGACCCTGGGGGATCTGATTCCGATGGCGGGGGGCTATACGGAGGATGCCGAGCTCCTGGCGGCGGAGGTGGCCCGCGTGCTCCCGCGCGGCTTCGGCGGCGATTCCCTGGCCCTGATCCTGAGGCCGGCCCTGCCGCAGGGTTTTGCCGGGGGCCAGGGCGGCGGGGTGGAGTTCCCGCTCCTTCACAGGGACGAGGTGCTTGTCCTTCCGAATCCGACATACGTGCGTCAGAGGAACGTGATCGTCTCGGGAGATATCCGCTATCCGGGGGTCTACGCCATTCAGCGGCGGGGGGAGCGGGTATCCGAGATCCTGAACCGGGCGGGGGGCCCCACCTCCACCTCGTCGATGGGGGGGGCCCAGTTCTTCCGGAAAGACCGCCGGCTGCTCCTGGATCTCCGCAAGGCATACGAGGACCGGGATGTGAGACACGACGTGGTGATGCTGGACGGAGACAGCCTGCATATCCCCTCCCGACCACACACGGTTCTCGTCACGGGGGAGGTGAACAACCCGGGACTGCTCTCGTTCATCGAGGGGGATGACGTGCAGGACTACATTGACCGGGCCGGGGGGCTCACGGACAGCTCCCTGTACGCGGTTCTGGTGCAGCCCACGGGGGAATCCCGGCGCGTCGACTTCGGCTGGTTTCGCGGCAACCCGGAGGTCCCCGAGGGCTCCACCGTGGCGGTTCTCAAGATCCCTCCCCCCGGGCCGGAAGGGGAGCCCTTCGATGTCTCGGGCACGATCAAGGACGTGTTTGCCATTCTTTCCAGTGCCGCCACGCTGGCATTCATCGTGTGGCAGGTGAGCCAGTGATGGAAACACCCCCTCCCATCCCCGGGACCTCCACACGATATCCCGACCCGCCGGGACCGGATGGGGGCATTCCCCGGCTGCGCCTGCTTCCGTTCCTGCGCGCCCTGGGTGTCGCGTGGAAGAGGATTCTCATTCTCTCCCTGGCGGCTGCGGCGGTGACCTTGGGGGTCAACTTCCTTCTGCCGGTCTACTACCAGGCAACCACGACGCTGCTCCCTGAAACGGAGAAGGGAAAGCTCTCGGCCCTGGAGCAGTTCGCGGACGTGGCCCAGCTTGCCGGCGTGAAGATGCCGGGGAGCGAGGTCTCCCGCCTGTACCCCATCATCGTGAGGAGCGAGACGATCCTCCGGGCGGTCATCGCCCGCACCTACCGGTCGGAGCGCTTCGCGGGGCCGGTGGACCTGATCCGGTACTTTGAACTGGAGGAAGACACGCCCGAAGAGGAGATGGATGAAGCGCTCCGGACGATCGACCGGCTCCTGGGGACCGTCCACGAGTCGCGGTCCGGCCTTGTGGAGGTTACGCTGGAGATGCGCGAGCCGGGTGTGGCAGCCGACGTTCTGAACGCGATCGTGGAGGAGCTGGACAGCTTCATGCGTCTCAAGAGAATCTCCAACGCCACCGAACAGCGGAAGTGGATCGGCGTGCGCCTCACCGAGGTGGAAGCGGAGCTGAGGGAAGCCGAGGAGCGCCTGAAGAAGTTCCGGGAGGAGAACCGCCGCGTGCTGGACTCGCCGCAGCTCATGCTCGAGGAGGGGAGGAGGCTGCGGGAGGTTCAGGTGAAATCCACCATCTTCGTTGAGCTCCAGAAGCAGTCGGAGCTCGCCAGAATCGATGAGATCAAGAACATCACGATCGTGAACGTGCTGGATGCCGCCCGCCCGCCGGTCCGGAAGGAGCGGCCCCGACGCCTGCTGAACACGGCGCTGGTTTTCGGCCTGGCTCTGGTTCTCCTCTCCGCCTGGGAGGGGGGGCGCGCAGTGTATGGA
>JBAVEL010000012.1:0-13256 GCA_049587715.1 Bacteroidota bacterium
CACCTCAACCGTGTGGGGGCGGTGGTGGGGGCTTTCCGGATGGAGGAGGGGGGGGGAAGGAAGTACAGTGCCATCGGGGCGCTGCACGACGCCGTGGAGGATTTGCTGAGTGTGGCATGCGACGAGGAGGGGAGGCTCTACGGACTGGAACGCTACGGGGATTTCATCGAGGAGTTTCTCCCGGCCGAGCTTCACGCCCCCGTTCTCCTCCTCACAAACCACTACGATCTCATTCTCCAGGACATCCGGTCGCGCCTGCGGAGGGAGAACCGGTCGCTGACGGGGGAGGAACTTGTCAGCTCCCTGGCGGCGGGATTGCCGGGGGCCTCTCCGGCCCTGAACGGATACATGTCCCGCATGGCTGATCTCCTGGCGGGAGAACCGCTCGGGCCCGACCCGTATGAGGGAGCGAAGTGGCTCTGTTACCGCCGGCTGTATGTGCGCGACATGGCGCGCGATGCCCTGGCCGCGCGGGATTTCAGGACGTACGAGATCAAGGCCGTGGATCTTTCAGACAACGCCAACGGCCGGGACGCGCTGGCCATGTGGGGACGCATCAAGAACATCGTGAAGATGGATATCTGGGCGCGGGAGGGCTATGCGCTGGGATCCTCGTGGCACCCCCTGAACAGCCGCATCATGGAGCTGGAGGAGGATGCGCTGGTGCACGCCGAACATCTGGTGCTCAGGGATTTCCTGGAGTCGGTGTCCTGCCAGGACTTCGTGATGTCGGGACTTCTGAAGATCGGAAGGCTGAGCACCGTCTTCTACGTGGGGGAACCGGCCGGGGACCCCGCTGTGGGAGGCTGAATCGGGGGACACCCCTCGGTGCGTGATGCACATCACGGGCGATCGGGTAATTCATCCTTGACTCTCTCCCCGGCGTGAGCCATATTGCCTGTGCGTTCGCTTCCTCCCCTTCCTGCTCTGCCCTTTCACCTTCTCCGGGAGTCCTGCTGTGGGTCAGCAGCACATCATGCTTCTCGTTCTGGTCGTCTGCATTGTGGGCGTCATGACCTCCGTGGGTGTCATTGCATTCCAGGACTTCATGGCCCCCGACAACCGGCTGGTTCTGAGGGAGGAACTGCACCGTATGGGCGCCGCGGCCCAGCGGTACTACCGTACCCCCGCGGCGCAGGGAGGAGGGGAGGGGACATTCCTTGCGCTGAATCTGCTGCCGGAAGGGATCCGGCGCCTGACAGACCGGCCCTCCACCAAGCAGGGGGACTTCTTCATCCGGCACTCGGGCCTGACGCGTTCCACCGAAATCATGGCCATCGGGGTGGAGAGGGGGTTCGACTCCCGCTATCCCGTGCGCATCAGCCTGACCGTCTGGCCCGACAGCATGGCCCTCCGCATGCATAACTGAGGAGGCACCGCCCCCCTATGGCACTGCGCCCCCTCCGCTTCTGCGGAGGGGGCGCACGTGTTTGTCGTCATCCCCCCGTGTCAGGGGAGAGGTCGTCCCTCGGTGTCGCACAGCACGATGGGGCCCGCCTTCATTGCTTCCATCCCGCTCCGGATGGATGCCACGTCCCCCACCACCACCACGGCCATGCGGGAGGCGTCCAGGTACTGGCCAGCCACCTGCCGGACATCCTCCCTGCCGATCCGCTCGATGTTCTGGAGATAGGTCTGATAGTAGTCGTCCGGCAGGTTGTAGAGGACGATGTTCTGCAGGATGCCGGCCACCTGGGCAGGGGTCTCAAACGAGAGGGCGAAACCCCCCACGAGACCCTTCTTGATGAAGTCCAGCTCCTCGGGGGTGACGCCCTCCCTGTGCATGAGGTCCAGCTCGCGGAGGAACTCGGCCAGGGCGCTGTCGGTCTTGCCGGCGAAGACCCCGGCGGCGGCCATGAAAGGCCCGGGGTGTTTCAGGAACTGGAATGAGGAGCGGGCCCCGTAGGTGTACCCGTGCCGCTCCCGCAGATTCATGTTCAGCCGGCTGGCAAACTGACCCCCGAGGATGCGGTTCATGGCCAGCACGGGGAAGTAGTCGGGCGTGGACCGTGCCAGGGCGGGGTAGCCGATGCGTATCTCGGACTGCGGGGCTCCCGGTTTGTCGATGAGGTATATCCTGCGTGCATCCACCTCCGGGGTCGGAGGGGCCTCCGCCGCCGGGA
This sequence comes from Bacteroidota bacterium, assembly GCA_049587715.1. GTDB lineage: Bacteria > Bacteroidota > Ignavibacteria > UBA10030 > UBA6906 > JBAVEL01. The sequence goes on from JBAVEL010000012.1 coordinate 2,124, forward strand.
CGCGATCCCCCGTCCAGCGGCCCAGGGCGCGCCCCAGCCGGGATGTGGCATCCTCCAGGGTGATATCCCCCACCACGATCAGAACGGCGTTCCCGGGTCTGTAGTAGGTCCGGTAGAACCGCTCCAGATCCTCCCGGGTGATGGCGCCGAGCGACTGCTCCGTTCCCGCCGGGTCTTTTCCGTAGGGATGCGAATCCCCGTACACGATCCTGCTGAAGGCCAGGGATGCAATCGTGGCCGCCCGGTCCTTTTGCTGGAGGAGGGCTGTCAGCCGCTGGTCCCGCAGCCGTTCCACTTCCCGGGGAGGGAAGGCGGGATCGGTCAGGACATCGGCCATCACCTCGAGTGTCGCGTCCAGGTGCCGGGTCAACGTGTTCAGGGTGACGAAGGTGGCGTCGAAGGTGGAGCGGACGGACAACTGCGCTCCCACAAACTCCATGGCGTCGGCAATCTCGAGGGCCGACCGGGAGGAGGTTCCCTCATCCAGGACATCGGCGGTGAGGGATGCCACGCCCGGACGGCCGGCCGGGTCACGGTCCGAGCCCGCGTGGATGATCAGGTTGAGGGCGAGCTCGGGGAGTTCGGTGTCACGCACCAGGCGGATCTCCAGGCCGTTGGCCAGCCGGGCTTTCTGAATGTCGGGAAGCTGCACCCGCGGCGCCGGGCCTCCCTTCGGACGGACTGTCCGGTCTATCTGCGCATGCATGGTCGTTGTGGATGAGGTGAGGGCGAGGAGCCCCGCACAGGCGGCGATCAGGGGCGTGTTCATCGGAGGCCTCCTTCCGGCGGCTTGCTTCCCCCGGGGGAGGCCTTACCCTGCTGCCCCTGGGGGACGATCGTGAGGACGAGACCCGGCGAACCCAGGATGTCACGGGCCCCGTTCTGCACTTCTTCCCGGGTGATTCCGGTGAACCGGTCGAACTCGCTATTGAAGTTGCCCGGATCCCCCGTCAGCGTGTGGTAGGTTGCGAGGGCGTTGGCCTTTCCGAGCACGGTGGAGCGGGCGCCGATGAAATCCACCTCCTTGTTGTTGAGGGAGGTGCGGATCTCCCTCTCCGTCACGCCCTCTTCCAAGAGGCGGCGTATCTCGACCCGGACCGCCTCCTCGAGCTCCGCGGGAGTCCGGCCGGGTTTTGGGGTGACGTCGATGATGAGCTGGCCTCCGATCTCCATCCCGTACTGATAGGCGCTGACCGATTGGGCAATCTGCCTGTCATACACGAGGGTGCGGTAGAGCCGCGAGTTCTTGCCTCTGGACAGGATGTCGGTAAGGACATCCATCAGGGCGTCGCCCCGCGTGTTGAGGGGGTGGGAGGTCCAGGCCATGTACAGCCGGGGGAGTTGTACCCTGTCCTCCAGCACCAGGCGCTTCTCCTTGTCCGTCTTCACCGGGGGAGGAGCGGGCCGGGGCACCGCCGCGCCCCGGGGAAGCGGGCCGAAGTACTTCTGGATGAGAGCCCGGGCCTCCCTGCTGTCGAAGTCCCCCGCCACCGAAAGCACCGCGTTGTTCGGGGCATAGTAGAGCCGGAAGAAGTTCTTCACGTCCTCCAGGGATGCGGCCGAGAGGTCGTCCATGGAACCGATGACGGGCCAGCCGTACGGGTGGGTATCGCCGTAGAGACCCCGGGCGATGGTCTCCCATGCCCTGCCGTAGGGCTGGTTGTCGTAGTTCTGCCGGCGCTCGTTCTTCACAACGTCCCGCTGGTTGTCCAGCTTCTCCTGGGTCATGGCGGACAGCAGAAAGCCCATCCGGTCGCTTTCCAGGTAGAGGGAGAGCTCCAGCTGGTTGCTCGGCACCACCTCGAAGTAGTTTGTCCGGTCGTTGTTGGTGGTCCCGTTGACGTTTCCTCCCACTTCCTGGAGAAGGCGGAAGTGCTCGTCATCTCCCACGTGATCAGAACCCTGGAACATCATGTGTTCGAAGAGATGGGCGAAGCCGGTCCGCCCCGGCTTCTCGTTCTTGGATCCCACATGATACATCACCACCACCGCGATGACGGGGGCGGAATGGTCCTCGTGCAGGATGACGCTCAGGCCGTTGTCCAGGGTGTAGGCATCGAACGGGACCCGTATCTGCGCCGCGGCCTCAGCCGGCATACCCATCCATCCGCAGGCGAACAGGATGCCGAGGAGGAGTGCCCGGGGGGTGAACGTTGGTCTCATGTCTGCTCCGCATTGGTGAATGGCTCCGGCAGGTTTTGGCCCAATATCCGGATTTCTTCCGCCAAAAGCCAGAAATGCGGGCCCCGCCCCCGGGGTGGCGCCGCGTGTATTTCGGGGGGATTCTGCGTATATTTTGGAACAGGGTTGCGTGGGTGCTCCCGCAACTTTCCTCCCCCTGGAGGGTACACTGCCCGTAGACCCCGCCGGCACCACATCTGAGGAGCTGCTTATGCGCCAGTCCAGACTGTCTTCCGCCGTTGCCTGCTTGCTGTTCTCTCTTCTTGTTCCGGGTGTTCTTGCCGCCCAGAGCATCGTGCAGGTGATTCCTCTTCCCTCCGCCCCCTACTGGAATGCGGCCTGGGGTCTGACATCCGCGGATTCATTCCTGTATGTTTCGAGCAACACCTCCGATGCCACCAACGGGCGGAAAATCATGCGCATGGACCTGTCGGGGAATGTCCTGGACAGCGTGCTGGCCCCGCCGGGAGTGGTGAGCAGCCAGGGGCTGGCCCGCGATTCGGCGGGGAACTTCTACTACCTGAGACGCTATACGTCGGCGTGCACCATCATGAAGCTCTCGCCCTCGGGAGCAATGCTGGATTCCGTCCGGTTCCCGAGCGGGAAGTACCTGGGCGGACTGGCCTGGGACGGGACGCATCTCTGGTATTCGGTCTACTACCCCGATGCGGAGTGCGGCCTCTACAAGATGGACTTCGATGCGGGAGTGGTCCTGGATACGATTCCCGTCCCAACCCTCCAGCCCTACGGCATCACCTGGGACGGCCACATGCTCTTCTACGCCGAAACCGGCTTCCAGGGGGATCCGCGCGGCATCTACATCGTGGATCCCGTTCTGGGGGACACCGCGGGGTTCATTCCCGAACCTCCCGATGGATCTTCGAACGGCACCAATCCCCATGACGTGGCCTGGGACGGGAGCCATCTGTGGCTCCTGGCGGAGCCGGTGGGGGCGAGTTCGGGAAGATCCCTCTACCGGTACGACCTGGGAGGGAGCGGCACACCCGACATCAACCTGACGAGCAGCCTGCTGAGCTTCGGAGGGGTGAGGATCGGCTCCTTTGCGGGGCTCTCCGCCGGGATACAGAATACGGGGAACGCCCCCCTCGTGATAGACAGCATCGTGGTGGGGCTTTCGGCAAGTTTCCTCACGGGTCTTGCCACTCCCCTGGTTGTTCCCTCCGGCGGAACCGTCACCCTGCCGGTGGAGTTCCATCCCGCGGGCTATGGTCCTGATTCGGCCAGCATTGCGGTGTATTCCAACGATCCGGATGAAGGGGTGAAACGGCTTGCGGTGAGGGGTTTCGGTATCTTTGCCGACCCGCAGATCTCCGCCCCCGTCGGGTTCGACTTCGGAGCCCGCAGGGTGGGGAGTTCCAATGCCTGGCGCTGTGTCGTCCGGAACCTGGGAGGAGGGACCCTGGTGGTGGATTCGCTCCTGCTGGCCAACCCCGTCTTCGGGCTGGATTCCCTCGCCCTCCCGGCGGCCCTGGATTCCCTGGATTCGGTTTCCCTGCGTGTCTGGTTCCTCCCTGCGGCGGCGGGACCCCAGTCGGACACCCTCTGGATCCACAGCAACGCCGCAAACGGTCCCCGCACGCCGGTGGCCCTGGCGGGGGCGGGCAGCACAACCCCGATTCCCGTCGGGACTCCGCTCTGGGAGTACCAGGTCCCCGACCACCCCGTCTCCAATACATCCCGCACGGTGAAAGGTGTGCGGGCCATCCCCGATGTGACGGGGGACGGGAAGCCCGACATCATCCTCTCCACGGAGAACTACTGGACCATGGCCGTGAATGGGAACTCATCCGTCACGACGGAGCCCCTCTGGTTCTTCACCACCTACATATCCAACTACAGCGCCGGCTCCATCGGCTCGACGGGAGATTACTCGTACCAGAAGGCCCTGGCGGTGGCCCGGGACCTGAACGGAGACGGCTTCAGCGATGTGGTCATCGGGACCGGCGGCGGAAACGAGCATGTCTATGTTCTCAACGGCCGGACGGGGCAGATGCTATGGACATTCGGCACGGACCATCCGGACAGCTTCGGCCTGGGTGACTTCACGGGGGTGGATGTGGCGCGTGACTTCAACGGGGACGGTGTGCCGGACGTTCTGGCGGCGGCGAGCGCCACCGAGAGCGGGGGAATTGGAGGCCGCCGGAGCATGTACCTGTTCCACGGGGCGACGGGGGCCGTGCTCTGGCAGTCCCCCCTTCCCGGCTTCACCCACGGCGTCACGAGCATCGACGATATCGACCTGGACGGGATCCCCGACGCCATCGGAACGGTCGGCCAGCCGGCCTACAAGTTCACCGGCGTGAGCGGAGCCACGGGGAACCTGTTGTGGGACTTCACGGTGGGCTCCTCCAGCGGGGGAGGGAAGGAGGTCATGGTGCTTCCCGTTCCGGGCGGAACTCCGGATGTTGTGGCGAGCGCCTTCTGGGGTCCGGTGTACCGCCTGGATGCGGAATCGGGCACGCAGCTCTGGTCCTACTCCACGGGGGGGAGCGGGGTGCTCCAGCTCCAGCGTCAGAAGGACCTGAACGGAGACGGGATCGATGAGGTCCTCATGGCCCTTCTGGGGGGAGGCGCCCGCTGTGTCAACGGCGCCACGGGAGCCCTCATCTGGAGTCTTCCCACGGGAAACACGATGGGCATTGCGGCCCTCCCCGACCTCAACCAGGACGGGGTTCATGACGTGGCCATTGCGGTTCAGAACCAGGGGGCGATGATCGTCCGCGGCCAGGACGGCTCGCAGCTTGCCCTGTTCCCCATTCCCGGGAACCAGACCCGGGAGGTGGCGGCCGTGCCGGATATGGACGGAAACAACAGCTGGGAGATCATCGCCGGGGGGAACCTGGGCCGTGCCGCGCTGCTCTCGGGGGGGGTGGACGCGGGACCGAGCAGCGCTTCTCCGGGCGAGCCCCTTCCCGGGGGGGTTATCCTCCGGGCGAACTACCCCAACCCGTTCAATCCATCCACGACCATCTCCTTCAGGATTCCGGAACGGGCGGACTGCACACTCGGGATCTTCGACCTGCTGGGCCGGGAGGTGCGGAGCTACGCCTTTGAGCGGGTTCCCGCCGGAGATCACTCCCTGGAATGGGACGGGATGGATGCGCGGGGGATTGTTGCGGCCAGCGGGGTGTATTTCTACCGCCTGCGGGCGGGGAGCGTGGTCCTGAGCCGGAGCATGATCCTGCTCCGCTGAGTGGGAGCAACCCCGAGACCACCCCATCCACACAACGGGAATGAGACAATGCTGAGCTGGCTGCTGTGTCTGATGCTGCTTCCCGGGGCGGGAGACCCGGAAGGGCGCTGGAGCGCCCGTGTCGCTGTGTGCACTCCCGGCGATGTTCTGGCCCTTGCCCGGGCGGGCCTTGTTCTGGAGGATGCCCGGATACGGACCGCACTCGGAGAAACGGCGCGCCGGAAGGTCACGTACAACACGGAGAACGGATTCGTGACGGTCTCGGGGGACGAAGTCCTCATCCGGTCCCTGTCCGTGTCGGGGTGGGAGGTGCATGCGATGACATCCCTGGCGGAGGAATCGCCCCAGGCGGATTCTCCCCCGGGGCTGGATACCATCCCCTACCAGTTCGGATGGCCTCGTGCCGTTTTCAACGGGCTCTCCCTCTATGAGAACAGCCCCACGATCGCCGACATGAACGGGGACGGGTCTCTGGAGGTCTCCGTGACCAACGCGTGGGGTTCGTACAATCCGACAAACCCTCCCTATTGCATTGTCTGGAGGCGGTCGGGGGCTTACCTGGGAGGGTTTCCCGTGCCCCTGGAGCCGGGTCTTCTTCAGAGCAGCGCGGACGCAGGGATATCGGCCATGGGGGATATCACCGGAGACAGCCGTCTGGAGATCGTATTGGGGGATGAAAACGGCTATCTGTACGCCTTTACCTCGGGGGGCGCAGCGCTCCCCGGCTTCCCCCTTTCCTTCGGGGCAGCCAGGGGAGTCTATACGCCGGCACTCGCCGACATGGACGGCGACGGCAAATCGGAGATTGCGGTCATCTCGCACAACTGGGACTATCCGTACGGAAACGCTCTCCTGCATCTTCTGAAGCTGTCTCAGGCGGGTCCCTCCGAGATGCCCGGGTTTCCCATCGACCTGCAGAAGGGGGCGGAGAACAGCCCCGCTCTGGGGGATCTGGACGGCGACGGGGACATGGAGATCGTGGTTGCCACGGGAGGTCTCAACGACCTCTCCATCACGGCAAAGGTGATCGCCTTTGATGCGGGGGGCCAGGTGCTCCCCGGGTTTCCCTGGGTGGTGGGAAGGAACTCCGCCGGGAACAGCCCCACGCTGTACGACCTGAACGGAGACGGCACGCTGGAGATCCTGATTCGCGTGAAACCCGACTACAACGAAATCAACGGCATCTACGCCCTGAGTGCCCAGGGCACCGTGCTTCCCGGATATCCCTTCCCGATCACCTACGGGCATCCGGGCTCCTCGGTGGCGGTGGGGGACATGACGGGGGACGGCGTTCCCGAGCTGGCCTATGGCGGAGTGGAGGCCGTGGACTCGGGGAAAGTATGGGTCTACGATCTCGCCGGGAACCTGCTGCCGGGGTTCCCGGCGCGGGTTCTGCGCACGTGGGTGGACGGGTCGGTGGCGATTGCGGATGCGGACGGGGACGGTCTGGGAGACGTCATCTGCGGCACGAACGGTGTCAGCAGCAAGCCGGGCGTCATCCGGGCCTACAACCGTCTGGGTCAGGAGCTCGCGGGCTTTCCGCTCCAGCCGGGAAGTCCGATCCTGAACAGTTTTGAGACACATCCGACGGTGACGGACATTGACGGGGACGGGGATACGGAGATCTTTGCGGGTCGTCTGGATATGTTCGTGTACGGTTGGGACACCCCGGGGTTGTTTGACACCTCCAGGGTCTGGCGCACATTCAAGGGGAACGCAGCCAGAACCGGCGGACAGCTGAGGAGCCCGCAGGCCCTGTCGGTGGCGGGTGAGGAACTGCCGCACCCTCTCCGCCTTTACCCCAACTATCCGAATCCGTTCAATCCATCCACCGTATTCCGCTTCGAGCTTCCGCGCGGGGGAGAAACGGAGCTTGCCGTCTACGATCTTCTGGGGAGGGTATGCGCCCTGCCCGTGGCGGGGTTTCTGGGAGCGGGGGTGCACACGGCCGTGTGGGATGCCTCCGGATATGCGGGTGGTGTGTACCTGGCCCGCCTCACCCAGGGGAACGCCGCTTGCACCCGGGCCGTCCTCCTCCTCCGGTGAGGCGGCGCACGGGGAGGTTGACTCTGAGCCGGCACGTGCACATAATACAGAATACACGCGGAGACACAGGAAAGGGATCGAACATGCGTCGACTGCTTCTTGCCTTGTTTGCGTTTCTTGCAGCGCTCCCGGCCGCTGCTCACCAGGCTCGCCCGGAAGCTCCGGAGGTGCTGGTCGTGCTCCAGACCGAACACGGGGCGGCTCTGGCCCCCGGGCTCCCCCAGGGGATGAAGATCTACCACCGGTTGCCCGAGGGCTTGCTCATCGGTATTCCCCGCCACGCACTGGACCGGACTCCTCCCCCCGGCATCCGCTGGGAGGTGGTGGACCCGCACCCGTGGGGGAGGCCCTATGCCGTTGTGACGGGACGACATCCCCGTGAGGCGGCCCTGGCGGGTCTCTGCGCGCCCGTTCAGGTGCTCCGGGTGTGGCATGACCACGTCCTGGTGTCGGGGACGCCGGAGGACTTCGAAGCTCTCCGCGCGCGGGGTTATGTGGTGAGCGAGGTCCTGCGCGAGGAGATCCCCGCTCCCGGCGTCGAGCTGCAACTGCCGCCCGGCATGGGCGTGACCGCCGATTCCGCCATTGCGGCCGTCATTGCCCGTGTCTCGGACTCCACCATCACCGCGTGGATTCAGGCGCTGCAGAATTTCGGAACGCGCTACTGGAACAACGCCAACCGGGACTCCGTTGCGCGCTCTATCCGGAACGTCTTCCTGGCGACGGGCATCACGGATGTCCAGCTGGACAGCTTCCAGTACAACGGCACCTGGCAGAAGAACGTTGTGGCTTCCATCCCCGGCGCGGGTGAAATCATTGCCGACATGATCGTGGGGGGGCACCACGACTCCTATTCCAGCAACCTCCTGGATGCCCCTGGCGCCGACGACAACGCCACGGGCACGGTGGCCGCCATGGAGATGGCCCGTGTGCTGAAGGAGGTGGGGTATACCCCCAACCTGACGCTCCGTTTCATGGGGTTCGGGGCCGAGGAAGCGGGCCTGCGCGGGAGCGCGTCGTACGCGTCCCGGGCCCGGCAGGCGGGACGGGACATCCGCGCCATGCTGAACTACGACATGATAGGCAACCGCACCCAGTCCCAGCCCGACAGGGATTTCTACATGGTGTGGTACACAGGGGCCCGGGCCCTGGCGGACCTGCACGCGGCCATTGCCACCGCCTACACGACGCTTACCCCCGTGTTCACCACGAACTACCGGAGCGGGAGCGACAGCTATTCGTTCTACCAGCAGGGCTACCCCGCGGACTTCTGCATCGAGCGGGATTTCAGCCCCTACTATCACGGTCCGAATGACCGGCTGCAGTACCTGGACATCCCCTATGCCCGGGACATCATCAAAGCGGGTCTGGCCACCCTCCTGACCCTGGACCGGATGCCGCCTCCCGTTGCCGGCCTCCGGGTGCGCGACAGGGGGAACGGTTCTTCCGCGTTCCTGAGCTGGGACAGCGTGACGGTGCCCGACTGGGCGGGATACCGCATCTATGCGGGCGTGCTCCCCGGGGTCTATGATACGACGTTCGTGGTCACGGGCCGCTCGTGCACGCTGGGAGGGCTCACCCCGGGGACGACGTACTATGCGGGCGTCGCCATCCTGGACTACGTGGGGCAGACGGGCTTCATAGCGGAGCAGGCGGTGACGCCGCGCGTGGTGCCTCTTCCGCCGGCGGGGGTCTGGGCGGAGGGGATTCCGCAGGGTGTGCGTCTCTGGTGGATGAGGAACGGCGAGGTGGACCTGCGGGGCTACTATGTCTACCGTTCGTCCGTCCCCCCGGCGGGATTCACACGGGTGACACCCGAGCCCCTGACGGACTCCACCTGGACGGATGCGGGGCTCCCCGCGGGGATCTACTCCTACTACGTCTCGGCCGTGGATTCAAACATGAACGAGAGCGCGGCCTCCGACACGGTGGAGGGAAGCCCCATCACGGGTGTGGACCCCCGGGCGGGCGTTCCGCCCCGGTCGTTCCGGCTGTTCCAGAACTACCCGAACCCGTTCAATCCCTCCACCGAGATCGGATTCGAGATCCCCGAGGCGGCTCCGGTCATGCTCACCGTGCACGACGTCCTGGGACGCACCGTGGCGACGCTTGTGAACGGGCGTCTGGAGGTGGGAAGGCATTCGGTGCGATGGCATGCGGGCCCGAGCGCGAGCGGCATCTATATGGCCCTTCTCCGGACGGGCGCCCGGACCGCGACGCTGCGGATGATGCTCATGAAGTAGGCCCGCCATGCGGAGGGCGTCCCTGTTCGGTCTGATCCTGTCCGCCTGGGCTGCGGCTCCGGCTCAGGTTCCCTACGGGGTGTCCCCCTCGTGGGTATCGGCCGCGAACGGTCTTGTGGCGACGGGGGCAGCATGGCTGGATGTGGACCGGGACGGCCGTCTGGACCTTGCCGTCGCCTGCGGCAATGACATCGCCCGCCAGCGGGTGGTGCTCTACGGAAACGGGGGCACAGGAACCCTTCCCATCCAGCCCACCTGGCAGTCGGGTGATGTGGACTTCCACGGCCATGCGGCCTCGGGGGACGTAAACGGCGACGGCTTCCCCGACCTGGCGGTGTCTGTCTACCTCGGGCCCGCCGGGTTCTCCCAGAGGGGAAGGGTCAAACTGTACCTGAACGCGGGAGGAACCCTCTGTGCGCTCCCCTCCTGGACTTCCCGCGATTCCCTCTATTCCTTCAGCTGCTCCTTCGGCGATGCCGACGGGGACGGCGATCTGGACCTGGCAGTGGCGGGGGGAGAGGCGTACGGATCCAGGCCGGAGAGGAACCGGATTTACTTCAACAGGGGAGGGACACTGGATTCCCTTCCCGGTTGGATGGCGGCGCGAACGGGATACAGCTACGACGTGGCCTGGATGGATGTGGAGCTGGACGGAGATCTGGATCTTGTCTTTGCCGACACGCGCGGTTCCAACCACCTCTACCTCAACCGGGGGGATTCCATCGATGCTTCTCCTGCGTGGGAGTCCGCCGACGCGCCCGGCTTCGCGAATTCGCTCTTTGCCGGCGACATCAACGGCGACGGCTTTCCGGATCTGGCGGTTTCGGACAACAGTCAGCTGGGGGGAAGCGGCCGGTTCAAGATGTACCGGAACGCGGGGGGAACGCTGGAGCAGCTTCCCTTCTGGACATCCGCCTGGGGGGGGTACGGGTCGGGCATCACCCTTGCGGATTGCGACGGGGACGGCGACAGGGATCTCCTCACCGGGGGATGGTGGCAGCCCTGCCGCATCTACCTGAATGCCGGAGGAGTCTTCCCGCCTGATCCGCAGTGGAGTTCCGCCACCGGGAGCGTGGTGGAGGCAATCGTGTGCGGGGATGTGGATGGAGACGGGCTGGAGGAGCGGGTCATCTCCTTTCCGGGCGACGGCTTCCGGAAGCTCTTCCTGTTCGGCTCCTCGCCTCTCCACGAGATCCGTTCGGTCATGACGGGGGGAGACACCCTCCCCCCGTCCGCCTACTGCTACGATCTGGAGAACGGTTGGATCAGCACGGCCGCACCGGTTCCCGCGGGTACCTGGCTGAGGGCGCACGTGCGCTTATCAGGTGACCTGGATTTCGCCGTCACGAACTGGGACGGGTCCGTCGGGGACTATCTGTTCCTGAACACCGGGTCTCCGTCGGCCGTCCCCCCGCAGGGGCCGGCCGGTGAGGGCCCGGCGGCCGCCTG
>JBAVEL010000013.1:0-2057 GCA_049587715.1 Bacteroidota bacterium
TCGTGAAGATCACCTCCTGCGTGGAGGTGGCCGTGAGCGTCGCGATCGTCTGCGGATCCGTGTACACGGGAACGGGGTTCCCCTCGGCAAGGATCTCGAACTTCACCCCGATGTTTGTCTGGTCCGCAATACCCGTGTTGCGGAACACCGCCCTCGGAGTGAATGTCTGCCCCGGCGTGTATCCCTGCCCCCCCGGGGGAGCGGTGACGGAAAGCGTCGTGATGTCGTTGTCCAGGAAGAGAGAAGCCAGGCTCGCCTTCAGGAACACCTGGCGGGCCAGGTTTTTCCCGACCTCGTCGTCGCCGGGAATGTAGCTCCCCGAGTTGGAGCATTCCTGCCACACGATGTTCAGATATCCGGATTCGTTGTACGTGGAAACCGACGGATACCGCTCATCCAGGTACGGCGTGTTCGTGATGTTGGCGGGCGGAGACCAGGTCAGGCCGCCGTCCGTGGATTTCACCACGCCGAGCTCGTGATAGTATTGTCCCGACACCGGGTCCGTGATGCCGTTGTTGGGCTGGAACCCGAAGGCCACCACGATGATGCTGCCCGACATCCCGATGGAAGGGAACGAGACGGGAAGAAAGTAGCGGTGGGAGGAAACCAGGGTGCTGGGATAGGCCAGGGAATCCCACGGCACCGCCGTGCGCACACCCGTCGTGGGGCTCCAGAACAGGATCCTGCTCCCCGCATAGCGCCACCCGCCGTCGGGCGTCATCGGGGCCCAGTCTCCCACGATCATGGGTTCATCCCCGTTGTAGATGGCATCCAGGCTCATTCCGGTCCGTAGTGTGTCCGCCCCCTGGAAATACGGGTTCGGAAACACCGCCTGCCACGTTCCCCAGGTGGCCCCGTTGTTGGTGGACTGCGCCAGCACAACGCCCGTGTCCGCAAATGTGGGGGTGCCGTTGATGTCGCTCATGGCGATGGACCCCACCTTCCCGTTCTTGTTCGAGAAGATCACATAGCCCTGCCCTGCGGCGTTCGTGAGCGGGACTTCCTGCCAGGCGCCCCAGGTGATGTAGTCCGCGGTCCGGTTGATGAAGTTCAGCCGGCCCGTCGTGATGTCCGAGAAGGAGGAATGCACCAGGATGGAGCCGTCGTTTGCCCCCGTCACCATGGGCCAGATGGGCTGGTCGGCCATGTTGTCCGGCAGGTCGCTCAACTGGCTGAACCCGAACGGCGCCGCCGTCGTATCGCCCACATGCACCGACGTGATGATCTCGCTTGTGTTCGGATCCGCGATGTGGTTGGCAATGACGGGCGCGCCCGGAAGCGTCGTCCCCCGGAGAATGCCCATGGAGGGGTACCCCGACCTGGACGAGGGCACGTTGATGTTGCTGAAGTTGTCCCACGTAGCGCCCCCGTCCGTGCTCCGGGCGTAGGCCGTGCGCCGGAAGGCGCTCTGGTTGGAGGAATCCGCCGCAACCATCATGATGGCGTGAATCCAGCCCGTGGAGGAATCCACCTCCAGGAACTCCACCGCCCCGTTGGACTGGTAGTTCCACCAGCCCTCGAGAGTGGTATAGGTCCCCGCAGAGGGCGACACACCCTGATACCGGGGAATCCGCGGGGCGGGTGCCCCGGCCACGGGTCCGACAACGGCTTCGTCCCTGGCCGTCAGGCTCACCGGCGAACCCGGCTTCACCCGGTCGGTGGCCTTCCCGCCGTTCGCGGCGAGCGCCACCATCGGGCACAGCACCGCCACAAAAACCCATATCCATACCTTTTTCATGGGTGCCTTGCTCCTTGAATGTGTGTATGAACCTGATTGTACCGCGTGCAGGCGTACGGCTCGAGGCGGAGGAGTGGACCCCCCTTCCGCCCCAGTTCCACCAGTATATAATTCTACCAACCCGAGGCCAGAACCGCAACTCTGTCAACTACGGGAATGCTCCCCGTAAAACTACGGGGGGCCCCGCAAACAAAGCGGGGGCGGTCTCTGTATCGGACCGCCCCCGTTTCTTGCCTCTATCGGCTGTCTTCCACAGGGAGCCATGCTCCCCCGGCAGCCCCTTTCTGACGCCCCTTCCCACACTCGGGAAGGGCCGGGC
>JBAVEL010000014.1:0-6670 GCA_049587715.1 Bacteroidota bacterium
GCTCGGGGGCGGAAGGCGCGTTCTCCGGGCGGCATGAATCCCCTCCGGCCGGCTCCCCCGCGGGCGGACGGAGGGGGCGTTTGACATCCTGCGTGTGAGTTCGTATGTTCACCCCCGGGCGTTTCACGATCCTCTCTGACCGCCCGCAATCCCGCCGTCTCTCCGCCCGCCGGAACCCACCGGGCGGCGTGCCAGCGTCCACGAACACTCACAGCAGGGTGAGCTCCGCCATGTCCGCCGAGAAGAAGATCACACCCTTCGTCCCCGCTGATTCCTCCATGCCTGAGTTCACCCTCCGCGCGGTGCTCCTGGGGGTGGCCATGGCCGTGGTGATGGGCGCCGCCAACGCCTACCTCGGGCTCAAGGCGGGTATGACCATCGCCGCGACCTACACCACCGCGGTGGTCGGCATGGCGGTCCTGAAGGCCCTCAAGGGGACGATTCTGGAGGAGAACACAGCCCGCACCGTGGGATCGATCGGGGGAAACGTTGCCACGGGCGCGATCTTCACGCTTCCCGCCTTCTTCATCGCCTCCGTCTGGAATCCCTTCTTCTCGATTGAGCATTACGTGATCTCAACGCTGATGCTCGTGTTTGCGGGCATCCTGGGCATCATGTTCGTCACGATTCTCCGCCGGGTGCTGATGGAAGACACCGAGCTCCCGTTCCCCGAGTCGGTGGCCGCCTCGGAAATCCACAAATCCGGTCAGTCCGGAATCGGCAGCTCCCGCTACCTTTTTGCCGGCATGGGGGTGGGTGCTTTCTTCAGCGCCCTGGCGGAGTTGAAGGTGGTGGCGGCGGGCTGGCAGCATCTCGTGCATCTCACGCGGGGGTCCCTCCTCCTGCGCGCTCCCGGTATGAACCCCGCCTACTTCGGGGTGGGGTACATCATCGGGCCGCGGCTGGGGGCCATCAACTTCAGCGGAGGGGTCCTGGCGTGGGGACTCCTCGCTCCCATCATCGCCTACTTCCTGCATCGCGAGAATCCCCAGGCCGTCACGGACTGGGCGGCGGAGCTCACCTCCGTGTGGAAGAACACGGTCCGGTACATTGCCATCGGCGGAATGCTGGTGGGGGCTTTCTATACCCTCTGGAAGATGCGTTCGAACCTCGGAGCCGGGCTGACCCGCTCCTTCGCCTTCCTCCGCTCCACTGCCGCAGCGGACGCCGCGATCCCCCGGACAGACCGGGACATCCACGCCCGCTGGTCTCTTCCCGCCATCGGCATCATCATCGGAGTGATGCTCGTCATCTTCACCTATTTCACCTCCAGCATCCTTCCCGCCGCGGTGGCGGCGCTGGTCATGGCCCTCCTGGGGTTCGTGTTTGCCGCCGTTTCCGGCTACCTCGTGGGCATCATCGGGGTGAGCAACAACCCCACGAGCGGCCTCACCGTATCCGTATTGATTGTGGTGGCGTTCCTGATGGTGGCTCTGGGTCTCCGGGGGGAGGCGGCGGTCGCCGCGGTGCTCGGGGTGGCCGCGTTCACCTGCACGAGCGTCTCCGTAGCGGGCGAGATGATGCAGGACCTGAAGGCGGGACAGATCCTGGGCTGCACCCCGTGGAAAATGCAGGTGGGGGATATCTTCGGGGTCACGGCAGCCGCCCTGTCTATGTTCTTCGTCCTTTCGCTCCTGCATCTTGGAGACGTGAAGCGGGAAGTGGCACAGGAGCTGGATGCGCTCGAGCAGAGGGGTGCAACCACGGTGGTTTCCAGATCCCAGAAGCCCGATCTGACGGGGAGGGAGTTCACGCTGGAGGAGGTTGCGCGGATGGCGCCCGAGATGCAGAACGAAGTCCTGGGCACCGAGGCGGGGTTCGGCGGAGAGCGGCTGCCCGCCCCTCAGGCCAGCCTGATGGCCGTGGTGGCAAGAGGCATCGTGGAAGCCAAAACCGAGCTGATTCTGATCATTGCCGGGATGTTCATGGGATGCGCGCTGATCCTCATGCAGGTGAAAAGCCCCATGCTGATCAGCGTGGGGATGTACCTCCCCATTGACACCTCCTTCGCCATCTTCGCGGGAGGGTTGATGAAGGGCTTCATGGAGCGCAGGGCCGAGCGGCTCGGGCTGCCCAAGGAGAAGCGCGACAGACTGGAGAACACGGGCGTGCTGCTGGCTTCGGGTCTGATCGCGGGAGAAGCCCTTCTCGGGCTCCTCTTCGCAGGGCTGGCGTTCGGGGAGGTGCGCATCCCCCACGTCTTCGGGGAGCCCTCCTACCTTCTCAGCCTGGTCTGCATCGGGCTCCTCGCCCTCCTGCTCATCCGGGTCCCTCTCCGGAGGGGTCGGTAGGGGGAGCGCCTCCCGCCGGGGCGCCTCCCCCCCCGGGCGGGGCGCCTTCGGGGTTTCTTTCCAGCGCCCGGCGGTAGGCCAGCGCGGGACCCCAGTCCCCGCGTTTCTTCAGCCAGGCCACGAACCGCGCCGGATCGAAAGACCGCACGAGGGAGAAGAGCACAAAGGCCACCGCGGAAGCCCGGAGGATGAGCCAGAGCACGGATTCCAGGGGGGAACCCGCCGCCAGGATCACCGCCGCGACGATCCCCAGCGGGAGCCAGAAGAAGGGCCGGAGCAGATCCCTCCCTCCCTGTGCGAACGCCCTCCCCGGCGACGGCGGCAGCCCCCGGCCCGCCTCCAACATGGGCCCACGGTCCAGTATCCGGGCCAGCCGGGCGGGAATCCTCCTGCGCCGCCTCCAGGCCAGGAGCGTGGCCGCACCGGCACCCAGCCCGCAGAACAGGGCCCACAAAGCCGCCAGCACCGCGAACTCCGGGGGGCGGAGAGCAAGGCGCGCCGCCACCCATGCGAGGATCGCATCGTAGGCGCGGAGCATCTCGCCTCCCATCAGCAGGTACTGCAGCAGCACGCCCTGCACCGCCGACCAGAACCCCACCAGAAATCCCCCCAGCCCCACACCGGCCCAGCTCCACCCCAGGAGTGACACTGCCGCCGCGTACAGCATCCCCTGGAGTGTGATGGCCAGCATGGGGCGGACCCGGCTTCCCGAGGGGGAGAGGGCCTTCAAGGACGCCGCGATCAGGGAGACCCACACGACCCTGCTTCTCCGCCCCAAACCCTCCGCAGCAAAGGTCATGACCACGGACTGGGTGGAAGATAGGAGAAGACCTCTCATGGGGACCTGGGTTCCGTGAAGGACTGCGCCCGCCGTGGCCTCGATCCCACCCGCCCCCGCCCCGTAGACACCCACGCGTGTCCAGTCGCGGTGTTCCGAACAGATCGAACGGAGCAGATCCCAGGCGCCGGGCGAGGCGGCGTCCACCACCGCGTCAAACCGCCTCCCCAGCAGCCGCTCGGCTCTCTCCTCCACTCCGCGCCGCACGGCCACAACCACGATCTCGGGCCCGGCCGCCAGGACGGGGCCCACCAGAGGGGCGTGCCCCCCCCCGGCTGCTTCCAGGGGGCCGAATTCGTCGAACACCACCAGGGTGCCCGGCCTCAGGCGACCGAGGGAAGAGCTCCAGCGGGCAAGCTCCCGCACGGTGTCCGGGTTGATGCGGTACGGGATCCCGGCTGCGGGCTCGCGGACCGCGAAGGGGAGTTGGCGGCCGTCGCCCAGCATCCGGAGATCGTACCGGTCGGCTCCCCCTCCATGCGGGGACCGCCCGCCCGCCCGGGCGAGAAAACCCTCCAGATGCCCGCCCCTCCCCGCATGCCACGCGGCGAGCTGCTCCAGGAGAGAGGTCTTCCCCTGGCCCACGCCTCCGGTGACTCCGATGAGAACCACACCCGCCCCTTCTGTTCTGCTTCGTGCGATGGAAGCTACTGAATTCGCGGCTCGCATGCACCACAGACCGGCGGCGCCGCGCCCGGCCGGTTGCTTCTGGAATGCGGTTGTCGTACCTTTTCGCAGCGGATCTTTGAAAGAGCGCCTCACCGACCGGAAGGTTTCCAGGGGCGCTCTGTTCGTCTGGAGGGCTCCGGCTCGGGCTATGTCTCTGCTTCTGCGCAACGGACGCGTCATCACCGCCGAACGGGATGAGATCGCCGATGTGTTCATCGCACACGACCGCGTGACGGATATCGGCCCGTCACTCAAAGGGGCGGGGGCGGAAGTGATAGACGCATCAGGCCTTTTTGTGATTCCGGGCGGCGTGGACCCCCATACCCATATGGAGGCGCCCGTCGGAGGGACCCTCTCCAGCGACGACTTCGAGACCGGGACACGCGCCGCCGCCTGGGGGGGCACCACCACCGTCATCGACTTCGCCACGCAGGCGCGGGGCGTTTCACTCCGGACCACCCTGGACCTCTGGCAGGAGAAGGCGCGCAAGAGCACGATCGACTACGCCCTCCACATGATCGTCGTGGACCTGCCGCCCGACCCCCGCCCTGCTCTGGAGGAGATGGTCGCGTACGGTGTGACGAGCTTCAAGGTCTTCACCGCGTATCCGGGGGTCCTCATGAGCGACGACGCCCTGATCCTCCGGCTCCTGGAGGAATCCCGGGCCCTCGGCGCCCTGGTCTGCGTGCACGCCGAGAACGGCACGGTGATCGCGGATCTGGTCCGCCGGGCCCTCGCGCGCGGACAGACGGCCCCCTTCTACCACGCACGCACCCGTCCGCCGGAGGCGGAGGCAGAGGCAACGCACCGCGCCCTCCGCCTGGCGGAGATGGCGGGAGCCCCGGTGTACATCGTGCACGTCACATGCCGCCAGGCCCTGGGGGAAATCAGAGACGCCAGAGCCCGCGGGGTACGCGCCCTGGGCGAGACATGTCCCCAGTATCTGCTGCTCACCGAAGAGGAGCTGGCGCGACCGGGGATGGAGGGGGCAAAGTTCGTCCTCACCCCTCCCCTGCGGAGCAGGCCCGACGGGGAGTCCCTCTGGCAGGCCCTCGAGGAGGGTGATCTCCAGGCGGTATCCACGGACCACTGCCCCTTCATGTATGACGGCCAGAAGCTTGCCGACACCCGGGACTTCACCCGGATTCCGAACGGGGGGCCCGGCGTGGAACACCGCCTCCAGCTCACCTACCACTACGGAGTGCTGGGACGGGGAATGACGCTCCGCCGGTGGGTGGAAATCAACTCCGCGTCCCCCGCCCGGATCTTCGGCCTCTATCCCCGCAAGGGAACGATCCGGGTGGGAAGCGATGCGGATATTGTGCTCTGGAACCCCGGGGCCCGGAGCACCATCTCCTGTGCCACCCATCACATGCAGGTGGATTACTCCCTCTTTGAGGGGTGGACGGTGACGGGGAACGCGGACATCGTGATCGCGCGGGGCGAGGTGCTGATCCGGGACGGAAGGTGGCTGGGCCGCCGGGGCCGCGGCCGCTACCTGCACCGGTCTCCGGATGGCGGGGCATCCGCCTCCCCCACCGGGCCGTAGGCACGACTCCCAGGGGCAGCGGAGCACACATGCTCTCATCCGTTTCATTCATACTGGACGGCCGGCTCACCACGGTCGACTTCGGACCGGGCTCGGGTCTCAGCCCGACCACCACCGTCCTCCAGTACCTGCGGAGCGATCCCCGGCACCGCGGTGTGAAGGAGGGCTGCGCCGAGGGGGATTGCGGAGCCTGCACGGTGGTTCTTGCACGGGAGGAGGAGGGAGGCCTGGTGTATGAAGCCGTGGATTCCTGCCTCCTCTTCCTCCCCATGCTGCACCGCCGTCAACTCATCACCGTGGAGAACCTGCGCGGCCCGGACGGCCGCCTCCACCCGGTCCAGCAGGCCATGGTGGATGCCTTCGGAAGCCAGTGCGGCTTCTGCACCCCCGGCATCGTGATGAGCCTCTTCGCCCTGTGCAAGGAGAGCGCATCGCGGGGGGAGGACCATCTCCGGAGTGCCCTGGCCGGGAACCTCTGCCGGTGCACGGGTTACCGCCCCATTCTGGATGCGGCCCGGTCGGTGTGCGCCGCCCGGACCGCGGACCATTTTGCGGCGGAAGAACAGAACACCCTCGCGATGCTCGGGGCGATCCCGCACGGAAACATCACCATTCTTTCCGGCTCCGGATGCTACCACCGCCCGGCCGCATGGGAGAGGGCGCTCTCCCTCCGGGGAGAGCACCCCGATGCGATCGTGCTGAACGGCGCCACCGACGTTGCCCTGCGGGTCACGAAGCTCCACGAGTCGCTTCCGCTCATCCTGGATCTCTCGGGCGTGGGGGAGATCCGCGACATCCGCGTGACTCCCCGCGGGAGCTTCCTGGGTTCGGGCCTGACTGTCTCGCAGGCGGAGGAGCACGCGCGCACGCATCTCAGGTGGCTCTCTCCAGTCCTCGAAACCTTCGGATCGCGGCAGATCCGTAATACGGCCACCCTGGGAGGGAACATCGCCACCGCCTCACCCGTGGGGGACCTCCTTCCGATGCTCATGGCCTCGGAGGCCTCCATCCATCTGGAAGAGAGCGGTGCGGCGCGGGAGGTCCCCGCCTCGGAGTTCGTAATCGGGTACAGAAAGACGGCGTGCCGGGCCCGGGAGCTCATCCGCGGGGTGGCCATAGCCCGCCTCCCCGCCGGATCCGTCGTCCGCTGGTACAAGCTCTCCCGGCGGAGTGATGTGGATATCGCCACCGTGAGCGCGGCTTTCCGGCTGGACCTGGACGGCTCGGGGAGAGTCGCCCACATCGTCCTGGCGTACGGAGGGATGGCGGCCCGCACCGAGCGCGCCCGCCGCACCGAGGACTGCCTGCGCGGGAAGCCCTGGG
>JBAVEL010000015.1:0-18878 GCA_049587715.1 Bacteroidota bacterium
GCCCGGCCCTTCCCGAGTGTGGGAAGGGGCGTCAGAAAGGGGCTGCCGGGGGAGCATGGCTCCCTGTGGAAGACAGCCGATAGAGGCAAGAAACGGGGGCGGTCCGATACAGAGACCGCCCCCGCTTCATTGCCGCCCCCTCCGCCACAAGACGCCTGTCCCCCCCCGGGCCGGGAGGAAAAGGGCCCGGAAGGGCGGTTCCCGCCGTGTTCCGGGAGGCCTCCTCGGGCGCGGGGGAAAGGGCTGGCGGCAGGGGGAAGTCCGCATAGGGCCCGGCGGGGCTTGACTTTGGAGAGTGCGCCCCGTATCATACCGGCACCCGGGGGCGCGGGGTGCCGGAATCACGCGGCCATCCCCTCTTGCGCCGCACTCCCGGGCGTCCTCCGGAACATGTCGCGGACATACACATCGGGGGGCCGGAAACGCGTTTTCCACCCGAACACCCGGAAATACCCCAAACACACTATCACCAGAGGAGGTCACCGTGAAGATTGCGAAGGTGCTTTGTGCGCTTCTGCTCCTTGCCGGGGGGGGGTCCCTCCTCCACGCCCAGGATGCCGTTCTGCCTGCGCCGGATCGCCAGGCGATCGGGGAGTCCACCGAGGGTCTCCTCTACGCCCCGCAGGTCCCCGTCCGCACGACCCCCCTTCCGCCCCGGGAGGGAGTGCTGGGACTGAAAGGAACCTACACGATCGGGGCCACAGGGGACTACGCGAGTCTCCGGCTTGCGGTGAACGCCCTCAACGCCACGGTCATCGACAGCACGGTGCAGTTTCTGCTCATCGACGCCGCCTACACGGATTCGGTTCTGAACATCGGGCCGCTCTCCTATTCGGCGGGCGTCAAGCCCGTCATCATCAAGCCCGCTCCGGGGATGTCTCCCGTGATCAGCCTCCGCGGGGGGGCCATTGCGGGGTTCACGTTCACGGGGGTGTCGAGCATCACCATCGACGGATCCCATGACGGATCCGCCACCCGCCACCTGACCGTGAAGATGGACACCGCCACGGGGAACCCGAGCGGCATCGCCATGACCGTCCGGGACGGCTGCAACGGCGTCACCATCAGGAACATGACGGTGAAGGGATACCGGGTTCTGGGGGGCACATCCACGGCCACAAACATCCTGACGCTCTCGAATGCGAGCGCCTCCACGTACAACCGGAACATCACGTGGGAGAACCTGGGTGTTTCGGGCGGGTTCCGCGCCTTCATCGGGGGAGGGTATGACTCCACATCGGTGGACTCCAACATCACCATCCGGGACTGCACCATCGGCACCACGTCCAGCTCGCGGGCGGATTCCCTCACCTCCCACGCCGTCTGGCTCTACAACGTGGAGGATGTGCACATATACGAGAACGACATCAGTGGAACAAGCCGCCCGGCCAATTTCGGAAACAGCAGCGTGTATGGAATATTCGTGCTGGGTTCGGGCGTGGATATTCAGGCGAACCGGGTACACCACATCAAGACCAACCCGAAAACCGGCGTCAACGCCACATACTTCGCCATCGGGATCGGAATATCGGGGATCTCGGGCACATCCCTGAATGCGCACTCCATGATTGCGAACAACATGGTGCACGACATTCTCCAGGGATACTCCGGGACCGTGTACCACTGGCTGAACGGCATCTACACCGACTTCGGGGCGGCCGAGGAGCTCTATTACAACAGCGTGTACCTTTCGGGAACAAGCGCCAACGCCGTCAACTCGGCGGGTCTCTACCAGCTCAGGAGCACGGTCCAGGTGGTGGACAACATCCTGTACAACGGCCGCACGGACGCCTCGGGGTACCACGCCGTGGCATACTGGAAGAACAGCACGGATGTGCAGTCGGTCATCACCCTTTCGGACTACAATGACCTCTTCTATTCGTGGGGCGCGGGAGGCGCCGTGGGGGCGGTGACCACGACCTACTACGGCACCCTGAGCGGCTGGACCACCGCAACGGGACAGGATGGGAACAGCATCTCGGCCGATCCGCAGTTCAACCTGAGCTCCCCGCTGCATATCCGGACGGACGTTCCCACCCCCGTGGAGGGACGGGGAACGCCGGTCGGGATCCTTGCGGACTACGACGGGGACCCCCGCAACGGCCTCACGCCCGACATCGGGGCGGATGAGGGGAACTTCCTCCCGGCGGTGTTGATGACGTACGTTTCCAGCACCACCTCGCAGAACTCGGCTCCCGTGGTGGCGGGTGCGACCAGCCAGCAGATCATCGGCATCGAGGTGGTGACCACGGGGACGGCCGCGCCGATCAGCGCCACACAGTTCGACCTGAGCACCGACGGGACCACGGCGATCGGGGACATCTCCAACGCCCGCATCTACTACACGGGAACGAGCGCGGCGTTCGCCGCCACGAACCTGTTCGGAACCGTGGCCTCGCCTCCCGCAGGGGCGTTTTCCATCACGGGAACCCAGGCCCTGCTGGAAGGGACCAACTACTTCTGGGTGACGTACGACATCTCGGCCCTCGCCCCCGAGGGGAATCAGGTGGACGCCGAGTGCGCTTCCGCCACCGTGGGAGGGGTCGCGCGGATTCCGGCGGTGACCGACCCGGCCGGTGCGCGGAGCATCGTGACGGCCCTGGCCGCGGGAGACTATACCGTGGGGCTCCCTCCTTTCAACCGGGCCACGGGAAGGAACCTGTACCATCAGCGGTTCGTGCGGAGGGTTTTGAGGCCCGTCCCTGTCGAGACGGCCGCCCCCGGGCGGAAGTCCCGGACGCCCGAGCTTGCGGCGGCATCTTCGGCCCCGCAGGCGGTGCAGATGACGGAGGTGGAAGAGGAATACCGGGTGCTCATGGAGAACGGCGCACCGTACACCGGTCCGATGGGGGACGCGAAGCTCGGAGTGTATGCCACGATCACGGCGGCCTTTGCCGACCTGAACCTTCGCGGCGTGTCGGGGCACGTGCGGTTCCTCCTGGAGGATGCCGCATACCCGTCGGAGACCTATCCACTGACGGTCAACGTGACGAGCCCCTGGACTCCCGCGGCGTCGGCCACGGTGACGATCAAGCCGGCCCCCGGCGCGGCGCCCGCCGTGACGGGCGGTCCTGCGAGCGGCCCCCTGCTCAGGGTTCTGGGCACCAGCTACATCACCATCGACGGCTCCAACACCACGGGGGGGACCACGCGGGACCTCACCCTCACGAGCACCACGCTCACATCCCCCACCGTGTTTCACGCGGGCTCGGTGGGGGCCACCCCCATCACACACATCACGCTGAAGAACTGCGTCCTCATCAACGGCTCCCAGACGAGCTCGGCCGTGGTGTTCTCTGACGCCACGCTGGGGAATGCGGGCTTCTGGGCGGACCTGCGTCTTGAGAACAACTCCATCCAGAAGGCCTACATGGGGCTCTACGCGCACGGAGGGACGGTGCCGCAGGGGGGGGCGAACCTCACCATCGTCGGGAACAGCCTGGAAACAACGGGTGCGAACGCCATCCGGTACATCGGGCTCTACATGCAGGGGGTGAACGGGGTCACCATTTCGGGGAACCGGATCGGGAACTTCGAGAAGGCCTCGGGGGAGATCGACCGGGGGATGTGGCTTGCCACGGGGACGATCAACGCGAACGTGGAGGCGAACCTGATTCACGACCTGGGGTACACGGGCACCGGCGGGTATGGCGGGAAGGGCATCTACGTGAGCTCGAGCCAGACCCCGGCCAACATCGCCATCAGCAACAACATGATCACCGGCATCACGGGGGACGGGGACGATTACCTGGCGTATCATCTATACAGTCCGGCGGGGATCTTCGCGTTCTTTCCCCAGACGAACGTCAGCATCTGGAACAACTCCATCCACCTCTACGGGAACACGCTCAACTACGCGGGGGCCATGTCCTCGGGCATCTACTGCGATTCCCAGACGGTCGCCGACATCCGGAACAACATCGTGGTGAACAACCTGGGTCTTCTGGCGGCCACGGGATACGGAAGCGCCTGCGTGTTCGCCCAGACGGAAGCCGCCCTGGGCGGCATCAACTACAACAACTACTACGTGAATCCCGCGGGAAGCGGGGTGAAGGCGGTGGGGCAGATCAGGACCACGGCGTCGCTCACGCTGGGGGACTGGCAGACCGCCACGGGGCAGGAAGCCAACTCCGTGTATGGAGACCCGCTCTTTGCCACGGCGGGCAATCTGCACATTCCGTCCGGCCCTTCGCCCGCCGCCAATGCGGGGGATCCCACGCAGTGTCCCCTCTATGACTATGACGGCGAGATGCGGGATCTGTCTTCCTGCGACATCGGGGCGGACGAGTTCTCCTGGGATCTCCCGCAGGTGGCGGTGCCCTACATCCAGGGCTGGAACATGATCTCGAACCCCGTCACGCGGGGCGGATTCGGGGACGACTCGGTGATGTCGCTTTTCGGCACCTCCACCTTCCCGTATGTCTTTGCCTTCGGCACCGCCGGGTACACGCAGACGTACACGATGCCGAACGGGCCGGGGTTCTGGGGGAAGTTTGCCTCGCCGGGGACGCAGCCCGTGACGGGCGGGCTCAGGTACACGGACTCGATCGTGGTGAGCGCGGGCTGGAACATGGTGGGATCGGTCTCGGACCCCGTGGACACATCCGGCATCACCAGCAGCCCGGCGGGGCTGCGCTCATCCAGCGCCTGGTTCGGGTACGGGCCGCTGGGGTACTATGAGGCAACAGCCATCGAACCGGGGAAGGCCTACTGGGTAAAATGCCGCGCTGCGGGCAAGTTCTACTTCCCGGCCCGGCCGCTGCTTCCGCGGAGGCCTTAACAGGGGAAGAGAGCCGGGCGGGGGGATCTGTTTGTGCGCGGGATCATGTTTCCTTGCGCCGCGATGAGACAGGGATGGGGCATCGGGGGGCTGCGGGAGAGGCCGGAAGGGGCCGGAAACCGCAGCCACCCCGTACTCCTACGAGGTAAAAATCACGTATTCTTTACAGTTGTACTAAATGCCGGTCTGGGGTACCTTACCCACCGATAGTTCCCCATGGTCGTTGGGTGAAGGCATTGTGCGGCGGCGGGGCATTGACACCAACCAAGCACGTCCCTGTGTTTCGTTCCCGTCGTCCTGACGTTTCACCCTCGTCAATCACAAAGACGTTCTCGATACACACGGCGTCCGGAGAAGAGGCGGAGAGCTTGATGGCGGGAGCCGGGAAGGGCCATCGGCGCCGGGATGAACCATGCAGGGCAGCAGACAAACAGGCGTGCATTCCGCAATCGCGACAGCAAACGCATTCCAGCAACCAACCCCATATCCCCTAACGTGGAGGAACTCCTAATGAAGAAACCAGCACTTCTTGCTCTGGTGTGTGCGGTCCTGGCGCTGGTTCTGTTTCCCTCATCGGGCCTCGCGCAGAGCTTTGCGATCCCGATGTCGGTGTTCGACGACAGCGGCAACGGGCGCACCCTCGCATTCGGGTATGAGCCGGGGGCCAATCCCTGCATCAAGCCGGTTCCCGACACGGTGGCCCCGTATTTCGAGGCGGAGCTTCCTCCGGTGCCCCCGACGACCGTGTTTGACGCCCGCTTCACGACAGTGGTGTTAGACGAGGGGTGCTTCGGCGCCGGGTCGCTCGTGGACATCAGGCCCATCAGCGGACCGGGCCAGTCCGATTCGTTCTATGTCACCGTCCAGATTGCCGATGCCTTCCCGGTGCACCTGACCTGGCCCGGCGGACTGGGGGCCTCTTTCACCTCCCTGAGGATGATCGACGCCACCAGCCTGGGCGTTCTGCCGCCTCCCTTCGGGTATAACATCGACATGATCGCGGTGCAGTCGTTCGATCTGATCGCCACCGCTGACGTGAATTTCTACATCGTGGCGCAGCCCATCTATGTTCCGCCCATTCCCTTCTTCTTCGCCACATGGAACGCGGTGGACCTGTTCGACGAGAATCCCCTGAAGCTGGGCAAGAGCAACAAGCCGGCGAAGAGGGCCAAGTTCGGAAAGCCCATCCTGGCCGAGAACTTCCCGAATGTCTCCAACATGCTGAGCGAGCTGGTCGCCCGCGGCGGCTTTGCGTTCAACACCGTGGAGAGCGATCAGGCGGGCGGTCTGGTGGTGGGTACCGGATCGATGTTCCTGAAGGACCCCGTCAAGGGGAAGTGGGCGCCCGTTAAGGACTCCGCGGCCGTGCGGTGCTGGGTGCGGATCGGCAAGTGGGATCCCGTCAAGAACATCGGAAAGGACTACAAGGGAATCCAGAAGACCGTGCGCGACAAGACCGGATGGCACATCGGCATCGCACGCGGGCTGGATTCCACACTGAACCCGGGGGACGAGGGGCGGAAGGCCCTGGTGAAGCAGCAGAAGAA
Source organism: Bacteroidota bacterium (assembly GCA_049587715.1). Classification (GTDB taxonomy): domain Bacteria; phylum Bacteroidota; class Ignavibacteria; order UBA10030; family UBA6906; genus JBAVEL01. The sequence continues at coordinate 6,328 of JBAVEL010000015.1, forward strand.
GGTGGTGCCCAAGAAACACAGCAACCGGCTCTATGCGGAGCTGGTGGCCCTGAAGGTGAACATCACCGCCTCGGCCATGGGCATCACGCCCGCAGGCCTCGGCGAGCTGGTGTTCGAGCGGAACGGCCATCCCTACGACGAGTGGGCCCTCACCCGTATCACGAATCGTCTTGACACGGTGATGACCTACTGGTACTTCATCGGCGGGAACGGCGGCGGAGAGTGGGACAGCGCCTACACGGCGGTGAGTCTCATCAACGAGGCCTTCCGGGGTGCGCTCGACACCGCGCAGTTCAACCAGTACGACCTCCTCGAGGAGCCGCTCCCCCTGCTGCTGAAAGGGGTGGTGGACCTGATGGACGTGTCGTATCTGAAGCTTCCGGTGCCCTTCGTGCCGAACCGGATCATCCCCGCCAACAACCTCACCGAGTGCCCCGACGACTTCGAGGACGGGGAGTTCGAGGAGATGGAAGAGGCGGGCGTGCCCGTGGCCATGAAGGTGTACCAGAACTACCCGAACCCCTTCAACCCGACCACCAGCATCAACTTCCGGCTCATGAACCCGGCATTGATCACGGTGGGCGTGTATGATCTGCTGGGCCGCGAGGTGGCGACCCTGGCGCAGGGCGAGGAGTTCGAGGAAGGGTATCAGACGATCGAGTTCGCGGCCGCGGGCCTTGCCTCGGGCGTGTATTTCTACCGGGTGACGGGCGAGGACGTGGATACGGGCGAGCAACTGATGCCGTCCGTGGGCAAGATGATGCTTCTGAAGTAGCTGTCGTGCGGCGATCGGGGCGGCCGGGTCCTCCGGCCGTCCCGCACCGCCGGGTCTGTCCTTTGTTTCTTCTCCGGTGCCATGCCAAGGGGGGTCGCCATGAAGAGCCATGCCCGTCCGCCCCGAAACGGCAGGGATGCTTGAGCGAAGCGCACAAAAGCTGCATCAGCGTCAAAAGATACACCACCTAATCCACTATGTCCCACTACATCACAAAAGGTCTCTGTATGAAGAACCTTTTCTCTCTCGTTGCGCTGGTTATCCTGGTGTCGGCGATGGCATTCGCCCAGCCGGCAGCGACCAACGGAACCTCCGCCATCGGGACCGCCGTGTTCCTGCTCGAAGGCGGGCTGGATCTGGAAGGCACCGACGGTGACTGGGGCGTTCTGAGCCCGGGCACGGTCTACACCTTCATGCCGAACGGGATTGTGACGCCGCCCGAGAACTCCAACGGCGACGGAACCTATCCTGCGATCACCTACTGGACCATCACCTCGGTGATCGGTGCCGGCATTGACGTCACGTTCACGCTGCCCTCCTTCTTTGTCGGCGTGGATTTCGGCGCCCGCATTCCGTACACGGTGAACTCCCAGTCCGCGGGCTGGTTCTCCGAGGAGCCGGATGTGGACCTGGCCTACGAGCCCTTCGATCCGCGTGTTCCGAAGCGGGTGTACTGCAACCCCGACGGCGAGACCTGGGTTGCCATCGGCGGCATCGTGTCGGTGGGCACCGGTCTGCCGGTGGAGGACGAGTACTGGGCCACCTTCATCCTGACGGCGAACTGGGCTGGTTTCTAAGCGCAACCTGAGCAGGATTCTTCCTGCTCTGCTTCGGGAAGGGATTGCCGCCCTGCCGTACGTTCCACCGGGGAGGCAATCCCTTTCCGGCATTTCCCGACGTATCTGCCCGTGCGCCCGCTCCGGCGGGCGTGCGGGTCTTTCTCCCGTGTCCACCGTTCATGACAACACAATGATGCGACGCCTTGCGTTTCTCTCCGTTCTCCTCGCCGGCATGGCGCCTCCGATCGTGTTCGGGGGCATCAAGGTTTTTCCCACGCAGGTCTTCATCGTCTCCCCGAACCGCTCCGCGCCCGTCACCCTTACCAACACGGGAGACACGAAGGAGGAGGTGTGGGTGACATTCCGGTACGAGTACCCCGTGGGGTTCTCCTCGGGATCCGTGCAGTTCTCCCGCGGCGACAGTCTGAACCCCGCGGAGCCCAACGCCGTGTCCTGGCTCAGGTCCGTGCCCCAGCGGGTGGTTATCGAGGCGCAGGGGAGCCAGACGGTGCGCATCGTGAGCTCCCCCCCTCCGGGAGGAGCAGGAGAGGCATGGGGGCGCGTGGTGGTGAGCTGGAAGCGGACCCAGCCGCTCCGGGTGAGGGGGGCGGAGGATCGGAAGCTCCTGAACGCGGTGCTTGTGCAGGAGACGGTGATTCCCGTGCACGTCCGGAGGGGCCCGGTGAGCTCGGGGGCTGTTATCAGGGATTTCCGGGCGACGCCCGAAGGCAAGAACCTGATGGTGGACCTGGTGCTGGACCGGACGGGGAGCGCGGCCCTCTGGGGGGCGCTCCGCTTCGAGCTGCTGAACGAGCGTGGCCGCAGCGCGGGGTCCTGGGAACTCCCCGTGGTGGTGTACAAGCAGCTCAGTTACCGGAACTCGCTGGACATCGAGGGGGTGCCGGCGGGGTCCTACACGCTGAACCTGGCAATCGACAACAAGCACCCGACCCTGAACGCCCGGATGCGGGTGTCGGCGGCCCCCGTGCGGCAGTCCATTCGTGTCACCATCCCGTAGGCATGTGATGTCTTTCCCGGTTTCCGGGCACCTGCCCGCCAGATTCCTCTCCCGATGGGGCCGCGCCCTGCTTCTGGCGCCGGCCTGTGCGCTGATACTCCATGCGGGGAGGGCCCCCGCGCAGGAAACACCGGGCGCGGGCCAGGAGCTGGTGCCCATCGAGTTCTCCATGAAGAGGGCGGGAGGCACCGAGATCAACAGCATCCAGCGGGAGGGCAGAGTGTTCCTGCCCCTCCGCCAGATGTTCGATTTTCTCCGCATCCGGAACCTCTACGACCCGGCCACGGGGCGGATCACCGGCTTCATCGCCAGCGCGGACACCACCTACGACATCCGCCCCTCCGAAGGCACGGGGCGGGTGGGGAAACGCTCGGAGAGTTTCGAGCAGACCGAGTATGTGCAGTACGGGGACGACTTCTTCTTCCTTCCGGAGTTCTACCAGCGCCTGTTCGCCCTCCCCATCGAGTACAAAGAGCGGCGGGTGGCCGCCGCCATGCCCTCCCGGAGGGATCTCCCCTTCTTCCTGGATGCCCGGATGCGGCGCCAGGAGCAGAAGCTGGCCCAGAGGGACGTTCTCCTGGACCCGACCATAAGATTCCCGCGCCAGTACCCCCTGCTGGACGGCCTGCGGGTGGACTGGAACTTCAGCCAGACCCTCTCGCCCGAGCGGCTCACACGCCGGACGTTCATCGGCGGTTTCAGCGCCTTCGTGCTGGGGGGTGACCTGATGAGCCGGTACAACCTGGCCCTCTCCCCGGATTTTGATCTCCGGGACTCCCGCCACCTCTGGCGCTATGTTCCTCCCTCCTCCAGGCTCTTCCATCAGTTCCTGGTGGGGGATTTCGTGACGGATGGCCTGCTGACCCGTGAGAAGTACGGGGTGCGCCTGACCAGCATTCCTCCCTACAGCCGGCTCCGCTTCGCGCCCCAGACCATCATGGGGTCGGCCTTTGCGGGTCGGAAAACGTACCTGCTCGGCGGCGGGACCCTCGTGGGAGTGGCCGACTCGACGGCCGACGGATCCTACAGCTTCGAAGCGCCCCTCCGCTACGGGGCGAACTTCATGAACGTGCGGTCCTACAGTTTCTGGGGCGAGCTGTACGAGGACGCCTATCGTTTTCTGGTGCCCAACACCATGGTGCCACCCGGGGAGGTGGACTACGACATCTCCATCGGACGGCTCCGGGAACCATCGTATCCCATCCACGGATCGGTGTCCACGCTCTGGGGAATGACCTCCCGCGTCACCGTGGGGGGAAGGGTGGAGTACTTCGAGTATCGATTCCTTGAACGGCGGGTGTTTCCGTCGCTGACGGGAACGGCGCGCTTCTCGCCCCACATCGTGGGAGAGGCCCTCTTCTCGCCCGACAACATCGGGCGCGCCTCCCTTCTGGCGGCGTTCCCCTCCTCCCTGGGCCTGGAGGCCTCCTACACCCGCTACAAGGAGATCCGGTTCCTGAACCCCCGGAACGCCATCTATGAGTTCATCTTCTCGGGGAGCTATCCGTTCCAGTGGAACGGACTGCGAATGGGGCTCTCCAGCCGGTTCGTCCAGACCGTGCTGCACCCGGCGCGGGAGCGGCTCTGGGTGACCACCGTGGAGCCCGCCATCGGGTTCTTCTACCCCCGCGTGGCGCACTTCGTGGGATGGCTGCACTCCTACCAGACGCAGACCACCGCCACCACCATCCGGGAAACCGACCTGAGCGCGCGATTCCGGCTTCCCCGGGAAGTCTTCCTGGGCATCGGGACGACCTACGATCACCTGGAGAGCGAGTTCGTGGACCTGCGGGTGGATGCGGCGGTGAGCCCGGCCAGCCGCTTCGTGGTGGATTTCAACTACACGCGGAACCTGCGGGCCAGCTCCACCCTGATGCGGCTGGAGGTCCGGTACATCTTCCCGTGGGCCCGGGCGTTTGCCTCGGCCACCAGCTCCCGGGGGAGGATTCTCTACACGCAGCGGATCGGCGGATCCCTGGGCGTGGTGCCCTCCACGGGGGACTTCTTCTACGACTACAGGCCGCGGACCTCCTTCGGAGGGTTCTTCGTGCGGCCCTTCCTGGATGTGAACAACAACGGGTCCCGGGATGCGGGGGAGGAAGCCGTCACGAGCGGCACGCCCCGCACCGCCCCCTCGGAGGAGGGCTACACGGCCGTGCTCCGGCGCCACGACGGTCTGGGATGGGGGAACGCCAACCTGCTCCCCTACAGGGAGTACGCCCTCCGGTTCGAGCAGGGGACCCTCGATGAGCCCCTCTGGAGGCCGCGGTACGAGACGTTCACCGTCATCGCGGAGCCGGGACGGCAGCGCATCGTGGACCTGCCCATCATCGTGGGGGGCGTGGTGCGGGGGATGGTGGGCTATCCGTACGAGGAGGGAGACTCGGTGCTTCAGCCCCTGGCGACGGTGCGTGTGCGTCTGACGGAGACGGGGGGCGGGGAGCGGCCCTACGAGGCGACGGTGGAAACCTATTCCACGGGCGAGTTCGAGTTCGTGGGAGTTCCGCCGGGCGAGTACCGCATCGCCGTGGATGCGGGCCAGCTTGCGCGGGCGGGCTTCATTGCCCGGGAACCGGCACAGCGGGTGACGGTGCAGGCCACGCGGGAGGGGGACTACGTGGAGGGAGTAGATTTTGTTCTTACGGAGCTGGAGTAGGCACACCACAGCGTGAGGGAGGGAATCATGAGGCCGGGACTTTTTTTGACGCTCTGTCTGCTTCTGCCGGCGGGGCTTGCGTTTGCGCAGGTGGAGGATGACTGGGACGATGAGCTGGATCCAGAGGAACAGGAGGAGGCGTGGGAGCTGCGGGATGACGGCGGCGCGGCTTCGGATGTGCTCCCCACGCCGGGCACCTGGCGGTGGCAGAATCCCTGGCCGCAGGGAAATGCAATCTGGGATGCCGCCGTGGGCGGAGCCGGCACGGCGATCCTTGCGGGTGACCGGACCACCTTCGTCCGCACGGCCGACAGCGGCGTGACCTGGGTGTCGGACCATTCCCTGGCAGGGGTGTCCGTGCGGCTTCTGGCCGTGGATTTTCCCGCCCCGCTCGTGGGTTATGCGGGAGGAGTGGGAGGAGTGCTCCTCAAGACCACCGACGGAGGGGACACCTGGGCGCACGTGAACGTGGGGGTCTCGTTCACACTGCTGGACATCAAGTTTGTGGACGCCGATCTGGGCTGGGCTGTGGGGGAAATGGGCGTCATCCGGAAGACCACCGACGGGGGCGTGAACTGGACAAGCCAGGCCACGCCTTCCATCCAGGACCTGAACGGAATCGACATGGTGGATGCCTCCAACGGCTGGATTGTGGGGGAGGAGGGGGCGATCTACGCCACGGCGAACGGGGGGGGCACGTGGTCGGCCCAGACTTCGGGCACCACCGTGGACCTTGCCAAAGTGGATTTTGCCACCACCGACAGCGGATGGGCCGTGGGGGCCGACGGCCGCATCCTGCGGACCACCAACGGGGGAACCCTCTGGTTCTCGATGCTGGTCTCTTCGGAGGACCTGACGGCGCTTCACTTTGTGGACAACCTCCACGGGTGGGCGGTGGGGACGGGAGGCGACATTTTCCGGACCATCAACGGCGGATCCGCCTGGACGGCACAGGCGGCGGGACTGACGGAGCACCTGAGCGCAGTCCGGTTCGAGGACCCCTACGTGGGGTATGCGGCCGGGTTCCGGGGGACTCTGCTCCGGACCACCGACGGGGGGGCCAACTGGGTGCGGGTGGACAGGCGGTTCCAGACGCGGCTCTACGACGTGTTCTTCCCCACGGCGGACTCGGGCTGGACCGTGGGGAAGAGGGGCGCCGTCTATGCCACCACGAACGCGGGCGCCCGGTGGTCGCCGCAGAACTCGGGTGTGAGCAGGGATCTCTACGGAGTGGACTTCACGGACGCCCTGACCGGGGTGGCCGTGGGGAAGCGGGGAACCGTCATCCGCACCGCGGACGGAGGGCAGACCTGGACGCTGGTGGCGAGCGGAACCACGCGGGTGCTCTACGATGTGTATTTCCTGGATGCGACCACGGGGTGGATCGCGGGCTCCCGGGGCATCGTGCTCAAGACCACGGATGCGGGCGCAAGCTGGCGGCGCCAGACCACGGGGTATTCGCAGACCCTCCGGGGCGTGCACTTCGTGAACGACCAGACGGGTGTGGTGGTGGGCGGAGGGGGACTCATCCTGCGGACGAGCGATGGAGGCGACACCTGGTGGCCGATCATGACCTCCGCCCCCTGGGCGCTCAACTCTGTGATGTTCGCGGACAGTCTTCTGGGCTTTGCGGCGGGGAACAGGGGTACGATCCTCCGCACCATCAACGGGGGGAACACCTGGTTTTCCATGCCGTCGGGGACGGGGCGGGGGATTGACGACGTCTATTTCACGAGCGCCGATACGGGCTGGGCGTGCAGCTCCTACGGGCTGCTTCTTTTCTCGGCTGATGCGGGGAACACCTGGTCTTCGGTGGGGTCGGGGTTCGTGTTGAGCCTGCGGGGGATGATGTTTCAGAGTCCCACGAACGGGTGGGTGGTGGGGGAAAACGGTGTGATTCTCCACTATACGACGGGGGTGATCATGGAGTCGCTCCCCGGAAGCGGCGCAGGAGGCCCGGGAAGGGAACTCCCGGTGAGCTTGCGGCAGAACTACCCCAATCCGTTCAATCCGTCCACCGTGGTGCCCTTCACCCTGCGGTTGCCGGCCACGGTGACCCTGGAAGTGTTCGACATCCTGGGCCGGCGGGTGCGCACACTCGTGAACGGGGAATACCTGGGGGCGGGGGATCATGTGGCCCGGTTTGAGGGAATGGACCTGGCCGCAGGAACGTATTTTGCGACCATCCGTGCGGAGGGGATGGAAACGCCGATCCGTCTGAAGATGCTCCTGATCAAGTGACGAGCAGCATGCCGCACATCATCTCTTCACACCCGCGTTGCGGCCGGAGTACGGCGCGCACGGTGCTCCTTCTGGCGGCGCTCCTGGCGGGGGTGTCGGGCGCCTCCGCCGAGGATTCCTGGACCTGGCAGAATCCGCTCCCCCAGGGGAACGGGCTCCACGACATCGTGGCGCTGGACGGGCTCCGGGCGGTGGCGGTGGGGGAAGCGGGGACGGTGCTCCGCACCTCGGACGGGGGAGCGAGCTGGCAGGGGGGATTCCTGACGGCCGGAACGTACGGGACACTGTACGGGATCGCCTCCAACGGGGCGGGGATTCTTGTGGCGGTGGGGGACTCGGGAGTGATCCTGAGGTCCGACAACGGCGGGGCCGCGTGGACCCGCACCGTGGTGGGGGGCGGCATACACACGCTCAGGGATGTGGCATTCGCCAACCAGAGCGTGGGCACCGCGGTGGGCGATTCGGGGGCCGTGTACGGCACCACCACGACGGGCATCCAGTGGACCCGGAGGACCAACGCGAACAACCGCGCGCTGAACGCCGTGACATTTGGCGGGGCGTTCGGATGGGCCTGCGGGGAGGCGGGGGCGGTGCTGCGGAGCTCCGACGGGGGGTTTTCCTGGGGGACCATTGCCACCACCACGGCGAGGGACCTGCACGACATTCTTGTGCAGACCGAGGGCCTCATCACCTGCGTGGGGGAGGCGGGACTCATACTCCGCTCCACCGACGCGGGCGGGCTCTGGTTCACACGCCAGAGCGGGACGGGGAAGGATCTGCGCTCGCTTGCGGCCGCGGATTCCGCAACTCTCGTGGCCGTGGGGGGCAACACGGGACTGGGCGGGGTGGTCAGCCGGTCCGTGAACGCAGGGGCGGTATGGACATCGGTTGAGGTTCCCGGCTCCTATGCGCTGAACGGTGTGTCGTTCCTGCCGGGAGGAACGGGATGGTATGCAGGGGGAAGCGGAAAAGTGGCCAGGTCCACCGACAGGGGGGGACAGTGGTTCTCCCAGTCGCAGGGCCCTACACCTGAGCTCCGGTCGGTGGCGGTGATCAACCGGTTCAGGGCCACGGCTGCGGGGGAGGGCGGCGCCATCCTTGCCACCGCCAACGGGGGGCTGGAGTGGGTTGTTCAGACGTCGGGGACCACGCAGTGGCTGACCGGGGTGAGCTTTGTGTCCACGCTGACGGGCTGGGTGGTGGGCTACGGCGGGACGGTGCTCAAAACCGAGAATGCAGGACAGACCTGGACGCCTCAGCAGAGCGGCGTGACGGGCACACTCACGGCGGTGAAGGCGGTTTCATCGGATCTGGCCTGGGCCTGTGGAACGCGGGGAACGGTGCTCCGCACCACGGACGGGGGCGTGACCTGGATACCGACTGTGATAGATACGAGCCGGAACTTCTCGGCCATCGACTTTGTGGACGGACAGAGAGGATGGGTGACGGGGGGCGGAGGGGCCGTTTTCCGGACCACGGACGGAGGCGCGACGTGGGAATACATCTCCAGCGTGTTCTTTGACGCGGCGGGTCTGGACTTCATCTCCCCCGCACACGGTGCGGCCGTGGGGCGGCAGGGACGGGCGGCGCGCACGACCGACGGGGGCGCTTCCTGGTTCATCGCGCAGACGGGCGCGGGCGCAAAGGAGTACCTGTATGCGTTGACCCTGGCCGACGACTATACAGGGTACGCCGCGGGCACGAGCGGCATCGTCCTCAAGACGACCGACGGGGGAAAGAACTGGAACCGCCTGCGGGTGCCGGGACAGGGGGCCTTCTACGGAGTGGGTTGTGCAGACGCGGAGCAGGGCTGGGTGGTGGGGGAGGGCGGCGCCATCCTGCACACGACGGACGGAGGGGGCGGCCCCATCGTTCCGCCGCCGCCTCCCGTGATACCCGAGCCGAGCGTGCTTCTTCCCAACTACCCCAACCCGGTGACGGTGTCTTCGCTTCCCGCCCCGTACCATACGACCATCGTGTACAGGATACAGGGGACGGCGCCGGTGCGGGTGGCGATAGGAGTGTACGACATACTGGGGAGACGCGTGGCCTCCGTCCTGGAAGGATGGGCGGCTCCGCGGGATCTTCCCTACGAGGTTGTCTTCGACGCCTCCCGGCTCCCCTCCGGGGTCTATGTCATCCGGATGGAGGCGGGGGGAGGTGAGCAGGCCCGGAAGATGACGGTGCTGCGGTAGCGGCCGCAGCCTTCGAGAGTGCAATCCACATCCCAGAACCTTCCGCCCCCCGGGCGGGAGGGTTCATTCAAAGGAGGAATATCCCCCATGAGGCATGTTTCCGTTCTGATTGCTCTTGCAGCTTTCTCCCTGCTCCTGTTCCCGGCGGGCGCGCCGGCTCAGATCGCCACCCACGTGGTGATCAGCGAGGTGTACGGGGGAGGAGGGAACACCTCGGCCTACTGGAAGCAGGATTTTGTGGAGCTCTACAACCCCACCTCCAGCCCCATCACCATGACCGGCTGGTCCATCCAGTACCAGTCGGCAACGGGAACGGGGCCCTTCACTCTTATCTCCACCTTCTCGGGCACGATACCGGCCGACGGGTTCTTCCTGATCTCGTGCTCCCAGGGAGGAGGGGGGACCGCGGACATACCGACTCCCGATGCAACCCTGAGTCCGGCCCTGCTCCTGTCCGCGACCAACGGTAAGGTGGTCCTGGTGAACGACGGTGTGGGGATCGATCTCCCCACCGATCCCACCGTGGTGGACTTTGTGGGATACGGCACCGCCAACAAGTATGAGGGCTCGGGGGCGGCCCCGGGTCTCAGCAACACCACGAGCGCCGAACGGAAGGCCCAGTCCACCTCCACCGCCTCCAGCATGGGGTGGGGGGGGGCGGACACCCTCCAGGGGAACGGCTGGGACACCAACAACAACAACGGGGACTTCGTGATACGGGGGGCCACGGCGGGTCTGTTCCCGGACCCCCAGAACACATCGTCCCCCACGGAGATCCCGCCCACGCCGTCCAACTCGGCGCCCATCATCGCCTTCCTCCCCCGCTTCCCCTTCGTGGCGGAGGTGGGAGGCAGGGACACCATATCCGCCGGCATCACGGACGTGGACGGCACCGTGACGGGTGCCAAACTGAATGTGCGTGTGAACGGAGGAGCGTATGATTCCTCCATCACCATGACTCCTTTCGGGTCCACGTACGTGGGAGTGATTCCCCCCTCCAAGCACGTTGCGGCGGGGGACCTTGTGGAGTACTTCATCACCGCCGTGGATGACGACGGGGCCTATGCCTCCACCCAGGATGCCCTCAAAGGGTACTTCACGGGGGATGCGCCCGTTTCCTCCATCAAGGGGAATCCGATTGCGGGGATCGTGGGGTACGGGGCCCGCATCAACGGCACCCTGAACGTCCGCACCAACACATTCTCCAACGGGCAGGGATACATCCAGGACGGCACGGGAGGAATGCAGCTCTTCCTGACGGGGGGCCTTCCCCCGTTCGATCCCGGAAAGAACGTGAAGGTGCAGGGCTCCATGCTGGCCTTCAACGGGTCGTACGAGCTGACGGACCCCAGTTTCGCGTTCGTGGACACCTCCCTGGGAACCACCGCGCTCACCCCCGAGGTGATCACCCTCCCCACCACCCAGACGGCGGGTTTCCTGAGCGAGGGGAAGCTGGTGCAGATCAACGGCATGAGCACCGCCTCCACGGGGAGTTTTGCGGCCCCCGCCAGCTATCTCTATTATGAGGCGGACACGGATACCATCACGCTCCGGTGTGAGAGCAGCGGAGGTCTGAACTCCCTGGTGGGCAACGGGATTCCCACCACCCCCGTGAACGTGATAGGGATTCTCTCCTATTCCAACGGCTTCCAGCGGATCAAGCCCCGCAGGGCCGAGGACTTGGGGCTTACGGCAAGCACTTCCTACGCCGTGGCCAGCGGTCCCTGGAGCGCCCCCGCCACCTGGCAGGGGGGCGTGGTGCCCGATGCCACACGGGACGCCGTGATCAACACCCTGAACGTGACGGTGACGATAGACATCTCCAATGCGGAGTGCCGGAACCTGACCCTGGTGGGGACGGGGAGCGCCTCCAACTCGGGGCCCGTGCTGGCATTCGATCCGACCGGCGCGCGGCAGCTTACGGTGCAGGGGGATGTGTCCATCACAGGCGGATCGGGAGGGGGAAGCGGGGATCGGGGAGGACGGCCCCAGCTTACCTCCAACGGGAACACCGCAGCGGTTCTGATCGTGAAGGGTGACATCTACACGACGCCCAGCAACTCCGTTTCCAACGGGAACGCGGGGCTGAACATGAACGAGGGAGCGGTGAAGCTCACGGGAGCCACCTCCGACACGCTGAAGCTGGGCGCCACCTGCCGGATGGGCGCCCTGGAGATAGGGGACGGCTTCACCGCCAAGACGGTGGTGACCGCGCCCTCCACCAACACAACCATCAGCATCACAAGCCTCCGGGTGAAAGCGGGAAGCACATTCTGGATCGGGACCTCGGGCAACACCCAGACGGTGCGGATCGGGAACTACAGCTCCACGGGGATTCCCGTGCTGTCGGGAGGCGTCACGGTGGAGCCGGGGGCGGCCCTCCGGGTGCTGGCCTCCACGGCCGGGTCGGTGTCGCACGATCTCAACATCGACGACGGGGGCATCACCAACGACGGGACGATAGATTTTGCGGCCTCCACCCTGGCAGGGGCGGAGCTGGCCACCTCCACCTACTTCACCGCCTTCGGCGGGATTCCGGTGGGGACGGGCGGACACACCATGACGGTGGCGGGAACGGGCACGCAGGAGTTCGCGGGGGTGACGGTGGATTCCAACACCACGCTTGTTCTCCAGAAAGACATGCCGATCGCCTCGGGCTACCGCATGATCCTCCGGAGGGCTGTGCTCTCGGAGACGGCGGGGAACACGGTGATCGGAGAGGTGGAAGTGAGCCGCACGGTGGCGGCTTCCACCCCCGAGAACTTCGGCAACACGGGGTTCACGCTCAACGCCCTGGGAGGGGCCCCGGGCGTGACCGTGCTGAAGCGGTACACGGGATCCCCCGTTGTGCAGGGGTCCTCCCAGTCGATCGCCCGGTATTTCGATG
>JBAVEL010000016.1:0-54032 GCA_049587715.1 Bacteroidota bacterium
CCGATCACCTGGGCGGCCGAGAGGCCGCATGCGATCCTCGGGTTGAGCCGCAGGAACTCCACCAGGAAGCGGAAGACACTGGAGAGCATGACATAGATCATGAAGAGCGCTCCGTCGGGGGCGGGCCGGGTCCTCAAGTGCCAGAGGAGGAGGAACCCCGCCGCACCTGCCAGGGTCTCGTACACCGGCGTGGGGTGCAGGGGGGTGTCATCCGGAACGACTCCCCCCGGGTATGCGGCCGCCACCGAGGGAAAGGCGGCAAAAGCCCGCGAGGGCTTCACAGTTCCGTTCTCGTAGTTTGTTCCCCAGGGAAGATCGGTGGGGAACCCGTAGTCACCATCCCCCGAGAGGTGGCATCCGAGGCGCCCGATCCCGTAGGCGAGGATCAGGGCCACTCCCAGGCAGTCCCAGACCCTGAGAAAGCTGATCCGGCGGGATCGAACATAGACGGAGACCGCGGTGAGGGCCGTGAGGAAACCGCCGTACCACGTCAGGCCCCCCGGGGAAAAGGCCATGCCCCAGGGATCGGCCGCGAATTCCGCGGCATGCTCCAGCAGGTAGAGGACCTTCGCCCCGGAAATGCCGAAGACCGCCGCCAGCAGCGTGATCGTGCTCCCCATGCCGGGGTCCATCTTCTTCCGGGCCAGCTCGCGGGAGAGAATGAGGCCGCCCGTCAGAAACGCCACACCCAGCATAAGCCCGTAGCTGTACACCTTCAGGGGACCGATTTCCATCAGGACGGGAATCATGGCCGGGAACCCTCTTCCGGTTCCGTGAAGAGCTCCAGGCGTCCATCCTCCGGACGCCGCATCACTCGCACGGCATCGCCGCCGATGATGATGGCGCAGCGGGCCCGCCGTCCGTCCATGCCTTCCACGCTGACCTCATACGTGCCCGTCAATCCCTCGTGTTCGGACACGTACCGGGCGCGGCCCGGCCCCGGGAGACTCAACCGGGGGGCCTGGAGCCCGCGGACGGCAAAGCTAATCGACGCCGCTTCCACCGTTTCCTGCACGGAGAGCTCGTAGGGGAAGCTGGCGAAGGTGCGGACTGTTTCCAGGATGAACACCGTCGTGCGGCGGCTCCGGGATGGATCCCTGCGAGGGTACATCCGGAGCCGGTAGCCCTCCCCCGCGGTTTTCTGTTTCCGTGGCTTCATGCCTCGAAGTAGGAGGCCTCCTCGAGACGGAACATCTCGAGCACCTGCCGTGCGGATTCCGCCTCCAGGAGGCGTTTGCGGAACTCTTCCTTGTTCATGAGGCGGGAAATCCTGCTCAGCAGCTTGATGTGGGGGCCCACCATGTTGTTCTTGCCGACGAGCAGGAAGACCAGGCGGACCGGTTTCTCGTCGAGGGACTGATAGTCGATCGGCTCGGCCGTGACGGCAAACGCGGCGACAATGTCGGAGACGGCGTCCGTCTTTCCGTGCGGGATGGCGAATCCGTTTCCCACCCCCGTGGACATGATCTTCTCGCGGTCCAGAATGGCTTCGCGGACCTTCTGTTTGTCCAGGACTTTCGGGGAAGACGCGACCAGGTCGATCATGGCCTCCATCACGCCCTCCTTGGAGTCCCCCGGCAGGCCTGTGGCCACGAGGTCCTCCGTCAGTATATCGCTTATCCGCATACAGATTGTTCCTCCATTGTCTCGCGCCCGGCGGATGCCCGCCACATCCGGCCGCCCCTGCGTCAGGCGTCATCCCGCCAGCGGATCACCTTCTTCTCGTACTGATTGGCGAGCTCGTCGGCGGCCGCCTGCGTGTGCGCCTCCACGTTGATGTGGAAGAGGGGGCGTTCCTTGTCCGGAATAAGAAGCGCGGAGACCGCGTCCGTCACACCGCCGAAATAGACCCGCACGCCGTCCACCAGGTCCCGACGATGGTGTTCCGTGTCCCGCATGATGTTCCGCATGACCTTCCCCTTGTGTTCCCAGGAACAGTTGACGTTGCGTCGGGCGACGGAGAGCCGCGGGAGGCCGTCCTCCACTTCGCCCAGCCGCATCCCCGAGCGGGACATCATCTCCAGAATCTTCGCCACCGAGTACATGGCGTCGGTGGCGAAGAAGAAATCCGTGTAGATGAAGCCGCCCTTGGTTCCGCCGATGAAGTCCGCCTTCCGCGCCTTGGCCACCTCCATCATGGAGGCGTGGCTGTTGCGCGTCTTGATGACCTGCACACCGTAGCGCTCCGCGATGATGTCCACCTCGCCGGAGGAGGTAATGGGCACGGCGATCGCTCCGGGCCTCGGAGCCGTGCGCAGGAACATGTCCGTGACGACCGCCAGAAGCCGCTCGCTTTCCACGTATGCACCCCGCTCATTCACCAGGAAGAGCTTTTCTCCTCCCGCGTCGATCAGGCAGCCGATGTCGTAATCCAGGGAGGTCACGATGTGGGAGAGCTGGCGGAGAGAGGCGTCGAACTCCTCCTTGTCCCGGGTGAGACGGCGCGGGTCCAGATGGGCGTTCAAGGCGACCACCTGGCAGTCGAAGGAGCCCAGGATGAGCGGGAAAATCGTGGAGGCGACGCCGTTGGAGTAGTCGATGGCCACCTTGAAGCGTCTGTTGCTGATGGCCTCCACATCGAGGTGGGAGAGAAACGCTTCCTTGTAGGCCTCCGTGGTCCGCTCGGGAAAGGAGATGGTGCCGACCTTCTCGCGCGCTGCACGGGGGGAATCCTCCCCGAAGAAGAGCCGTTCCACCGCCTTGGTCTTGTGGACGGGGAGATCGGTCCCGTTGGAGTCGAAGAAGATGATGTCCGTCAGGTTCTTGTCGAAGGGAGAGCGGCGGACGTGCACGCCCCCGGCCTCCTTTCCGCTGCTGAGTTCGTGCCGCAGCAGGGGAATGGAAATGGCCCGGAGATCCAGGGTGTGGACGCCCGCGGAGACGAGCCCGCACAGGAGCGCCCGGTTCATCATCCGGGAAACGTTGTCCGAATCCCTGGAAGTGACAACGGTCTTTCCCTCCCCGACAAAGGCCCCGAAGGCCGCGCCCAGCTTCGCCCCGAACTCCGGGTTCATCTCGATGTTGGAAAGACCCGTGACGCGCGAGTCGGTGAAGAGCTCCCGCAGCCATTTGTCCTCCCAGACCAGGCTCCGGGTCAGGACGGCCCCTTCCTCCACCACTTTCTCGGGCCAGAGCTTGATGTTGGCGGAAAGATGCGCGCGCCGGCCGATCCAGCAGGCATCCGCCACAAACACGTTCTCGGAGATGACAACCTTTTCCCCGATGGAGCATTTCGCGCCGATCACGTCCGAGGAGAGCTCGGAACTGTGTCCCACAATAATGTCGCTCCACAGGACGCAGTTTGCCAGACTGGCGCCGGGCCCGATGACGCAGTTGTCACCGATCACGGTGTTGGACAGCCGGACATCGTCGCCGATCGTACAATTCCTTCCTATGACCACCCTCCCGGTGACGGTCATGCGGTCGCTCCGCAAGGAGGTTCCCTCCCCGATGATCAGAGAACCGGTGTCGTCGCCCTCGATGCCGACACGCACGGCTCCGTTGAGGGCGTCCAGGTGCGCCTCCTGATATTCATGCAGGTTCCCGATGTCGCGCCAGTACCCGTCCGCCACGCAGCCGAAGAGGGGCGCGCGCTGCCGGAGGAGCAACGGGAAGAGGTCCTTGCTGAAATCAAAATCCTCGCGGTACGGCACCAGCTCCATCACCTCCGGCTCCAGTATGTAGATGCCGGTGTTGACGGTGTCGCTGAAGACTTCCCCCCAGGAGGGTTTCTCCAGAAACCGGGTCACACGGCCGTCGTCCGCCGTGATCACAACGCCGAACTGAAGCGGGTTCCGGACGTGCGCCAGCACGATCGTGGCTGCGGAACGCCGCTCCTCATGGAAACGGAGGGCCTGGGTCAGGTCGAAGTCGGTGAGCACGTCCCCGCTGATGACCAGGATGCGCTCCCGGAGGCCCCGGGTCGCATTCCGCACGCTGCCTGCCGTGCCGTAGTCGGCTTCGGCGCGCACGTAGCCCATTTCGACCCCGAGCGCACGACCGTCGCCGAAGTAGGAGGTAATGGCCTCCGGGGAGTAGAAAAGGGTCGCCATAAGATCGGTGATGCCGTGCCGGCGCAGGAGCGCGACGATGTGGTGCATCATCGGCTTGTTCATGACCGGCACCATGGGTTTTGGGGTGTTGCAGGTCAGGGGACGGAGTCGTGTGCCGAATCCGCCGGCCATGATGACGGCTTTCATTGCAGGGCGAGGGGAGTGCCGGGGCTGTGAATTGGGAATAGAACCCTGAGTGGAAAGATATGAAAAGACCGGCAGGATTTCAACCTTGATATTCGGGGCTGTTTTTGATACATTCAGTTTCCATGCGCACAGACTCCGGGTTTTCCTCTCTGTGACGGTGCTGACGCTGCTGCCGGGGGTTCTGGCGGGGTATCTCCTCGGTTCTTTCCCCACCGCCTACCTTCTGCTCCGCAGGAGGGCCCGCCTGGATATCCGGCGGGCAGGGAGCGGGAACGTGGGCGCTCTGAACAGCTACGAGGTGTCGGGGTCGGCCGCGATCGGGCTGGTTGTCCTCCTCGTGGATTGTCTGAAGGGCTGCGCGGTGGTGCTTGTTGTCCGCCATGCGGGGGGCGGAGGATTCGCGGGGGAAGCCGCCTCAGGGATCGGAGCCGTCCTGGGCCACGCGTACCCCTGCTGGATAGGATTCAAAGGGGGACGGGGATTGGCGACCGCCGCCGGGTCGGCGTTGGTCCTGGGTCCCTGGGTGGTTCCCGGGTGGGGAGTCCTCTGGGGGGCGGGATATGCCCTCTTCCGGGAGGTCAACACCGCAAGTGCATGCGCCTCGGGTCTCGGGCTGGTGTTCATGCTGGCGGCTCCGGAGTCCTGGGTCCGGGCGGCGGTCCCTGCCGGGGTTCCCCCGGGGGAGTTCAGGATCTTCCTGATGTGCATCCTGGGCGTCATTCTGACGCGTCTGGCGGGTCCCGTGGCGGCCCGGGCGCGGGGAGTGCGGCAATAAAAACGGGGCTGACTGATGGTGGAATCCACGATGCGGAACCTGGCGCTCCCCGAGCTGGAGGAGATGGCCCGCCAGCTCCGGAGAGATGTGGTTCGGATGCTGATGCTCTCGCAGTCGGGGCACTCCGGGGGGCCGCTGGGTCTGGCAGAGGTGTTTGCCTCCCTGTATTTCAGGATTCTTCGCTATGATCCGTCCGACCCCCGATGGCCGGGCCGGGACTACTTCTTCCTTTCGGCAGGCCACCTGGCGCCTGTCTGGTACGCCGCCCTGGCGAGGGCGGGCTTCTTTCCGACGGATGAGCTGGCCACGCTGAGGCGGCTTCCCACGCGGCTTCACGGCCACCCCGCTCCCGCGCACACACACGGACTTCCCGGCATAGAGATCGCCTCGGGCTCCCTCGGTCAGGGGCTCTCCGTGGCCGCGGGCGCGGCCCTGGGACTCCGTCTGGACGGAAAACCGAACAGGGTGGTGGTGCTTCTCGGAGACGGGGAGTTGAACGAGGGGCAGGTATGGGAAGCCGCCATGACAGCCGGCCACCATCGGCTGGGGAACCTGACGGCCATTGTGGACCGCAACTTCTGCCAGATAGACAACAGAACCGACAAGGTGATGGAACTGGAACCCCTTGCGGACAAGTGGCGGGCTTTCCGGTGGAATGTCCTCGAGTGCAACGGGCATGATCCGGCCTCATTCATGGAAGCCATGGAAAGCGCATTCGGATTCGGGGCCGGCCCGAGCGTGGTCATCGCCCGGACGGTCATGGGACGCGGGGTTTCCTTCATGGAGGACGATTACCGGTGGCACGGCGTCCCCCCCGACCAGGAACAGGGCAGGAAGGCGCTGGCGGAGCTTCCCCCGACCCGGTTCGGGGATTTCCTCCTCTTTGACTGGGAACGGGAAAAGGGGGGGGCGGACCGATGAGCAGGTGGGTTTCGAGGGGGGAGAAGGCCACACGCCAGGGCTTCTCCGACACCCTGGTGGAGCTGGGGCGCGAGAACCCCGATGTGGTGGTCCTGGGGGCCGATGTCAGCGGCTCGGTGAAGGTGGACGCGTTTGCACGCGAGTTCCCGGAACGGTTCTTCTCCGTCGGCATCGCCGAGCAGGATATGATGTGCGTGGCTGCCGGGCTCGCGGTGGCGGGAAAGATCCCCGTTGCGGCGGCCTACGGGGAGTTCGCCGCGGGACGGCCATTCGACCAGATCCGGCAGTCCCACGCCTACAGCGAGCTCCCGGTGAAGATATGCGCATCCCACTGCGGGATCACGGTGGGGCCTGACGGGGCCACCCATCAGGCGCTGGAAGACATCGCGCTGATGCGTGTGCTTCCGCACATGACGGTTCTCAGCCCCTGCGACTATCTGGAAACGGGCAAGGCCCTCCGGGCCGCGATGGATGTCCGGAGCGGCCCCGTATACCTCCGGTTCTTCAGGGACAGCAGCCCTCTCTTCACGAGTCCGGACACACCCTTCGTCATTGGAAAGGCCGACACGCTGCGGGACGGACGGGATGTGACCATCGTGGCGGCCGGCCTCCAGGTGTGGGAGGCCCTCTGCGCCGCCGAGACCCTGGCGTTGGAGGGAATCGAGGCCCGTGTTGTGAACATGCACACCATCAAGCCCCTGGACGGAGAGACTCTTCTGCGGGCTGCCGCCCAGACGGGGGCTCTTGTAACGGCTGAAGATCACCAGATCAACGGGGGTCTGGGGGGGGCGGTTGCCGAGTTCCTGGCCCGGAACCTCCCCACCGTCCAGGAATTCGTGGCGGTCCCCGACACATTCGGCGAATCCGGAAGGGGGCCGGAGCTGATGGCGAGGTTTGGGATTGATCGTTCCGCCATCGCACAGGCCGCCCGGCGGGCGGTGCGGCGCAGGAAGAAGGCGGGCACCCGGAGAGGAACCGGCGTATGAACAGGATGATGATGGCGGCCCTTCTCCTGCTGGTGCCGCTGGCGGGAGGCGGACTCATCGGGTACTCACTGGGGGTTGCCTCGGGATCGGGGGGGGAAGGCGCAGGAGAAGGCACGGGAGCCGAAACCCGCGGGGCGGATGCTCGGCTCCTTGCGGTATCGGGAGAAACGCGCGACTCGATCTCACCGGCCCTCTCACGCGGGCGGCGCAATGCCATTACCGCGACGGTGGCCGAAGTCAGCCCCGCCGTGGTGGGCATCAACGTGGTGGAGTTGAGAACCTACCGGCGCTGGAGTCCCTGGGGAGACGACCCCTTCTTCCGGCAGTTCTTCGGAGACCAGACATATACGGAGAAGATTCCCAGCCTGGGCTCCGGCTTTCTGATCTCTCCGGATGGATACATCCTCACCAACGACCACGTGGCCGGGAACGCCAAGGAGATCACCGTCACCCTGACCAGCGGGGAGAAGTACGAGGCGGAACTCGTGGGGACGGATCTCATCTCCGACATTGCCCTCCTCAGGATCAAGGGGGAGGGTCTGCCGCATGTCCGTCTGGGGAACTCCGACGACGTCATCACGGGGGAATGGGTCATCGCGTTCGGGAATCCGTTCGGGTTGTTCGACATCAGCGACAAGCCCACCGTCACCGTGGGGGTGGTGAGCGCCATGGACATGAACCTCCGGGGCGAGGAGGGGCGCGTCTACCGGGGCATGATCCAGACCGATGCCGCCATCAACTCCGGCAACAGCGGGGGCCCCCTCGTGAACAGCGTGGGAGAGGTGATCGGGGTGAACGCCGTGATCTACTCTCCCAACAGGGGCAACATCGGGCTGGGGTTCGCAATACCCATCAATCGCGTGAAATCCATCGTGGCTGATCTCAGGCGCAGCGGGCGGGTGGAACGGGAATTCTGGACGGGCCTGGAGATCCAGACCGTGGACCGGCGCATTGCGCGGTATTTCGGACTGGAAAAGGCCGAAGGCGCCATCATCAGCGACATCAAGCTGGACAGTCCGGCGGAGCGGGCGGGTCTCCGGGTGGGGGACATCATCCTGGCTCTCAACGGGGAGCCGACGCCGGATGAGAAGGCGGTGTCGGACCTTGTCCATGACGCCCGGGTGGGCGACATCCTGCGGCTGGATATCCTGCGGGAAAAGAAGCGGCTGGAGGTGCGCATGAAGCTGGAGAGGCGCCCCGGGTGATTGCCCGCTACACACGGCCCGCCATGGGGGAGATCTGGTCGGAGGAGGCCAGGTTCCGCATCTGGCTGGAAATCGAGCTCCTGGCGTGCGAGGCGCAGGCGCAACTGGGGGTGATACCCCGGGAGGCCGCGCGCGTGATCCGCCGGCGGGCCTCCTTCGATGCGGCGAGGATCGCGGAGATTGAGGCCGAAGTGCGCCATGATGTGATCGCTTTCCTGACGAACGTGGGGGAGCATGTGGGATCCGAAGCCAGGTTTCTGCACCTGGGGATGACCTCCTCCGACGTGCTCGACACGGCCCTGGCGGTCCAGATGAAGCGATCGGGAATGCTCCTTCTGGAGGGTTTCACGCGTCTCCGGGCGGTTCTGGGCCGGAGGGCATTGGAATTCCGTGATACGGTCATGGTGGGGAGAACGCACGGCGTGCATGCCGAGCCCACCACCTTCGGCCTGAAGCTGGCCCTCTGGTACGACGAGACCCGGAGAAACATCGAGCGGCTTACCGCCGCCGTGAGGAGCATCGGGGTGGGGCGCATCGCCGGGGCGGTGGGGACCTTCGGCCACATCAGCCCCGAGGTGGAAGCCCACGTGTGTGCGCGCCTGGATCTGGAACCCGCGCCCGTCTCCACACAGGTCATCCAGCGGGATCGGCATGCGGAGTTCCTGGCGGTGCTGGCGATTGCGGGATCCTCCCTGGAGAAGTTTGCCGTCGAAATCAGGCACCTGCAGAGAACGGAGGTCCAGGAGGCCGAAGAGTACTTTGCCCCCGGCCAGAAGGGGTCGTCTGCCATGCCCCACAAGCGGAACCCCATCACATGCGAGCGCATTGCCGGGCTTGCCCGCGTCCTCCGCGGCAACGCGCTTGCGGCGCAGGAAAACGTGGCGCTCTGGCACGAGCGGGATATCACGCACTCCTCCGTCGAGCGGATCATCATTCCGGACAGCTGTATCCTGCTGGATACCATGCTGGATGCCTTTACGGATGTCGTGGACCGACTGATGGTGCATCCCGAGGCCATGACCCGGAACCTGGAGCTCACCCGCGGACTGGTCTTCTCCCAGTCCGTCCTCCTGGCGCTCACGCAGAAGGGGATGCGCCGCGAGGATGCATACCGGGCGGTGCAGGGGGCGGCGGCGGAAACCCGGCGCACGGGGCGGGACTTCCGGGAGGTTCTGCGGGAGAGGGAGGATGTGGCGCGCCGCCTGTCCGGCGTGGAGCTGGATGCGCTCTTCGATGTGCGGAAATACCTCGAACATGTCCCTCTTCTGTTCCGGAGGGCCGGTCTGTCCGAAGCATAAGGGAGAAAGGAACCATCATGGCACGCGTGTTTCAGAACTGCATCGGCGGTGTGTGGAAGGGTGCGGTCTCGGGAAGGACGTTCGAGAACCGCAATCCGGCCCGCTGGAATGAGATCGTGGGGGTCTTCCCGAAATCGGGTGTGGAGGATGTGGAGGAGGCGGTGGCGGCGGCCCGGAGGGCTTTCGAGCAGTGGCGTCTGGTGCCTGCCCCCGCGCGGGGGGATATGCTGCGAAAGGTGGGGGATCTGATGACCGCCCGGAAGGAAGACCTTGCGCGCCAGATGACCCGGGAAATGGGGAAGGTCCTGTCCGAAACGCGCGGCGACGTCCAGGAGGGGATCGATACGGCCTACTATGCGGCGACGGAGGGCCGGCGCCTCTTCGGGCATACGGTGCCTTCGGAGCTCCCCGCCAAGTTCAACATGGCCCTCCGGGTGCCGATCGGGGTGGCGGGTATCGTCACACCCTGGAACTTCCCGATGGCCATTCCGACGTGGAAGATCTTTCCCGCCCTCCTCTGCGGGAACACGGTGGTGTTCAAGCCGGCGTCCGACACCCCCGCCACCGCTACCTCGCTTGTGGAGATCCTCCTGGAAGCAGGAATCCCCCCGGGGGTGGTGAACCTGGTACATGGGGGAGGCGGTGAGGTGGGCAACGCCATAGTCTCCCATCCGGAGGTGGACCTGGTGAGCTTCACGGGGTCCACGGAAGTGGGGAAGAGGATATCGGAGGCCGCCGCGCGGACCCTGAAGCGGGTTTCCCTGGAGCTGGGGGGAAAGAACGCACAGATTGTGATGCCCGATGCCGACCTGAAGCTTGCCCTGGAAGGAGTTCTCTGGGGGGCGTTCGGAACCACCGGCCAGCGGTGCACCGCCACGAGCCGTCTGATCCTGCACGAGGCGATTCACGACCGGTTCGTGGAGATGCTCGTCGGAAGAGTGGAGACCCTGAGGCTGGGCGACGGACTGGAGCCGGATGTGGACGTGGGTCCCTGTGTAAACGAAGGGCAGAGAGATGTTGTGGCGCGCTACGTGGCCATCGGCCTGGAGGAAGGGGCCCGGCTTGCCGCCGGAGGGGCCGTTCCGGCGGATCCCGCCCTCGCCGGGGGGTGGTTCTACCGGCCCACGGTCTTTGTCAACGTGCGCCCTGAGTCCCGGCTTGCCCAGGAGGAGATCTTCGGCCCGGTGCTCTCGGTGCTGAAGGCCCGGTCTCTGGAGGAGGCACTGGCCATCCTGAACGGGACGATCTACGGTCTCTCCTCCTCGCTCTACACTTCCGACATCAACGGCGCCTTCCGGGCCATCCGGGACATCCGGGCCGGCATCACGTACATCAACGCCCCCACCATCGGAGCCGAGGCCCACATGCCCTTTGGCGGGGTGAAACAGACGGGCAACGGCCACCGGGAGGGCGGCTGGACCGTGTACGACTTCTTCTCGGAGTGGAAGACGGTCTACGTGGACTACAGCGGCGGCCTGCAGCGGGCCCAGATCGACAACTACGACTGAGGTGTTCCGTGGCGGACGTCCGTTTCTATCTGGTTTCCCACTACGAGCATCAGGAGTTCTTCTGAGGGGGCCCGTCGGGGGGACGCGCACACGCCGCGCCCCCGCAGGAATCCCTTCACCCTTACCTCAGGAGAATCGTCATGACAATGCAGCAGATGCGTGCTCCGGGCGGACGGCCCGCCCGTGTGGCTCCGGCCGATGCTCTGGCCGTTCTGGCCAGGCACATTCTGGTGGACGGCTTCGAGATCGTCATCGACCTCAAGAAGAGCCGAGGGGCCCGGATCGTGGATGCCCGCACCGGGCGGTCCTATCTGGACTTCTTCACCTTTGTGGCTTCCTCCCCCCTCGGGATGAACCACCCGAAGATGACGACCCCGGAGTTCCTGGAGCGGCTGGCCTACGTCAGCGTGAACAAGCCGTCCAACTCGGACATCTATACCGCCGAGCAGGCGGAGTTCCTCGATACGTTCGAGCGCGTGGCCATGCCGCCCTATCTTCCCCATGCTTTTTTCATCGAAGGCGGAACCCTCGGGGTGGAGAACGCGATCAAGGCGGCCTTCGACTGGAAGGTCCGGAAGAACTTCGCCCGGGGATACAAGGAAGAGAGGGGAACCCAGGTGATTCACTTCCGGCAGGCGTTCCACGGCAGATCGGGCTACACGCTTTCGATGACCAACACCGACCCGGTCAAGACCGCCTTCTTCCCGAAGTTCGCCTGGCCGCGCGTGCTCAACCCCGCCGTCCGTTTCCCCCTTGCGGGAGCGAACCTGGAGACCGTTCTGAAGGATGAACAGACCAGCATCGGTCAGATCAAGGAGGCCTTCCGCGCCAACCGGGACGATATCGCGGCCATCATCATCGAGCCGGTCCAGGGGGAAGGGGGGGACAATCACTTCCGGGGCGAGTTCTTCCAGGCCCTCCGCCAGCTTGCGGACGAGAACGAAGCCATGCTGATCATGGACGAGGTGCAGACGGGCATCGGGATGACGGGGAAGATGTGGGCCCACCAGCACTATGTCCGTCCCGACATGATCGCCTTCGGCAAGAAGACGCAGGTCTGCGGGTTCCTGTGCGGGACGCGGATCGACGAGGTGAAGGAGAATGTCTTCGCCGTCCCCAGCCGGATCAACTCCACCTGGGGAGGCGGCCTGACGGACATGGTACGGGCGCAGCGATACCTGGAGATCATCGAGGAGGAGAACCTGGTGGAGAACGCGCGGCGGATGGGGGAGCACCTCCTTGCCCGCCTTGCGGCGCTCGCCGGGGAGTTCCCTGCCGTGCTCTCCAATCCTCGCGGCCTGGGGCTGTTCGCCGCCTTCGACGTGGTCTCCCCCGAGGAGCGCACCCGTATCCGGCAGAAGTGCCTGGAGCAGGGGCTGATTGTCCTTCCGAGCGGGGAACGGGCCATCCGGTTCCGTCCGCCTCTCACGATCACGGAAGCGGAACTCGAGGAGGGATTCGCCATCCTGCGGAAGGCCCTCGGCTCCTGAGGCGCGAGCGGTCGGCCCTCACAGGCGCCCCAGCCAGTCCGGGGCGCCTTTTTTTTCATCCTCAGCGAAGAAGGAAGAGGGGCCGGACCGCACGGGCGGCGGCGCCCTCCAGGCGGCAGAAATAGACCCCGCTTGCCAATCCCGTGGGGGACCACGCGGCGAAGTGGACTCCCGGTTCCTCATGGCCTTCGGCCAGGACCGCCACCTCCCGCCCCAGCACCGAGTACACGGCGATCCTGATGCGGCCCCCCCGCGGAAGCTCATAGCGGAGAACGGTCCGGCCGTTGAAGGGGTTCGGATAGGCCTGGAGCACCCCCGCGGAAGGCGGACCGGACTCCTCGAGCACGGATGTGGCGGGGGAACGCCGGAGTTCCACCGCGTCCAGTCCTGCAAAATCCGAACCCGTCCCCCCGGGGCCGCCGGCAAAGTGCAGATAGCGGAATGCCACCCGGAACGGCGACCCGGGAGGCACGAGTCCCGAGAGAAGGAAGGCCTTGCGTGTCCAGGTTCCCTTGGGGACGGCCGTGTATTCCATCCGGATTGTGAAATCGGAGGTGTCCGATCCCCCCCCCGAGAGAAGCAGCATGATGGAGTCCGGGTAGTTGGCTGCCGGGGGTGGGTGGAGGACGGAGCGGATCCGGAACAGGAGCGAGTCCTGGACTCCCGTCCCCTGCGGGGCCTCGATGCGGGGGCTGATCAGCCAGTCGTCAATGAGGCCACCGTTTCCCCTCAGGAAGTTGTCGGCCGCGAATCCCCCTCCCTCGAAAGGAGGAAAGGGAGAGGCGGGCGCTCCGCGGAACCAGGGAGCAAGCGGGCCGCCGTCCCCGTTGACGGTGCTCCACCCGGGAGGAGGGAAGAGCGTGTCGTTGAATCCTTCCCACAGAATGAGCGACGTGTCAGGCACCAGAATCACGATCCGGGCCGAGTCATTGAGGGGATTCGCATCCCAGGGAAGGATTGTGCGCGCCCTCACCAGATGAGACCCCGGAAGAAGATCCGGGAGCGGAAGGAAGAGAGTGTCCGTCCCCCCCCTGGATAGTGTCCGGGAACCCTGCACGGGATTCTGATCGTCTCCGTCCACGCTCCAGGCAATCCCCCAGGAGGGTTCGTCGAACGTCCCGTGGTTCCGTACCCGGGCTCCGACCGCTCCCGACCCGGGGACCGCGAACAGGGCGGGGGAAGCGGGATCAGGCACGTTCCCGTCGCCCCCTCCGCGGGAAACCTCCCCGGGTCCGGGAGGGGCCGCCAGACCCTCAAGGCCGATGTCATGGAATGCCGTATCGGCAATCCGGATCTCATCCAGGAATATGTTGTTCCCGTATCCGCTGATCCCGCGGAACGAAATCCGGACCCCCGCAGAACCCGCCCAGGGAAGGAGGGAGACCATGCGGGTTCTCCAGCTGGCCGCGGGGCTTGCGCGCGCAACGGCCAGAAGCGGCATCCAGGGACCCGCCACGCTGTCTCCCGTGGTGACTTCCACGCAAAGTGTGTCCCCCGCCTGCGGGAACTCGGGATCCCCGTACACGTGGAACTCCAGAAAGGGGTTCGCGGAGGTGCTCAGGTTCACCGCAGGGGACGTGAACCGGGCCTGATCGCCGGGCCGGGCATCATAGGAGTTGAACATCGCCTGGCCGGGGGGAAGAAAGGGATCCGCAGGGGGGTGGGTCCCCGTTGTGGTCCGCCTCCAGATGGCCGATGAGCCCGCGACGGCGCTGACCGTCCACCCGGCGGGTATGCCGGGGCCGTCAAAGCCCTCGTGCAGATAGACTGCGGGAGGGGGGGGAGGGTGAGCGCCTGCCGCCAGAAGGAGGAGGGCGCCCCACAGGGCGAAGGCGGATGTCTTCATGGCGGAATATACCCTCCGCGGGGCTCTCTTTCAACGGGCTCCTGCAAACAGGAAGGCCCCGCCGGGGGGCGGGGCCTTCCTGAGCGGGCAAAGCTCCGCTGACTACTCCGTGCCGTCTTCCCGTGTGCGGGGCGTCCGGCTCCGGACGCCCTCTTTCGGCGGCGGGACCCGCACAAGGACTCCGTTTCCGTTCGCCTTCAACCAGTACCCCAGGCCCGGCTGAAGCACCGTGGCGGGAGTGTAGGCCCCGTCGTAGCGGAAGAAGGGGGATCCGCGCAGCCCCCCCGGCACCGTCATCACAGCCCCCGTATCCACGGGATGTGAGAAGGAGCCGACCAGGTTCCACCCCTGCTCGAGCACGGCCAGGGTGTCCCGGGTGATGGGGGCTCCCGGCACCGGGATGGTCGTCCCCGCGGGGAACTTCTCCCAGCACCCGATGCCGTTGGGGATCGTGTATGCCTGCCCATAGCCCAGGCCCGGCTGGTACGCGAAGGCATAGGGGAAAAGGGCGCCCGGGAAGAGCTCCTGCACGGAATCCCGGGCGGTGACCACGGGATTGGCGATGATGTTCCATCCCGCAATGACCGGCACGTTCACCGAGAAGATCCCCCCCACGCTCAGACGGACGGGGACGTATGCGGGGGTATGGGGGAAATCATTGCTCTGCACCTCCAGCCGCCCCGTGTAGATGCCGTCGGTCAGGCCCGTTGTGTTGTAGCTGACCGCCACCTTCGCGCTTCCGCCCGGCGGGACGTTTCCGGATGTGGGAGAGAGGGCGAGCCAGCTCACGTCCGTGGCGAAGAGCACCGCCAGGTTGTTGTGCACGTAGGCCGCATTGTACACCACCTGGAGCCCCACCGTGCCGGATGCGTTTTCGATCCCGATCGTGGCCGAGTTGAGGGTCTGCTGCATGTTCAGGTACTGGTACAGGATCCGGCCGTCGGCGTACAGGATCGTCTGGAATGTGTACCGTCCGGGAGTCGTCGTCCCGAAGTGCGGGACGTTGGTGAACTGCACGATGAACCTGTTGTTCGGCGCATCGTGGTAGTGGTGCACGGTGCCTCCGAGGGTGGGATCCAGATCCAGATCGTCCCACCAGGCATACAGGGCGTTGTTGGGTGAGGAGGTGCCTGTGGAAGGAATCGCTCCGTTGGAATAGCTGGTCAGGGTGGAAGCCACATCAAAGCTCATCCAGCCGTTGGTGACAAGCTTCATGGAGCTGTAGGTGTTGCCGTAGAATGTGAAGGGGAACGGCAACGGGAGGGTGACCCGTCCGTCGTCGTCCGACCCTGTCCAGGAGGTGGAGGGGATGGGGGTGCCCACGCCCGTGATGTCCGTCCATTGGAAGGCGGGGCCTCCGGGCTCGTCGCTGTCGATCCACCGGTAGCCGGCGCTGTCGGGTCCTCCGGATCCCTCCGCAGGGGGATTCCCGCGATGCAGGTCCGGTTCGTCCTTACCCTGCTGGATGGGCCGCCCGTCCCGCCCGCGCCGGGGGGGATAAAGCTCGTCCCCCCGGGGCTGGGGAGCCGGCCGGGCTGCGGCGGCGAAGGGGACGTCCCGGATGGACCAGACCAGTGGGCCCGCGCCCGTATTCAGGATGGTGAGGGTATCCACGGCTACGGCATTGGGGGGCATGCTCCGGGTGAGGGTATCAGGCTGGAAAACGATGGTGGGGCTCCCCGTCACCGTGAGCGATACCTGCACGTTGGTGAGCGGTTCATCCGGATCATTGGCGGTCACCCCGATGGCCGTTGTGTACACGCCGGGAGTGAGCCCGGTTGCATCCAGAGCAGCCGTGATGGTGGCACTGGTTCCTCCCCCGATCGTGTCTGAGGCGGGGCTGACCGAGAGCCAGAGCGCCGTCTCGCTCAGGGAAACCAGCAGGGGATCGGCGGGCGGGAGGGTTTCGTTTGTGATGAGGAAGCTCAGACTCCCCGTTTCTCCCTCCTGGAGGGTGTCTGCCAGGGCAAGGGGCGTGACCGCAATTTCGGGGGGGGAGAGGGACTGGCGGAAGAACCGGATGATGCGCGCCATGACGGAGTCCTTCAGATTGGAGCCGGCGTCGGCCAATCCTTCGAACTCCACCACGCTGGCCACCCCCCGCCCCAGACCGTAGAAGCTGTAGACTCCCATGGTGTCATGGGGGCTGGGGGTGGAAGTGGGGGCGGTCCAGAGCACCCGTCCCGCTCCGTCGCTTGCGGGATGGAGCTCATCCATGAAGTTGTTCCCGCCCGAGTTTGTGAAGGTGAGACCCCCGAAGACGGTCCGGCCGCTCACGCTTGCCACATCCGAGCTCCCGTCGTTTCCGTCCAGAAGATCGAACAGGGGGCGGAAGTTGTATCCCGATGCGCTCTCCGGGTCATAGTTGAAGACATCCCCCCCCTCCAGATAGAATCGTCCCCCGTTCTGCACGTACGCCGCGATGGCCGGCCCCTCCGGGTCCGAGGCCCGGATGATCGCGTTATCCGTGTAGATGCCCGCCGTGACAAAGACGGCCTCAAAGGGGCTGAGGTCGTTGCCGAACTCAAAGAGGGAGTCCACCTTGAAGTTGCTGACTCCCAGCCGGGTGAGGGAGGCGCCGATGGAGTCCGCGCTTCCCCCCAGGGCGTCGGGCGGCTGCCAGATGAGGACGTCGGGCAGGTCTCCGATGTACCCCCCCACGGCCGCACTCGGGTCGCTGTAGCGGCGGGGCGTGAGACTGTTGAACGCCTGGAGCGTATAGGTGTAGACGAATCCGGGCGGCGGGATGTCGATGTGGGTGGTGACTCCTGCGGCCACGGAATCAAGGAGCGTGCCATTCCGCCAGATTCTGGTTCCCGCCAGGTCATGCACGGGTGTTCCGTCCCGCTGGGTCGTGGGGTTGGTCCAGGTGATCTGCGCCTGGGTGCTCAGGCGGTCCGTAATGCTGATGAGCACGTTGGAGGGGGGGGCGGGCCAGGGGGATCCGCCCGCCGTCCAGACGGCCTGGGACTCGGTGGAGAGACTGTCGTTGAGTGTGAGCCGCGCCGCCAGCGTGTATGTGTATTCCGTATAGGTGGTGAGCCCCGGATCCACATAGCTTGCGGCGGGGGGTGTCACCTCCGCGATCTGCACCCCGTCCCTCTTGATGCGGACGACGAAATCTCCGATGGGGCTTCCGTTCACGAGGGTCGTGGGGTTCGTCCAGCTCAGGTTCATGGAGGTGGGGGTGGAGACATCGCTGTAGGCGGTGACCCCGGAGGGCGGATTCGGGTCCACGGGGTCTGCCAGCAGCATGGGGCTGACCCATCCCTGGGCATTGGTGCCCGGGTTCTGCGAGCACCAGAGGGGGTAGGCCCGCGCCCCGCGGGAGGCGATGCCGATGTAGTCCCCCGCGTAATTCCCTCCATAGCCGGGGAGGGGCCCGACCGCAAAGGCGGCGTCGCTCACCGTAAAGTCCTCGAAGGAGGCGCCGCCGTTGATGGAATGCGCCACATACACCTCGGCCAGGTTTGTTCCGATATTGGCGCGCCCGTCCATGAACACGACGTTGATCTGGTCTGTCTCGGGGTCCACGGAAATCCAGGGGAACCACTGGTTGGCTCCGTTTCCGACGGCGTCCTGGTTGACCCGCACGGGTGTGGACCAGTTCGTGCCTCCGTCCACCGATTTGATGAGGTAGACATCCGGGTCCCCCGTGTTCACCCCCGGTACCCCCTTGTTGGTCCAGACGATGTAGATGGCGCCCGTCATCTGGCTCACGGCCATGGAGGGGAAGCTGTTGGAGCGGATATTGTAGGTGCCGAAGGAGGTGGTCCGGATCCCCAGGATGTTGGTGATGGCCCGCAGGCCCGTTCCCCAGGTCACGCCGCCGTCCGTGGATTTGTTGAACCCGATTGCCTTTTCCGTATAGGGGGATGTGCCCTGGTTGATGGACCACGCCGCGTAGACCTCTCCGCTCGGACCCGTCTGCAGGTTCACCCCCTGTCCGAACTCGCTCGTGGTCATGATGGTGCCCGAGATGTTCTGCTCATTCACCCAAGTCAGTCCGCGGTCCGTGGACCGCCGGTACTCGATGGGGTTGGGATCCGGCTGTCCGAAATCGGTCC
Organism: Bacteroidota bacterium; assembly: GCA_049587715.1. Lineage (GTDB taxonomy): Bacteria > Bacteroidota > Ignavibacteria > UBA10030 > UBA6906 > JBAVEL01. The sequence continues at coordinate 18,296 of JBAVEL010000016.1, forward strand.
AGGCCGCGTACAGGTTTCCCTGGTACGGGCTTGCGGCGTTCACGTCCCCCGTCATGTGGTTCTTGTCCAGGAGGGATCCGTTCGGGTTGGAGATCTGAACGTAGCTCCAGGTGGTCCCGCCGTTCACGGACCGCATGACTCCCTGCCCGTCGTTGTCCGCGATGCTCCCGACATAGAAGTACCCCAGCCGGTCGATGACCGATGCCGGATCGCCGGCATTGGAGTTCCCTGCGGGCGGCTGGTCGAACCCGTTCCAGCTCAGGCCCGCGTCCGTGGACCAGTAGGCCCCGGTTCCGTAGATCGTGCTCACCGGGTAGTCGGAGGCGTTTGCCGAGGCCAGAATGATGCGGTTGTTCAGGGGGTGCACCGCCATGGACATCTCGGACTGCACGGTGTTGGTGGTGGGCCTGATACGCACATCAGGGGCGTTCTGGGGGGGGAGGACCTCCAGAGGCACCGTCACGGGGGTGCGGAGAGGATTGGATGTCAGATCCCCGCGCTTCATCCGGGCCACAAGAGACCAGGCCCTGTCGGGATACCGCTCCACCTGTGCAGGCGAGAGCCCGGTGTCCAGAACAAGCATCAGAAGGGGGATCGCAATCACACAACGGAGACCTCTGGGTACGGGCATACAACCTCCTTGATGAATGGGGCAACCACGGTGATTCCTGGCGGATGACGCGACGCTCGGCCGCCGGCGGGGTAACACGACGTGCGGCAACGCGGCAGGGAACGACCCGGTCACGGACTCTTTGAAAAAAACAGTAGCCCAATATGCCGAAACGGGGCCGGAATGTCAACGCGTCCCTCCACAAGAAAAAGCCCCCCGGAGACGGGCTCCGGGGGGCTCTCGGTGCGGAGTATTCGCACGCTATTTCATGAGGATCATCTTCTTCAGGGCCGTGAAGACGGTGCCCGATGCTCCCCGGGCCTCGAGGCGGTAGAAGTAGATCCCGCTCGATACCGGCTGCCCGAGCGCATTGGTGCCGTCCCACTCGACCTTGAAGTTCCCCGGTTCCCGGGTTCCCGAAGCCAGACTCCGGACCTCCCGGCCCAGCAGATCGTACACCCGGAGCGTGAAGGATGCCTCCTCGGGGAGTCCGAAGCGGATGCTGGTGGCTGGGTTGAACGGGTTGGGGAAGTTCTGCGCCAGGGTGTATGCCTGGGGAATCCCCCTCTCCGTCTCATCCACGCTCACGATCACATCCAGCGTCAGGTCCACATAGAGGACCGCGTGGGCCGGGTCGTTCGTGGTGATGCGGAACCGCCCGTTGTGCGTTCCCCCCGAAATCCCCGTGGAGTTGAAGACGGCCTTGACCACCGAGCTGTCTCCGGGAGCCGTGGACCCGGCCGTGACGCTGGCGTTCACCCAGGGAAGACCCAGCGTGACCCCCAGGTCATAGCCCACCACCCGATCCGGGCTGCTCTGGTGCAGTCCCAGGAAGACCGGCCGGGTGAGGTCGATCTCGTCGGAGATTGCTGCGCCGCCGGCGATGTCCGTGTCGGGAAGGGCCGCGTAGTTCCGCCCGAGGAAGGAAACGCCCGTGGGCTGTCCCGTCAGGGGATTCATCCGGGTGGCCGTGAGTTTCTGGCCTCCCACGGGGCCGTCCTGAGACCACATCCACAGGAAGGGACCGCCGGGAGACCACCGATCCCAGGCCAGACCGTAGACCGCGAGGGCATTCGTGTAGGATCCCAGGATCGCTCCCGTGCTGTCAAAGTGCACAAGGGCGCCTCCGAAGTTCTTGGTCCAGAAAGTGCGCGTCGCGGGATCGAACGCCAGGCCCCGCAGCACCGTCTGTCCCACCGGCTTCGGACGGGTCCCCACCTTGGCCCCCGTCAGGGGGTCGATCTTCGCGAACTCGTTCTCGTCGCTGGTGTAGAGGTACCGGCCGTCGAAGCAGAGATCGCGCCATCCGAACGTCGTGCTGGTGCCCTGGGGATAGGCGGCTGCCAGGGTCCCGTTCGGGTTGAACTTGTAGAGGTACTTGCTTCCCGCCCCCTGGAGACCGCCCGTCACCCAGTAGTAGCCCATGGCGTACTCCACCCCGAGCTGAAGGACGGCGGGGCCGGGGGTCACATTCTCCACGTTGAAGCTGAAGAGTGTGTCGCCCAGCGCCAGGAGTCCCTCGGGATACCGGAGGGAGCTTGACGCGAGATCGGCGTTGGGCGAGGGGGCATTGGGCATGGGGACGGAGCTGCGCATCACGAGATCCACGGCCTCCGCCGGGGGAACCTCCGCGATGTCCCAGGTGAGCGGGGACCCGCCCGTGTTCCGGATGGCGAAATGCCGGGAGGAGTCCACCGTCCCCTGCTGCATCGTGTGGGTGATGGAAGCGGGGAACACGCTTCCCACCGGGGCAACCGATCCTATCCCGCTCAGGGCCACCATCACGGTGTCATCCGCCGGGTCGGGGTCGTTGCTCAGGATCATGCACTGACCGGCGTAGCTTGCCGCCGCATCCGGGGAGAAAAAGACGGGTCGCACGAGGGAATCCCCGATGGCCAGGGAAGCGGGGCTCAGGTTCATGGAGAAGGTGCCTCCGCCTCCCAGCACGGAGAAGCCGGTGAGCTGGAGAAGGTCGGAGCCGACGTTCCGGATCACCAGGCGGGCCTGGGCCGTGTCACCCACGAAGACCGTCCCGAAGGGGAGGGAGGAAGTGGGGACGGAAATCCCGGGGACCCCCGCCACATGCAGCGTCACGGGCACATAGGTGGGGGTGTGCTGCAGGTCGTTGCTCGCGATCTCAAGGCGTCCCCTGTACACGTTCCCCACGAGGCCCGTGGCGTCGAATGTGACCTCCACCAGGGCGCTGTCCCCCGGTGCCACCGCGCCGCTCACGGGGTTCTCGGAGAGCCAGGAAACGTCCTTGGCGAACAGGATCGCCAGGTTGTTGTGCATGTAGGCGGCGTTGTACACCACCTGGAGACCCACCGTCCCCGAGGCGTTCTCGATGCCGATCGTGGCGGAGTTCAGGGTCTGCTGCATGTCCAGATACTGCACCAGGATGGAACCGTTCTGGTAGAGCATCACCTGGAACGTGTAGCGTCCCGGCGTGGTGGTACCGTAGTGGGGGACGTTCGTGTACTGCACGATCCAGCGCTGGTTGGGGGCATCGTGGTAGTAATGCACCGTTCCCCCGAGCGTGGGATCCAGGTCCAGGTCGTCCCACCAGGGATACACGGCGTTGTTGGGGGCCGTGGTTCCCGTGGAGGGAATCTGCCCGTTGGAGAAGCTGGCCAGGGTGGATGCCACGTCGAAGCTCATCCAGCCGTTCGTGACCAGCTTGATGGAGGTGTACTCCGTGCCGTAGTAGGCGAAGGCGAACGGAAGGGGCAGCGTGATCCGTCCGTCGTCGTCCGATCCCTGCCAGGATGTGGAGGGGATGGGGGTCCCCACACCCGTGATGTCCACCCAGTTGAAGACGGGGCCGTCCGGCTCGTCGCTGTCAATCCAGCGGTAGCCGGCGCTGTCGGGACCTCCCCGGCCCTCCGTCACGGGCGGGCCCGTGTAGACATCCGGCTCTCCCTTTCCCACGGAGGCCTGTCCGCCGTCGTTGATGGCCGCGGGTGCCGCAGCCGGGGCGGCGGGGATATCCGTGATGGTCCAGTTCAGTGTCGAGACGCCCGCATTCCTGATCACGAGCGTGTCCACAGCGGTATTCCCCGAGTTCAGGGACTGGTAGAGCGAATCGGGATGCACGGCAATGACGGGGCCGCCCACCACGTTGAGCGTGCAGGGGAACGCCACGCTCGGGCTGGCCGGGTCATTGGTCGTGATGGTGATGTCCGCCGTCACCGTCCCGAGCGGCATGCCCATGGCGTCGAAGGTGACGTTGATGGTCCCCGATGCGCCGCCCGCCAGGGTGTCGGATCCGGGATCCACGGAGAGCCATCCCGCTCCCTCCGCCAGGCCCACCAGAAGCGGGACGGTGGGGGGAGGAGTCGCGTTCGTGATGGTGAATGTGTGCGTGACATTCTGTCCCGGCTGCAGGGTGGCGGAGAGTGTTGCCGGGTTCAGGGAGACGGAGGGGGCCCCGATGCAGATCCCCTCCAGCATGACATCCAGACGGGGGCTTCCCTGGGAGTTGCTCAGGAAGATCACCCGCCCCGTGTCGGTTCCCACCTGGGTGGGCGTGTAGGATATCACCACGTGCACCGAATCGCCGGGCGAGAGGGTCGCACCGGCGGGCGCCACCGCCATGTCGCCGTTTGTGGAGGAGATGGAGGATATCGTCAGCGTCTGCAGACCCCCGTTCTTGGCGGTCAGGGTGTCGCGGACCGTGGTGTTGATCTGCGTGGCGGCGAACGTCACCGTCGAGCTTTCCAGAATGAGCACGGCCGAATCCGCCAGCTCGATGGAGAGACTCGCGGGAATCACGTACGGCCCCGCCACATCCGGATGCGAGGCCTCCACGAAGAGGTTCGCGTTGTAGGTGGTTCCCACCGTGAGCCCGGCGGCGTTGAACGAGACCGTGATGTCCTGGGCCGACCCGCCCGGGATGGTGCCGCCCAGGGGATTCTCGGATATCCAGGGGGCATCCGGGAGATGGAACAGGATGGCCAGGTTGTTGTGCATGTAGGCGGCGTTGTACACCACCTGGAGGCCCATCGTCCCGTCCTGGTTCTCGATCCCGATGGTGGCCGAATTCAGGGTCTGCTGCATGTCCAGATACTGCACCAGGATGGAGCCGTTCTGGTACATCATTACCTGAAATGTGTAGCGGCCGGGGGTCGTCGTCCCGAAGTGCGGCACGTTCGTGTACTGGATGATGAAGCGCTGGTTTCCGGCGTCATGATAGTAGTGCACGGTGCCGCCGAGAGTCGGATCCAGATCCAGGTCGTCCCACCAGGGATAGATGGCGTTGTTGGGGGCGCCGGTTCCCGTGGAGGGAATCTGCCCGTTTGAGTAGGTCGTCAGGGTGGACGCCACGTCGAAGCTCATCCAGCCGTTGGTGACCAGCTTGATGGAGTTGTAGTCCGTCCCGTAGAAGGGGAATGCGAGGGGAAGGGGGATGGTGATCCTTCCGTCGTCGTCCGAACCCTGCCATGCGGTGGAGGGGATGGGGGTCCCCACGCCGGTGATGTCCACCCAGTTGAACACGGGGCCGTCGGGCTCGTCGCTGTCCACCCACTCATACCCGAAGGGATCAGGACCTCCGCGTCCCTCCGCGGGCGCCGAGCCCGGTGCGGGATCCACGGCATCCTTGGGGAGCTCCACCACGGGGAACGTGCGCTGTGTGAGGGGCTTCGGTTTGGAGATCCGCGCCGCGCGGGTGAGGGCCTCGTCGTCGCTCACACGGAACTGCACCGGATCCGCCGTGGTGTTGGTGATGGTCATGGTCTTCGAGCTGACCTGACCCACCACCAGGGTGTCCCGCACGGCCGAAGGCGCTATCTCGAAGACCGAACGGAGGAGCGCATCCACCATGGTGGTCTGTCCCGCGGTCACGCCCACGCCCGTAAATGTCCGGGTCCAGTAGGGGGAGGGGGGATCCACCACCACGTCGTAGCTTCCCGCCGGGAGGGGGGCCGAGAGCATGCCCGTCCCCGCATCCGTGGAATCATCCACGACCACCAGAGTTCCGAAGAGCACCTTCACGCCCGCCCGTACGGGGCTGTTGTCGGCCCGATGGGCATGCACCTGGAGGGTGCCGCCGGGGGCGGGCTGGATCGTCAGGTTCCGTGTCACCGTGTCGTCCAGGACGATGGTGACCGTATCAAGAGTGGTGATGTACCCGAACTTCTGGGCCCGGAGGGTATAGAGGGCCGTGGTGTTCGGGGTATCGATCCGGGCGCTCACCTGGTAGAGCCCGGTGGCCCCCGTGGTTCCGGACAACTGCTGGACGTTCTCCACGAAGTCCACCAGCACACCTGAAACGGGGTTCCCGCCGCTCGTGATCTGCCCCTTGACGTAGCCCATGTTCAGGGGAAGGGCCAGATAGGCCGCCCAGAGGTCGATGATGCCGTGCCCGTAGTCGTTGTCCTCTCCGGGAGTGCCCAGGTCCGCCGCCGTGTTCATGAGAATGTACTTCAGCTCGGTGCCCGTCAGGAACGGCGCCACCTCGCGCAGCAGGGCGATGGCTCCCGCCACGTGGGGGGAGGCCATGGAGGTTCCCGACATGGTGGTGGTGCCGCTGGTGCCCGAGGCGGAACGCACGTTCTCGCCGGGGGCTGAGACCTCCGGCTTGATCCGAAGGGAATCGGGTCCCGTGCAGGTGGAAGGCCCGCGGCTGCTGAAGCTGGAGACAGGGTAGCCCGGTGTGTTGGCGTTCACGGCCCCCACGGCGAAGATATCCACCGCAGAGGTGATGCGGTTCTTGGGGGGGGTCACGGTGGATGCCCCCGGTCCCCCGTTCCCCGCCGAGAAGACCACCGCGGTCCCCAGGGCCTCCACCGCCTCGATCACGGGGCCGTATCCGCCGGAGGTCGGGGTGCACTGGGTGGAGGAAACGTCCGGATCATACCAGGAATTGCTGATGGCATCCGGCACGTCGTTGATGGTGCCGGGATCCCCGTCCGGGTTGGCCGCCCACTGGAAGGAGGCGATGGAGCGGGAGGTGTGGGATCCTCCCCCGCAGAGCGAATTGGAGGCGATCCAATGGGCATTGGGAGCCACCCCCAGGGTCTCGCCCGTTGCCGTGTAGAGACCGCACATGGTCCCCATGGTGTGGGTGCCGTGCCCGTCGCAGTCCACGGGGAATGTGGTCCCGCCCGAGGGGTCAAACCAGGCCGCGGAGGCGGGCACTCCCGGCTGCGCCCCGCGCCAGCGGGTGTTGTACGAGAGGTTGTTTCCGTTCACGCCCGTGTCGATGCTCATGACCAGCCGCCCCGCCCCCGAATAGCCGAGAGCCCAGAGGCGGTGCGCATTGATGGCCCGGAGCCCGGGTTCCGAGGATTCAGGGTTCACATCCCCCTGCACGGGGGTTCCCACGGGCATGTCGCGCTGGAGGATCGCGTCGTTGTACACGGTGCCCACGCCGGGGGTGCCGGCGATCTGGCGGATGATCTCGGGCACCGCCTTCACCACGAGGATGTTCCGTATCCAGAAGCGATCCAGGATTTCCAGGCCTCCCTGCGCCTCATAGGCGGAGAGTCGGTCCAGAAGGGAGGGTTGGGTCTCTTCGGCCACCCGCTGGAGGGCGTCCAGCACCGTCCGGTAGCGCACTTCCACGGGGATGCGGCCGTCCGGGCCCGCCTGGGCCCCGAGGGCTGCCTCCACCTGGTCCAGGTCGGCCTGGTCCTCGAGGTACACCAGCACCTGGAGTTTTTCCATGGGAGGAGTGTTCCGGAGCTTCGACTCCAGGACGGGATCCACCTGCCCGGCGAACAGGATGGGCGAGAGGATCATCGAGAGCAGACCGATGGCAAGAGCCATGGCCGCGCCCCTGAGAGCAGTCGGCACTTTGCTCATGGTGTTGTACCGTAGATTAGTGAGTGAATGGGTGGGAACAAGCTGCTGCATGTAGTCTCTGGTTCAGGCCGCGCGGGAGATGAGGTCTCGGCGGCCCCCCTGACTCTCCTGAAGGTGCGTGGGAAGGACTCCCCGGAACACCGCCCCGAAGGGGCGCCCGGTAGAACCCAATATGCCGAACGCCCCGTCCAATGTCAATCCCGGTATCCCCGGGTTTCCCCTGCCTGCCCGACGGGCCGGGAAGGAAGGCGCCGCCGGGTGGTCCCGTAACTCCCCCCCGCCCAATGCATTGCAGTGGGGGGCCGGCCGTCGTTACCCTCTCCCCGGGTGCCGGTGCTCCCGGGTCTCTCTGCGCCGGCCCCCCGGGGGGAGTCCCCTTGTGGATGTTATCTGAGGAGGATGAGTTTCTTGAGGTCGGCGAAGCGGATCTCCCCGTCCGCCGAGTGCGCCTCCATCCGATAGAAATAGACCCCGCTTGCCGCTTCCACGCCCGTCCGGTTGCGTCCGTCCCATGTGGCGGTGTGGTAGCCGGCCGCCCTCTCACCCTCCAGAAGCGTCCGGATCTCCTGCCCCAGCAGATTGTAGACGGAGACCCTCACCCTCGCTTCCCTCGGGAGGGCGAACCGGATGGTGGTGGACGGATTGAAGGGATTGGGGTAGTTCTGCCAGAGACGGAACTCGCGGGGGAGTTCCGTCTCCCCGCCTGCAACATGAGTCAGGATATCCACGCTCACCGGTACGGTCACCCGGGGCGCGACCGGATCGTTGCTGTTCAGAACCAGGCTTGCCGAAACCGTGCCCGGGGGAAGGAGACCAGTCCTGATGCGGAACCCCACGAGGGCGCTGTCGCCGGGAGCCACCGTCCCCCCCGAGCCCGACTCCACGGTGAGCCATCTGCCGCTTGCCGTGACAAGCTGGGTGTAGTAGAGACTGGAGCTGGCCGTCTGGTTGAGCGTGGCGGGGGGAGGGAACACGCTCTGGGCCAGCCCCCCCGTGATGGTGCCGAAAGAGACGGGGATGGGGACCGGAGCGGAGGCGTCCCACCAGTACCGGAGACCCCCGTTCCAGTTCACCCCCACGGCGTAGTACTTCCCGGCCACAAGCTCCAGGTTGATGGGGCCCGAGGAGTAGAACTGGACCCCCGTGCCCGAGCTGGGGATGATGCTCTCGAAGATCTTCGTGAATGTCCCCGTGGGTGCTGTGTTCTCGTAGACTACGAACCGGAGCTCCCGCGGGGTGGTGATGTCCAGATACGAGCGGATCTCCAGGAGCAGCACCGGGGTGGTGACCTGCACCACGCCTCCCCGCATCAGGTTGCTTGTGGTGGAGAGGTTGTTCTCGGTGTTTCCGATGTTGTCGGAGGTCTGCCCCGCATACGCCCCTTCCACGCCGGAGGCGTAGGTGAGGGGTCCCAGGCCCGTGTTGCGTATGGTCAGCGCGGCCAGGACGCTGTCTCCCCCGGGGAGGGCAAAGGAGAACGAATCCGGAGAAACGCCGACCACGGGCGCCGCATTCACAACGAACTCCACCTCCACCGTATCGGAGATGTTGGCGGTGTCGTTGCCGGTGATGACGAGACTGGTGGCGAAGGTGCCCGGCACGACTCCCGTGAAGTCAACCCGCAGCCGCGCGGCGACGGCGCTTCCCCCGATCACCGAACCCGAGGCGGGCGCCGCCTCCAGCCAGGGGACTTCGGGAGACTCCGCTACGGTGAACACCAGAGGCGCCGCAAACGGATTATTGTTCCGGATCGTGAACAGGTAGGATGTGGAATCCATCGCTCCCGCAAGCAGGGTGTCGCCCAAAGACGCGGGGGAGACGGCCATGACGGGCGTGCCCGTGGGAATGCCGAAGAACACGTCGTCCACGAACCAGTCGTCGGGCGTGTTGGTCCCTGTCTGGGCACGGCTCCGGAAGCGGAACTTGAAGCCGCTGTGGAAGAAGGACCCGGTCCCCGCGCTCACGCTGTCCATGACGAACCGCTCGAAGGCAAAGGGCCGTCGGGCCGCCCCCGGGATCTTCCTGAGCGGAATCCAGATCCCCTGATCGTTGAGCCCCTCGGTGATGAGGCTGTCGGCCGTCTCCGGCGCATCCCCCATTCCCTGGGGCTGCTGCCAGTAGGCCAGGGTCACCCCCGTTCCCCCCATGCCCGAAAGGTCGATCACCAGGGATGCCACCGTGTCCAGACCCGCCCCCGTGGGATTTCCGGCGAGGTTCAGGGAATAGGGGGCGCTCGGCTCTCCGTCTCCGTCGGCCGTTACCTCCGCGTTCACGCTGGACCATGCCAGGGGGTCCGGCGGCCCGGCCGCGGGAAACTCCTCCGTGAAGGGAAGCGTCAGTCCCTCCACCACGTAGAAGCTGGTCCGGATCGTGTCATTCCCGCTCACGGGATCGCCCGGGACGGACACCACCGCCCTGGCGGTCCAGAGTCCCGCCGCGTCGGGTGTGAAGGGGAGGGAGAAGACCAGGTCCCGGCTCTCTCCTGCGGCCAGGTTCGCGCCCGACTCCGAACTGCTGTAGGAGGTGCCGGGGCCCTGGAGGTCCAGCATGACCTGGAAGGAGGAGGCCTGCACCGCGCTCACGTTCCGGACCCGCACGACGGGGTTCAGGGGTGCGTTGTTGGCCACCTGCCCCGACGGGCTGGGGATGGCACTCAGGCCCAGGTTCGGGGCTCCCGTCGGGATCCCGAAGAACACGTCATCCACGAACCAGTCGTCGAAGGCCCCCACCGTGCCCTTGCTCCGGAACCGGAACCGGAAGCCGTTGTAGAAGAACGTGCCGCCTCCCGGATTCACCCCGTCCACCCCGACCGCCTCGAAGGCGAAGGGGGGAACCGGCGCGCCTGTGGCAAGCCCCGGATAGGAGCGGACCTTCACCCACTGCTCCAGGCTGTTCTTGAATTCCAGGATGAGGCTGTCGGCCAGCTCGGGCTGATCCCCGTTCCCCTTCGGCTGATAGAAGTATGAGAGAGCAAGGCCGCTGTCCGCCAGCCCGCTCAGGTCCAGCGAGAGGACCTCCACCATGTCCCCGTTCGCGACGGGATTCCCGTTCAGGTTCATGGCATAGGGAGGGCTGGTCGGGTTGAGGCCCCGATCGTCCACCGTGACGTTGACGGCGTTCCAGATGCTGATGTTGGGCGTGCCGGGAGAGGGGAAGGCGTCCGTAAAGGGAATCTCCAGGGGCGTGAACCCCGTATTGCTGGCGGCGCTCAGGTTCTCGGGCACCTCATTGTCCACGGCCCGTACAAAGTAGGAATGGAGGCCCGGAGGCGGCATCTCGTAGGTGCTGTCCGCCCGCCCCGTGTCGGCGCTGGTCCGGGCGAGGGTGGCGACGGGGGACCCGTCCCGGAAGAGCCGGATGCCCGCAAGGTCATCCAGCCGGGTCCCGTCCACCTGCCGGGAAGGGTTGGTCCACCGGATTGTGTAGCCGAGGGCGGATGTGCCGGTGACCCCGAGGCCCGTGGGTCCCGCCGGGACGGGCGATCCCCCCGCGGTCCAGGAGGTCTGGACCGCCGTGCTGAGGCTGTCGTTGGATGCCAGCCGTGTGACGAGCTCATAGGTGTAGACTGCTCCGTCGGTCAGACCGGCGTCCACGAACAGGGAGTCGGGCCCGGGGATTTCCGTCAGGAATGCGCCGTTTCTCCTGATCCGCGTGACGAAGGAATCGATGGGGCTTCCGTTCACGAGCGTGGAGGGATTGATCCAACGGACCAGCATGGACGTGGGGGTGGAGAAATCGCTGAAGGCGGTGGCTCCCGTCGGAGGATTCGGGTCCCCCGGGTCGGCGTAGAGAATCGGGCTGCACCACCCCTGGGAATTGGTGGAGGGGACCTGTCCGTTCCAGACCGGGTAGGCCCGCGCCCCCCCCGCGGCCATCCCAAGGTAGTCTCCCGCGTAGTTCCCGGAGAATCCCGGCAGGGGTCCCACGGCGAAGGAGGAGTCGTTCACGGCGAAGTTCTCGAATGTCTGCCCGCCGTCCGCCGAATGGGCCACCGTGACGTCCACCCTGTTCGTGCCGATGTGATTCCGGCCGTCAAAGAAGATGATGCTGAGCTGGTCCGTCTCGGGGTCCACGCTCATCCAGGGGAACCACTGGTTCGCGCCGTTGGAGAGTGGGTCGGTGTTGACCCGGAGGGGGGCGGACCAGGTGGTCCCGCCGTCCGTGGACTTGATCAGGTAGATGTCCGGGTCTCCCGTGTTCACGCCGGGAACTCCCCGGTTTGTCCAGGTGATGTAGATGGCGCCCGTGGCCATGCTGACCCCCATGGTGGGGAAGCTGTTGACCCGGATGTTGTAGGGGGAGAGAGACGTGGCCCTTATGCCGCGGATGTTGGTGATGGCGCGCATGCCACTGCCCCAGGTGACGCCTCCGTCCGTGGACCTGTTGAAGCCGATGGCCTGCTCCGTGTAGGGCGAGGTCCCCAGGTTGATGGACCAGGCCGCATAGACCTCCCCCTGGGGGCCGGTCTGGAGGTTCACCCCCTGGCCGAACTCGCTGGCGGTCATGATGGTGCCCGAGATGTTCTGCTCGTTCACCCAGCTCGTGCCGTGGTTCGTGGAGCGCGCGAACTCAATCGGGTTCGGGTCGGGCTGTCCGAAGTCCGTCCAGGCCGAGTACAGGTTCCCCTGGTGGGGGCTGGCGGGTCCGTTGTCCACCATGAAGTGGTTCTTGTCCAGGAGGCTGCCGTTGGGATTGGAGACCTGGAAGTAGCTCCAGGTGGCTCCTCCGTCGGTGGAGCGCATCACCCCCTGCCCGTCGTTGTCCGCGATGCTCCCCACGAAGAAGCGGCCGTCTCTGTCTATCACGGCCGCCGGGTCGCCGCTGTTTCCGTTCCCCGCCGGGGGCTGATCGAAGCCGCTCCAGGTGAGGCCGCCGTCCAGCGACCAGTACACTCCCGTGCCGTAGATGGTGGAGACGGGGAAATTGGTGGCGTTGGCCGATGCCAGCACCCGGTTGGGGTTCAGGGGGTCCACCGCCACGGACATCTCGGACTGGGTTGTGTTGGTGGTGGGGCGGAGCCGCACATCGGGGGTGTTCTGGGGAGGGAGCACGAGTCCTCCGTCGGTGAACCGTGTGGGGGAGGGCGTGTCCCGCCGGAGGGGGGGAACGGCGTCGGGCTGCCGGAGGAGCTTCGTGGATCTGGCCCATGCCCGCTCAGGTCCATCCTGCGCCTGCTGGGCGGGTGCGGGGAGGACGCAGAGGGCTGCGAGGAGCAGCGAGAGTGCTCCCGTCTCTGTGAAGCGCTGCCAACGGATCATAGGGCCTCCTGGTGTATGAGTGAAGTGCAGGGATCCCGCACGAGCGGGATCCTGATGTGAACGGACGAAGAGAGACAGGATCGGAGGATGTCGAAGGAGCGTCCGTGCCGCGGGGCGGGGAGCTACTTCAGGAGCACCATGGTCCTGGACTCGCTGAACGACAGAGACCGGCCGCCCCCCGCACCGATCGGGGACGCGGTGAGGCGGCTCAGATACACACCCGACGCGACCCCCCTCCCCAGATCATCCGTCCCGTTCCACAGGATCCTGTAGCGCGAGGGGCCCTGGGTTTCGTCCACCAGTGTGCGGACCTCCCGGCCCAGCATGTCGTAGATCCGGAGCGAAACTGCGGAGGTGTGCGGAATCACGTACTCGATCGTGGTTGTCGGGTTGAAGGGGTTGGGGTAGTTCGGGCCGAGCCGGAACGCGTCGGGCTCCTCCTCCGGCGGGGCTTCCCCCGCCGTCAGATAGGCGATGGCGGCGGGGGTGTTGACCGTGCCCCATCCCGTCAGGTTGTTGGGGGAACCGGCATTGCCCGCCGTTGCCTTCATGGCCTGGGCCACCTGCATCGGGGTCGCGCCGGGCCGCGCGTGCAGGATGAGTGCCGCGGCCCCGGCCGCAAGGGGGCAGGCGAAGGAGGTTCCGGCCGAGAAGTTCCCGTAGCCCGCGGGGTTCGTGGAGCTGGCGTACCAGACTCCCGAGGCCTGCGCCATCACATCCGGCTTGATGCGCGGGATTGCCCCGCTCGTGGGTCCCACAGAGCTGGACGCCCAGCGCGTCCCGTTCGGGTTCAATCCTCCCACGGCCATCACGCTGTCTCCGTCTGCGGGGGCCACGAGGGTGTTATGCGAAGGGTTGTTTCCTTCGTTCCCGGCCGAGTTGAACACGCAGATGCCCCGGGCAACCGCCATGTCCGCCGCCCGCGTGATGACCGTGGTGTTCCCGTCCATGTTCTGCCATGTCCATCCCGGGTAGGGAGGGTTGTAGCCCAGATACCCCAGAGAGGTGCTCGTGACATCCACGCCGATGCTGTCGGCCCATTCGATGGCTGCCACCCAGTTATCCTCTTCCACCGGAGTTTCGCTGCTGTCGTTCTCCGTGCGGGCAAGGAGGAATGTGGCTCCCAGGGCGGGACCGATGAGTTTCCCCGGCTTGTTTCCTCCGATAATGGAGAGGGTGTTGACCCCGTGGGACCCGAACGCCGAGGAGGGGTTGTTGGGCACCACGCTTACCTTGTGGTCCACGAAATCGTGGGTGGCCAGGATCTGCATCGAGGAAAAGGCCTCGTGCGTGAGGAGCCGGACGCCGTTGTCAAAGACGCCCACCAGAACTCCCTGACCCAGGTTTCCCGTGGCGTGGACCGCGGGGACCCCTATCTGGTTCAACTGGTTGAATGAATCTCCGTAGTTCAGAACCGTATCGGGAGCCACCGATCCTGCTTCGTCCCCTGCTCCCTCGACGGGAGGCGTCCTTCTGCCGTAGCGTCCCACGGGTTCGAGCGTTCTCACAAAGGGGAGCCGGCTGATGCTCCGGATCTGGTCGGAGGTGGCCACCACGCTCACGGCGTTAAGCCAGCGGGAAGGATGCTTCACCCAGCCTGTCAGGGGGCGAAGGGCGTCGACGTAGGGAGCATGCACCGGGAGATCGGCCCGGTCTGTCAGGCACTCGGGTGGCATGACCTTTGCCCGCCGGAGGAGCGAGCGTCGGGAGACGAGCCCCTCTCCCGCAAACACGGGGTGAGCTTCCAGAGGCCCTTTGTCCCGGAAGAAGACCCACACAAGATGTGTCGTCCCGGGATCCCCCTCCTTCATGCGGGCTTCCAGAAGGGGTCCGATCGTTCCACCCGCCGATCCGGGTAACTGGACGAGGACACCCAGGAGTGCGGTGCACACACACTGTCCGATGCCGATCCTCATGCGGGCTCTCCTTCGGTGGGGAGAAACGATCGATCCATGATATTGAAAGGGGAAGTGAGTATCAAGGGACGGGCGGCGCGCGCTATGCCACCAGCACCTCGGGGCCGAGCCCCATCTCCTTCAGGAGGGCCTTGATCTCGCCCGCATACAGGGGGTTCATGACAATCACGGCGTCCGGCTTCTGCGCGGCCAGACGCCCGGGAGGAATGACCTCCTGGCCCGTTCCCGGCACAAACAGCCCGTGCTTCCGGGGATTGATGTCCACCATGAATTCCACCTCGCGGGCACCGAGTGTGTTCAGGAACGTCACCCCCTTGGATCCTCCTCCCCATACCACCACCCTGGCGCCCGAGGCCCCCGCCTGGTCCAGGTAATCCCTCCAGAAAGCCACCTTCCGCGTGTACTCCTCGCCGAACTTCTCCACGTAGGGGTGCATCCTCTCTGTGTCGTTGTCTGCCGCGGGAGGCTTCCCGGGTTCATCCTTGCCGGGAAAGGCGTGGAGTCCAAGATACTGTCCTCCGAAGGCCTCCGCCGCCTCGACGGGGCGGAATCCGGCCGCCCGGAAGGCAGAGAGGAGAGAGGAGGCGCTGAAATAGGAGCAATGCTCGTAGATGAGGTCCCAGATGCCCCGGTCCCTCAGGGTGTAGAGAACGTTGGGCACCTCAAAGTATACCGCTGTGCGCATTCTGTCGCCGATTGCATCCCGGACGGTCTGCAGGAAGGCGCGGGGGCGATGAATGTGCTCCAGCACATGCCGGCAGGTGACCAGGTCCGCCCGGTACTCCCGGTGGGCGGCGGAGTAGAATTCCCGCACCACCCTCATCCTGTCGGATTCCACGTGCCCGTGCAGCTCGGGCACGTAGCTTGGGTCGAACCCTGTTCCCCGGTTGTCCCCCCGCTCGCAGAGAAGAAGCAGGAAGTCGCCCTTTCCGCATCCGATATCAATGACGTGCTTGTTTCTCAGGTCGTGCCGGCGGATGAGGGCATCGGCAAGCTCCTCGGCATATGTCCGGAACACGGCGGAGAAATGAAGCGAGTTCTCGTAGGCGGGGCTGTATTCCATGTGTGCGGGATCGAAGGCCGTGTTGAACACGTGCCCGCACTCGGGGCAGTATCCGAGGGAAAGCCTGCCCGTGGGTGCGCGGAGCGCTTCGCCACGGGATGGCCACAGCACATTGCAGTGGACGGGAACCCCCTCGGCACGGGCAAACGGGGTGACGCGGGGGGACGCGCAGACGAGGCACGCCTGCGTGGGGGTTGTCTCTGTTTCGATGTCGGGATCCTCCGGAGATGACGTGCTAATATACGTCTCCCCGGCCAAAAGGCCAAGACCGCCAGGGCTCCCGGGATCACTCCCGGAAGCCCTGTGGAAACCCCTACCTCAGCAGGATCATCCTCCGGATACCCGTGAAGACCCTTCCCGATTCTCCGCGTGCCGTCATGGCGCACAGATAGACGCCGCTGGAGGCCTCCTGCCCGCGCCCGTTTCTTCCGTCCCAGTGCGTTTGGTGGTACCCCGCCGGCATCGGGCCGTCGGCGAGGAGGCGCACCTCCTGTCCCAGCATGTTGAAGATGCGCAGCTCCACATGAGCCGGCTCGGGAAGCCCGAACGGGATGGCCGTTCGGGGATTGAACGGGTTGGGGTAGTTTGTCTGGAGGAAATAGCTTGCAGGAACACCCGGGGCCTCCTCCCCCGCGACCGGTCCGCGGGAGGGCTTTGTCGGCACCAGGGGTACCTCGGTGTTGAAGAAATAGTCGATCTCCCCCGTGAATGCGGGAGCGACTCCGCCGGCGTTCCCGAAGAACGGACCCACGGAGGCAACGATCATGGGATGGTCAAAAGAGCCGGCCGTCGTCCAGGTGCTCCCGTTCGTGGAGTATGTGAACGTCCAGGCGCTTCCCACCCGTTTGAGCCGCATCCAGACGGGCGCGGCGGCGGTCACCGGGGTGTTGATGCGCGTGGTGGGCGTGTCCGCCGTGAATGTGGCGGCGAAGACCCTGAGCCCGGAGCCCGTCCGGACGAAATCCGCCCGGAGGTACTCTCCCGGGGCCTCCTGTACGATGAACCCCTGGATCTGGTAGGCCGCCAGGGGAATGGTTTGGAACCTGGCCTCCACCTCGAAGTCCGTGTTGTTGGCCGGCTGCATGACCCTCGGGGCCATGTTGCCTCCGTACCAGACGTCGTGCGCCTGCCCCGCCGGGATGGATATCCGGAGGGCATTCCCGGTCATCGTCAGCGAGGCATCCCCCCGGGGATTGTAGAACGACCAGAGGGAGGTGTTCAATGACGGGGAATTGAAGTTGTCGGAAGTAATGGTGGAGAGGATCGGGACCCCCGCCGATCCCACGATCTGGGGGGAACGCACCGTCACCGCCAGATCCCTGTAGGAGGAGCGGATGGCCCGGGAAGCCCCCGCAAAGGAAGAATCCTCCGCAAACCCGATGGTGAACGTCTGCGGCACGACATCGATGTACCGCGTGCAGCAGGGGTCCTTCCGCCCGAAACCGAAGACGGTCATCAGGGTGTCCATCTGGCGGTAGTAATCGTTGATGCTGTTGGTGTCGTGATGGACCGCGAACAGGACCCTCTGCAGGGAGGCGTCGCCGAAGTAGGTCCACTCCTCTCCCGGCAGGTCTCCGGACCAGGCCGTCGCAGCAGTGGTCCTCTGTCCCGTGGCCCTGACCACATAGTCGGTTGCGGGATCCAGCACACCTCCCGGCGTGCCTTCGTAGAGCCACCAGTAGGCGGATGCCTTTCGCAGCATCGTCATCCGGGCGAACGAGGGGAAGATGTCCCAGAAGGCCTCCCAGAGGCCGTTTGTGCTCACCGAGCGGATGCGGGCCCGGAGGGGTCCCGACCGCTCCAGCGTGCTGGTGGAGTTCGTGTAGCCGGGATGGAACACATCCCCCGCATTGGGGATGCCGCGGTATTCCCCTCCCGCCCCTCCCCCGGGCCGGTAGCTGATCCAGTCCAGGGCGTTGTTGTCCAGCAACCCGGCGAAACCCGCCCCCTGTTTGTGGTAGAAGTAGAGAGCTCCCTCGGTGGCGATCCGGAAGCTCTCCTGTCCCTGGTAGGCGGAGGTCTCCGCCGCCGCCACCCGCGGGGTGAACGCGGGCGCTGTGAAGGCCCCCCCCGTTGTCTCGAAGTACACGTCGTAGCGCCGCGTGGATGAAGCGGAGGTGATGCCCTTCAGCAGCAGCACCAGGGTGCCGCGGGCGCGCGTCCCGGCGTTGAAGTCCGGATCGGGGTCAAACTGGAAGTCCACCAGCGTATCCAGGACCGTGCGGCCGGAATCCGTCTCGATGACCCGGATGGAGTTGACATCCAGCACTCCCCCCCCGCCGAGCGCGGCAAGGGCCGCAGTGAAGTCCAGGACCGCCTCGGCGGGGCGCTCCAGGCGCTCGTAGCCCGCGGCGCCGATCTCGACGGGTATCCTGTACCGCCAGGCGGTGTTCCACCAGGGGAGAGGAATGCCCGCTGTGACGTGCAGAACCGCCGGGTTGCTCGTGACCGTCCCGAAGGCGTTCCAGATGCGCGCGCTGAAAAGGGATCCGCTGTCGGCGAGCGCGGCCGGCTGCGTTGTATAGCTGGGGCCCGAGGCCCCGGGGATGTCCAGCCCGTTCTTCCTCCACTGGTAGCTCATGGGGACGGACCCCGAGGTGGAGACGCTGAAGATTGCCCTCTGGCCGTCGATCACACTCCGATCGGAGGGCTGCGCGGTGATGGAGGGAGCAACGCCGTCCTCGGGAATCATCACGGAGTCCGTGTTGAAGAAATAGTCCACCAGCGAGGTGAAGGCCGGCACCGGACTGCCTGCATTCCCTGCGAAAACCCCCACGGAGTCCACCACCAGGGAATACGAGTAGCTCCCCGCCGGCGTGAAGGAGCTTCCGTTCGTGGAATAGAAGAGGGACCAGACATCCCCGCTCCGCTTCACCCTCAGCCAGAGAGGAGCGGTCCCCCGCGGCACCGTGTTCACGTTCAGCCGGGTGGTGGGAGTCCCGTTCACGAAACTGGCCGAGAAGGCCCGCAGGATGTTGAGGGTGGGATGTGTCACGAAATCGAACCTCAGGAAGTCCCGTGCAGTCTGCTGCACCAGGATTCCCTGAATCTGGTAAACGGATGTGATGCCCGACTCGAACTTCACCTCCACCTGGAAATTCGTGTTGTTTGCCTTCTGGAGAATCCGGGGGGCGAAGTTCCCTCCCGTCCAGACATCGTGGGACACCCCTCCCGGGACGGCGAACTGCAGCCGTGCGTTCTGGGTGCCCGCTCCCGTCACGGACACGCTTGCATCCCCGCGGAGGTTCACGAACCGCCAGAGGCCCGGATCCAGCACCCCCGTGTGGAAGTCGTCCGAGACGATGGTGGAGGGCCGGTAGCGCACATTCAGGACGGCGCCGATGCTCGTGTCCGCCCCCAGGGAGTTGGAAACGATGCACCGGAAGACGGCTCCGCTGTCGGCTGCCACCGAGACGGGAGGCGTGGTGTAGGAGGTCCCGGTCGAGCCCGGAATATCCAGGCCGTTTCTCTGCCACCGGAGCTGGAGAGGAGGGGTCCCCAGGGGTGTCACGGAGAAGGACGCGGAGTCCCCCGCCCATACGGTGGCTCCCGCCGGCTGTGTGCCGATCCTTGCGGCGACCCCTCCCCCCCCTCCATCCTCGGGGTCAATGGGGAAATCCGTATTGAAGAAATAGTCCACCAGGGCCGTGTAGGCGGGGGGACTGCTCCCCGCGTTTCCCGCGAAGGGGCCGATCCGGTTCAGGGTGAGGGCCTGAACGAAGCTCACTGCCTCCGTCCAGGCGGTTCCGTCGTAGGAATACAGGAGGGTCCAGAGGTCTCCCTGCCGCCGGACGCGCATGTACGGGGGGTCCTGGGGAAGGACCGTCTGGTTGTACCGGGCGGTGTAGACCCCCCCCGAGGCCGTGCCGGCGAATACCCGGGTCTCGGTCCCCGCCGTGGAGAAGTCGAACCGGACGAAGTTGGCGCTGTCCTGTTCGGCCAGGATGCCGTGCATCTGAATCTGATCGGCGAGGGGGGACTCGAACCGTGCCTCCACCTGGAAGTTCGTGTTGTTGGCCGGCTGCATCACCCGCACGGCGGTGTTCGAAGGAGCCCAGGGCTCATGCCTGGCCCCCGCCGGAACCTGGAGGGCGAGCCGTGCCTCCAGCGTGCCCCCTCCCTGCATTTCGTAGGAGGCGTTCCCCCACGGGTCGGTGAATGCCCATAGGGAGGTGTTGAGCGTGTCGGCGTGGAAGTCATCCGATACGATCGTAGAGGGGGTGCTCAGGGGAACCACGGTCAGGTTCCCGAAACTGGCGTCCACATGGTGCGCCACCAGGAGCAGACAGCCGGTCTGGGGATCGGTGAAGGATTGCTGGCCCACCAGGTTCCACTGGGAGGGTTCCTGCTGCCCTTCCTGCCACACCTTCAGGCAATACTGGGGACCGAGGCCGGGCAGGGTCTGGACGCGCATCTTGAAGATGTAGCGGGTGCCGAACGTCAGCACCGCCGGCTGCTGGGCGATCGTGGCGATGTTGTTCCCCCACATCTTGAACCGCGGGAGGAGGTCCATGTCCCAGCCATAAGTCGCCAGGGCCCCGAGCGGAAGGTATCCGGCCTTGGGCTGGAATCCCTGGGTGCTGGGGGGGCTGGTGCTGTGACCCGGCCACCGGAAGATGAGACCCACGAAGGCCCCCTCGCTCGGATACCGGAAACCCGAGGAGTCGATGGAGTGGATTGTGACGGGAACGGTGAGCTCGTAGTCGTCCCATGCCTGGTCCCCCATGGCAAGGAGCCGGTCGTACCCGGGGCGGAGGGGACGGGCGCTCCCGTTCTGGATGGTCCAGAGCCCGTCCAGCACCTGGGCCGCCTGTGTGACGGAGGAGACGCTGTTCCAGTTCACCGTGCAGGTGGAAGGCCAGGACCTGTCGGGAATATACTGGACCAGCACCGTCTCTGCGGCCACCGTGAACTGGCTGTCCACTGCCGTGACGATAACCTGATTCGGTCCGGGAAGGAGGTTCGACCGGGGGATGTCCATGTTGAAGTCCCCCCGCGACGCAAGCCGCCGCGTGTCGGGTCCGATGCCGAGGGGCACGGAGGGCCCGCCATTCAGGGTGTAGGAAAGAGCGAGGACCCCCTGTCCGTCCTGCACGTTCCCGAGGATGTTCACATCCGGGACAGGGTTCCCTGTTTCGCCGAATGTGAGGTTCTTTCCGTACCAGAACCAGAAAACAGGGAGGGTGGGCTGCACCGTGCGGACGGTGTCATCGATGCTGACGGAGGTGTTTCCCGCCGAGTCCCTTGCCTGAACCCTGAAATGATACAAGTTCCCCGGTTGGAGCCCCGGGATGAGAAGGGAATGGGATTCGGAATACCCCGTGTCGGGCAGGGATCCCAGTTCATAGGCCGTGGTGAGGCCGTAGGCCACGCTCCCCGTGGTCATCTCGTCGGTTTCCCAGAGGATGCCCATCGCAACGGAGCCCGCCATGGGGGTGACGGATGTGATCACAGGAGGGTATGTGTCCACCGCCACCCCGCCGTCCTCGGGGACCACGGGCATAGCGGTCAGGAAGAAGTAGTCAAAGAGGGCATCCAGCGGAGGAGAGGGACTCCCCGAGTTGCCTGCAAACAGGCCTGCGGAGGTCACCGTGAGCGTGTGGGTGAATGTACCCCCCGTCAGCCAGGTGGTTCCGTCGGCCGAGTAGGACTGCGTCCACTGGTTTCCCGACCTCCGGACCCTCAGGAAAAGGGGATTGGAGGAGGGAACGGGGACTTCGATCCTCGCCGTGGGCTGGTTCCCCACCACCGATGCGGCG
This sequence comes from Bacteroidota bacterium, assembly GCA_049587715.1. Lineage (GTDB taxonomy): Bacteria > Bacteroidota > Ignavibacteria > UBA10030 > UBA6906 > JBAVEL01. The sequence goes on from JBAVEL010000016.1 coordinate 39,706, forward strand.
AACAGATACAGGCCTCCGGGACGGCGCGTGAAGTCGAACCGCATGTAGTTGAACACGTCCTGCTGGATGAGGATTCCCTGGAACTGGTAAGGTGTGAGCAGATCCGATTCGATTTTGGTTTCCAGCTCGAAATCCGTGTTGGCGCAGCTCTGGAGGGTCCGCGCCGATTGGTTCCCCCCGGTCCAGGCGTCGTGTTCGGTTCCTCCCGGGATGCGGACCATGATTCGCGCATCGGGGGAGTTGGTGCCCGCGAACCTGCAGGAGGCGTCTCCCGCGGGGTTGACAAAGCTCCAGAGGGCGGGGTTCAGCCCGTAGGCATTGAAGTCATCCGACCGCATGCCCGACGGGTGGGGGAGCACAAAGAGCCGCACCTCGTTGCTTGGGGTGGACCCGAGCCCGTTTGCGGCAATGCAGCGGAACCGGGCTGTCGTGTCCCCGAAGGCGGCGCGCGTGATGGTATACGTGGAAGATTCCGCCCCCGGAATGGGGGTCCCGTCTCTCTCCCACCGGTAGGTGAGGGGAGGAGAGCCTGTCACCACAACCGCGAACCTGGCGGTGTCTCCCACGGCCACGGTCAGATCCCCGGGCTGTGAGGTGAAGAAAGGCGGCGACTGCGTTCCGTCTTCGGGTACAACAGGTGCAGCCGTGTTGAAGAAATAGTCCGCCAGGGCCTGGAACGCAGGAGGGGGAGAGCCGGCGTTCCCCGCGAAAATCCCTGCTGCTCCCACGGACATGGTGTACGTAAACGTGGAAGCCACCGTCCAGGAAATGCCGTCCGTGCTGTAGGACTGGCGCCAGGTGTTCCCCGTCCTCCGCACACGCATGAAGAGCACGGTTCCCCCCGCAATGCTCACATCCGCACGCGTGGTGGCCGTTCCGTTCAGGAATGTGGCCGCAAAAACCCGGAAGCCCGTGGATCTGCGCACGAAGTCAAAGCGGGCGAACGTTCCCCCGTCCTGCTCCACCAGGAGCCCCTGGAACTGGTACTGGAGGGCCATATTGGATTCGAACCTGGCCTCCATCTCGAAGTCGGTGTTGTTGGCTGGCTGCAGAAGGCGCGGCGCGCGGTTCTCTCCCGTCCAGAGGTCGTGCGAGGAAGCGCCGGGAATGCCGAGCACGACGCGGGCATCCTGTGTCCCCGCCCCCGAAATCTGCATCGTCACATCCCCCGCGGGGTCGCTGAAGAACCAGCGCGGATGGAGGGCACCCGCGTTGAAGTCGTCTGATGTAATGATGGATGGGGGCGTGGAGCCGCTCACCGAGAGCACGGCCTCCGCCGATTGGACGGTTCCTCCCCCGTTTGTGACCGTGCAGGCAAACCGGGCCCCGCTGTCGGAAAGCGCAAGAGAGGGGGTGGTGTACCAGGGTTGCGTGGCGCCCCCGATGGGGGCCCCGTTCCGCGTCCATTGATACGCCAGGGGCGGGGTTCCCGCCGTCCGGACGAAGAAGGTGGCACTGCGGCCCGATGCCACCGGCTGGGATGCCGGGTCCTTCGTGACGACGGGGGGCGGAATGATGACCGTGAGGGTGGCCCCCGCCGAGGTGTCCAGCCCCGCCCGGTTGGCCACGATGCAGCGGTACACACTCCCGTTGTCCGCTGACCCCGTGGGAGGGGTGACGTATGTGGAGGCGCCTGCCCCTGCGATATCCGCTCCGTTCCGCTGCCACCGGTAGGCCAGCGGGGCGTCCCCCTCACCTGCCACGGTGAAGGAGGCGGTCTCCCCCGCCAGCACCGTCCGGTCGGAGGGATCCAGAACCACGGTGGGTGGAATGGAGGGCCTGGACGCGTAGGTCACGAGCATCGCGGGACCCGGCCAGAGTATCTCGATCCCATGTCCCGAGGAATTGCCGAAGAATGTCACGCTGTTCACCCCGCTCATGAGGGCGGAGACAGGGACGGTCAGGGCGTCAAAGGAGTAGAAATACCCCTCCCCGTATGCGGGTGCGGTCCAGGTGTTCACCTTCGTCCAGCGGGTCTCACCGGTGAGGGAACCCTGGTCCAGGCCGTTCCATGTGGGCAGAAGCAGGCGGGCGGAGATCGCCCTGGAGAGGGAGTCGGTGGAGGGAATGATGAAGTTGCTTGTCATTGTTGTCCGTCCCGAGCGGACGTTAAAGCGCTCGGGTACGTTGATCGCCCTGTAGAGCTTGACGGCAACCGTATCCCGCCTCAGACCGAGTCCCCCCACCTCGTTTGTGACGAACCAGACGCCGTTGTTATCCCTGATGCGGGCATGGAGGCGGATGGATCCGGCTGTCTGATCGGGGATGAGCTCCGTGTTCCAGGTTACCTGGTAGGGGGCTGCGGCATCCGTCCCGATATGGTTCTTGACGCGCATCTCGGTATCGCTCTTTCCCCGGTGGTAGCTGTGCTGGTAACCGGTGAAGATGCCGTCTCCGTCCACGTCGTAGGCATCCACCGATCCGAAGAACTCCACCCTGCTGATGCCCGCCGAGCCGGAGGCGGAGGCCGAGATCACGGGGTTCTCGGACAGGAAGGTCCCCGCCGCCGGGGCGAGAATGCTCCCCGAAGGCCGCGCCTTGGCCGGACCATAGTACACACGCACGATGATGCCGTACCAGCCCCACATCCCGAACCCGAAGTTATGGCAGGTCTGCCCGCCCGAGGTGCCCTCGAATGTGTTGGTCCCCTGCCTCAACTGGTTCAGGGGAATGGGCATCACATGGTTGAGCTGCTGGAGGTAACACTGGCCCGAGCTCCCGGCGGGGATGCCGTTGGCGACTCCCATCTCGGGGATTGTGATCCAGTTTCTCCCGTTGAAGCGGAATCGCTTGTCCGTCGTGCCCGGGTGTCCGCCCCAGTGGTCCAGGACCACCTCCGCCCTCACGGCGCCCACGGTGTCGGAAACGGTGAGGGTGAAGACGGGATTCGGTTTGAACTGCTGTGCTTCGGGATGTGTGGCGTTGGGGTCCACCACGCGGTAATCCCGTGTCGTGCTGCTGATGGTCCGGCTGAACTCCTTGTAGACATCCCCGGGTTGGGGTGAGAGGAGAAATTGGGCGTGGAGTGGGACGGCCGGAGCGGAGATCAGGCCCGCCGCGGCCAGCAGCCTGAGGAAACGGGGGAGTATGCGGCGGCTGTTGTTCATGCCATTTCTCCGAGGGCAGAGATCGTATGCAATCCGCGGGAAGCCTTGCGCTCCCCCTGGGAGTCGCAGGTTAACTTCCTCTGGCACAGTGGGCGGATCATCCCGCCCGCAGACCCGGGGAGGGACGCTGCCGCCTCAACTTCACACGGGGGAGAAGCGCAAAGGGGGAGTCCAACCCACAGGCCAACAATCATAAGATAGCAGTATTCTCCCCCGAAGCAAAGGGAGAAGGGGCTCTTTCCCCCGGAATCCCGGATTAGTGTCCGGCATCACGCGTGGGATCACAGAAACAGAACAGCGGGTGTGATCTCTCACACCCGCTGTCCGGGTGCTCCGCTGCTTTCGGGATTTCCCCGAAGGGTTGGACCCCAGGGATGGGGGAATGTCCTATGGATCCTGTCCGGGCCCGGAAGCGAGCAGGTCTGTCAGTGCAGGAGGACCATCTTCCTGAGTGCCGAGAACGTCCTGCCCGAGGACCCCGCGGCCTCCACCCGGCAGATGTACACCCCGCTTCCCACGGATTCCCCGTTTCCATTCCGTCCGTCCCAACGCGTCCGGTGATACCCGGCGGGTCTGGAGCCCTCCTCCAGCGTGGCCACCTCCCGTCCCACCATGTCGTACACGACCAGACGCACGGAAGCGGGTTCGGGGAGTCCGTACGCGATGGTGGTGGAGGGGTTGAACGGATTGGGGTAGTTGGCGGAAAGGAAGAAGTCCTCCGGTATGGCCGGCCCGGGTTCCGCCGTCTCCATGCCCTGAGCCAGAGTCGGGGGAATCGGGGCCCCTGTGTTCAAGAAATAGTCCACGCGGCCTGTGAACTCGGGGGCGGGAGAACCGGCGTTCCCGAAGAAGACCCCCACGGCGTTCACGCTCATGGAGTGTTCGAACTGCCCGGCCGTGATCCAGGACGTTCCGTTTGTGGAGTATGTGCAGGTCCACCGCGATCCCGAGCGCTTCACCCTCATCAGGAGGGCGCTCCCTCCTGTGATGGGGATATTGAAGCGCGTTGTGGGGAGTCCTCCCGTGAACGTGGCGGCAAACACATTCAGGGTGGAGGCATTCCGCACGAAGTCGAACCGGATGAAAGCCGTCTGATCCTGCTGCACCAGGATCCCCTCCATCTGGAATTTGGAGACTGGGATGGAGGTAAACCGGGCTTCCACCTCGAAGTCGGCATTCCCCACGGTCTGCATGATCCGGGGAGCGAAGTTCCCGTCGGACCACACATCATGCGCCTGTCCCCCGGGCACGACCACCCGGGCCTCCGAGCCGGTCATGCTCAGTGCTGCGTCGCTCCGCGGGTTGGAGAAATTCCACAGTCCCGTATTGAGGGCGGGGGCATTGAAGTTGTCCGATACGATGGCGGCGGAGGCCTGCGTGATGGGTGCATCGGTGTTCATGAAGTAGTCCGCCTGTCCCAGGAAGCCGGGTGCCGGATCCCCCTGGTTTCCGAAGAAGACACCCGCCGTGCTGACGACGAGCGGGTGGGTGAACTGGCCGGCCTGGGTCCATGTCAGGCCGTCGCCGGAGTAGGAGAATGTCCACTGGTGTCCCAGCCGCTTGACGCGCAGAAGCAGGGTCGTCCCCGGAGTGATGGGGGTGTTGACCCTCGTCGTGGGCACGCCGTTCGTGAAGGAGGCCGAGAAGGCGTTCAGGGAGAGGGCGTTCCTCACGAAATCGAACCGGATGAAGTTCCCGGCGTCCTGTTCCACCAGAATCCCCTGGATCTGCAGACGATAGGAGGGTGTGGAGGCGAAGCGGACCTCCACCTCGAAATTGGTGTTGTCGGCGCTCTGCATGACGCGGGGGGCGAAGTTCCCGTCGCTCCACACATCATGCGAAACCCCTCCCGGCACCTCCACCTGGAGCAGGGATCCGGTCATGCTGACGATGGCATCCCCCCGGGGGTTGGTGAATGTCCAGAGGGACGTATTCAGACCCGAGGAGTTGAAGTTGTCGGACACGAGATTGGAAAGGGCTGTCCCGCCCGACGCCCCGGGAAGTTGGGGGTTCCCCTCCAGCACAACCAGATCCCTGTATGCCGACCGGATCACGCCCGAGGCGGCCGCAAAGGAGGAATCCTCTGCGAAGCCGAATGTGAAGGTCTGGGGCACCGCATCGATGTACCGTATGCAGCAGGGGTCCTTCCGGCCGAAGCCGAAGACCGTCATCAGGCTGTCCATCTGGCGGTAGTAGTCGTTGATGGTGTTCTCTTCGTGCTGAACCACGTAGAGGACCCTGCGCATGCCTGCGTCCCCGAAGTAGGCCCACTCCTCTCCCGGGAGATCGTAGGACCAGGACGTGGCCAGGTTCGTGCGCTGTCCCGAGGGTCTCACCACGAAGTCGGTGCTCGGCTGCAGCATTCCCCCCGGAGTTCCCTCATACAGCCACCAGTAGGAGGCCCCCTTCCGGTGCATCGTCATCCGGGCATAGCGCGGGAAGATGTCCCACACAACCTCCCACTGCCAGTCGAGTGTCCGGGACCTGATTCTGGCATGGAGCGGTCCGTTCACCTCCAGTGTGCTGCTGGAGTTTGTGTATCCCGGATGGAACGCGTCTCCCGCGTTGGGGATTCCGCGATATTCCCCCCCGGCGCCCCCTCCCGGATGATATCCGATCCAGTCCAGTCCGGCGGCATCGATGAAGCTGGCGAACCCCGCCCCGGGCTTGTGATAGTAGTAGGTGCCCCCTGCGGTCGCGACCCGGAAGCTGGCCTGGCCTTCGTAGGAGGCCGTGTCCGCGGCGGCCACCAGGGGGGCCGTCTGGAACGGGGTAAAGGTTTCCGTCCCGAGCGTGTCGAAGTAGACCTGGAAGTACCGCGCGGCGGAGGGACCGGTGACGCCCGTAAGCAGGAACACCAGGGTCCCGGACGCGTTGGACGCGGAGTCATACCCCTCGGAGCGGTTGAACTGCACCGCGACGGAGGTATCCAGGATCGCGTGACCCGAATCCACCTCGATGAGCCGGAGGGAGGCGGGGTTGAACCTCCCGCCCGCGCCGAGCGAAGCAAGGGCCACGGAGAAGTTGAGGGGGACCTCCACCGGTTTCTCCACGCGTTCGAAACCGTTCGCCCGGACTTCCAGCGGGATGCGGAAGCTCCAGAGCGGGTTCCACCAGGGAAGGGGCTGGGCCGCCTGCACGCTCAGCCTCGCGCCGTTGCTCCAGGTGGTCCCGTACGGGCCCGCAACGCGGCACCGGAACACCACGCCGTTGTCCGACAGGGCGGCCGGCTGGGTATAGTACGTTGCCTCCGTGGCCGCGGGGATGTCCGTCCCGTTCTTCTGCCACTGGTAGGTCCAGGGAGGGGTTCCCTGGGCTGTGACCCGGAACACGGCGCGCTGCCCTTCGGTCACGGTCTGGTTCTCGGGCTGTGTGAGCACAACGGGTGCCATCGGATCCTCGGGAACCACGGGGGCGGAGGCATTGAAGAAGTAGTCCACAAGGGCCGTAAACGCAGGGACGGGAGATCCGGCGTTCCCCGCAAACACCCCTACGGAATCCACCCGTATCGGGTGACTGAAGCTTCCCGCCGTGGTGAAGGCGGTTCCATTCTGGGACCAGGAAAGGGTCCAGAGGTCTCCCCGCCGGGTCACCCTCAGCGTAAGGGGCTGTACCCCCTTGGCCACCGTGTTGACGTTGATCCGGGTGGTGGGAGTGCCCCCGGTGAACGTTGCGGCGAACACCCGCACGAGATTGAGGGTGGCATGGGTGACGAAGTCGAACCGTATGAACTCGGTACGGCTCTGTTGAACCAGGATGCCCTGAATCTGGTAGGGGGTCGTGATGCCCGATTGGAATTTGGCTTCCAGGTCCAGATCGGTGTTGGTGGTCCTCTGCATGAGCCGCGGGGCCTGATTTCCTCCCGTCCAGACATCGTGGGAGACTCCTCCCGGCACGTTGATGCCGACGAGGGCGTCCTGCGTGCCCGATCCGGAGAATGTCAGGGTTGCGTCGCCCCGGGGATTCACGAATGTCCAGACGGTTGTGTTCAGCACCCCCGAACGGAAGTCGTCCGAGATCACGGTGGACGGGGGCAGGGAGACAGTCAGGGTCGCGCTCCCCGATGTGTCGCTTCCGGCGCCGTTTGTCACGATGCATCGGTATCGGGAGCCGTTGTCGAGGGCCACGGACAGGGGCGGGGTCCCGTACTGGGGCCCCGTGGCCCCCGGGATATCCACGCCGTTCCTCTGCCACCGGAAGGAGAGAGGCGGGGTTCCCGTGGCCACGACCGTAAAGGACCCCGTGCCGCCCTCGGTGACACTCAGGGAGGCGGGATCGGTCACAATCGTGGGCGGCACGGTGACACCCTCGTCTTCGGGCACGATCGGAGACGCCGTGTTGAAGAAATAGTCCACAAGGGTTTCGTAGGCAGGCGGGTTCGTCCCCGCGTTTCCGGCATAGGGGCCCACGGAACGGACGGTCATGACATGGGTGAAGGAAGGAGCCGCCTGCCAGGTCGTCCCGTCATAGGAATAGAGAAGAGTCCAGGAATCCCCCAGCCGCCTCACACGCATGTACTGGGGATCCGCGGGAGTGATGGTCAGATTCAACCGGGGAGTGGCGACTCCATTCATGATGGTCCCCGCGAACATGCGGGTGGATGTGCCGGCCGTGGAGAAGTCGAACCGGACGTAGTTGGCGCTGTCCTGTTCCGCCAGGATCCCGTGCATCTGGATATCCTGGGTGACGGGTGTTTCGAACCGCGCTTCCACTTCGAAGCTGGTGTTGTTGGCGCTCTGCATCAGCCGGGGGGCCGAGTTGGCGGGGGACCATGCTTCGTGCTTGATCCCGCCGGGAACGGCGATCGAAAGACGCGCCTCCAGTGTCCCGGTTCCCTGGATCTCCGCCACGGCATCCCCCCGCGGGTTCACGAAACGCCAGAGGGCCGTGTTGAGAGTGTCTCCGCTGAAGTCGTCGGAGACGATGGTGGATGCCGTCTCGAGGGGCCGTATGGTGAGGGTCCCGAACCTGGCATGCACGTGGTGCGCAACGAGGAGCAGGGAGCCCGATTGCGGAGCTGTGAGCGGCTCCTGGTCCGTGATCATCCAGGCGGAGGGCTCGGGCATGGCCGATTCCCAGATCTTGAAGCTGTAGAGCCCGCCTGATCCGGGAACGGTCTGCACCCTCATCTTCAGCGTGTAAGACACCCCCATCCTCATGACGCTGGTCTGGCTCTGAGCTCCCAACCGCAGATCATCCCCGATCAGGAAGGCCCGCTGGCCTCCGTTTACGGGCCAGTGCTGGGCCCCGAAGCCGCCCAGCGGGAGGAACCCGCTCTTGGGCTGGTATCCCGAGGCGCTCGCCGGGCGGTCGGAGTGTCCCGGCCAGCGGAGGATGAATCCCACGCAGGGACCGTCGCTGAATCCCGAGAATCCCGTGGAATCGAGGGAATCCACCGTGACCGAGACCATCGCCTCGTAGTCCACCCAGTTCTGCTCACCAAAGCAGAGCAGGCGGTCATAGCCGGGACGGAGAATCCGGAGCTCTCCGTTTTGAACGGCCCAGGAGCCGTCCAGGATCTGGGCCGCATCCTCCACCCGGGAGACGGTTGTCCAGTCCGCCGTATAATCCCTGGCCCAGGAGCGTCCCGGCACATAGTTCACGGTGACGGTCTCGGCAACGGAGGTGAACTGGCTGTCCACGGCGGTGATGATCAGTCGGTTGGGGCCCTCCAGGAGCGAGGCGTACGGGATATCCATGTTGAAGTCGCCCTTCCGGGAGAGACGGCGGCGGTCGGGTCCGACCGAGAGCGCCTGGGGAGGGCCTCCGTTCAGGGTGTAGGCGAGAGACGCCACGCCGTTTGCGTCCTCCACGTTCCCCAGGATGTTCACCAGGGGAACCGGGTTCCCCAGCCGTCCGAATGTCTGTTCCCTGCCGTACCACATCTGGATGACCGGAGGGGTCGGCGTGGTCGTGAGGACCTGGTGCACGGGGGAGACCGCCGTATTGCCCGCGGCATCGTATGCCCGGATCCGGAAGTGGTACGGGGTCTGGGGCTGGAGCCCAGAGACAGCCGCCCCGTGAGCGGTGACGAACCCGGACTGGTCCACGGAGCCCAGCTCGCAGGCCGGGGTGGTTCCGTATTGGATGACAGACCGCGTGGGTTCATCCGTGATCCAGGTGAGCATGAAGCCGGTGGCTCCCGGGATCGGGTGAATGGAGGCCAGAACGGGGGGGAATGTGTCCAGCGCTGTTCCACCGTCTTCGGGGACGACCGGCTCGGGCGAGAGGAATACGTAGTCCACCAGGGCGGTGAAGGCCGGAGGATTGGTGCCGGCATTCCCCGCAAACGGCCCCGCCGCCGATACGGCAAGCCGGGAGGTGAACGACCCGGCGGCAGTCCACGCCACGCCGTCGGTGGAGTAGTACTGTGTCCAGAGGTCCCCCGTCCGCCTGATGCGGAGATAGGCCGGGGCGGAGATGGTCACCGGGAGATCAATCTGCTTGGCGGGGACTCCGTTCAGGATGGCTCCCGCAAAGACATCCACTCCCCCGGGTCCCCGCGTGAAATCGAACCGGAGATAATTGTCCACGTCCTGCTGGATCAGAATACCCTGGATCTGGTAGTCCTCCGTGAGCGGCGAGTCGAACTTCGCCTCCAGCTCGAAATCGGTGTTGTTGATCGCCTGCAGAACCCGGGGGGCGTTGAGTCCGCTCACCCAGGCGTCGTGTTCCGCGCCCGCGGGCACGGAGATCGACAGACGGGCATCGGGTGTATTGGTGCCCGTCATGGCCAGGAACGCGTCTGCCAGAGGGTCCACCAGGGTCCAGCGTCGGGGATCCAGGCCGAAGGCATTGAAGTCCTCCGAAACGAATCCCGACGGGTGGGGGCCCACGGAGAGGTGGGCGGGGTTGCTGAGCGCTTCGCCCACGCCGTTCCTGACCGCGCACTGAAACATGCTGCCGCTGTCGCTCCGGCTGACGCCGGGAAGCGCGTACGTGAGGGAGACCGCACCCGGGATGTCCGTTCCATCCCGCCGCCATTGATAGGCAAGGGGAGGAGTTCCCACGGCCGCCACCGCAAAGGAGGCCTCACCTCCCGGCCATGTGGCCATGGAGGCGGGCTGCGAAACCACGGCCGGAGCCAGCAGGGCTCCGTCCTCCTGGAACACGGGGGATGCCGTGTTGAAGAAGTAATCCGCAAGCCCCGTGAAGGCGGGGGAGGGTGCGCCGGCATTTCCAAAGAACACACCCACCCGTCCCACGGAGAGCGTATGGCTGTAGCTTCCCGCCAGCGTCCAGACCGCGCGGTCGTACGAGTACGTGGAGGTCCAGAGGTTCCCCTGCCTCCGGACCCTCAGATAGAGGGTGTTCCCCGAAGGTATGACCGCATTGAAACGGGTCGTTGGGATTCCGTTCAGGAACGTCGCGGAGAAGATCCTCGTCTCGGAAGTTCGCCGCACGAAATCGAACCGGATGAAGGCGCCCGGGTTCTCTTCCACCAGGACTCCCTGCATCTGATATTGTGAGGAGAGCGTGGACTGGAATTTGACCTCCACCTCGAAGTCGGTGTTGTTGGCGGCCTGCATGATCCGGGGTGCCGTGTTGACCCCGGTCCAGAGATCGTGTTCGGAGCCGGCGGGGATGCCCACCGACAGCAGGGCCGCCGGAGTTCCCGCGCCCGTGAGACCGAGCGTGGAGGGGACGCCGGGGTTCTGGACAAGCCAGCGGCGCTCGTTGAGTGAGGCGGCGTTGAAGTCGTCCGAGACCAGCATCGAGGGAGGGGTTCCCGCTGCCACACTGAGAGCTGCGTTGTCCGTGGCGACGGTGCCGGCGGGATTGGTGACAAGGCATCGGTAGATGGCCCCGTTGTCCGTTCCGCCGAGAGCCGGCGTGGTGTACCAGGGATTCGTGGCTCCGGTGATGTTGGTGCCGTTCCGCTGCCACTGGTAGGTGAGGGGGAGCGATCCCGAGGCGGCCGCGTGAAAGGTGGCGGTCCTGCCGGAGCCCACCGTCTGGCCGGCAGGCTGCATTCCGATCCTGGGCGGCACCGGAATGACCGTCAGCAGGGCGCCTGTGCTCGTTGCGACCCCCGCCGTGTTGGACACCCTGCAGGTGAACACGGCGCCGTTGTCCGAGAAGACCAGGGGAGGCGTCGTGTATGTGGGGAGGGAGGCGCCGGGAATGTCCACCCCGTTTCTGCTCCACTGGTAGAGCAGGGGCTTGGAGCCGGCTGCAGAGACGGTGAAGCTGGCAGTCCCGCCTTCGGACACCGCCGCGCCGGAGGGTTGTCCCGTGATTGCCGGCGGCGTGGGGGGTTCGGTGTTGTATTTCACCAGCAGGGCGGGTCCCGGCCACAGGACATCCGCCCCGTGGTGCACCGTATTGTAATAGAACGTAATGGAATTGGATCCCGCCCGGAGCGCACTGACGGGAATGCCGATGACGTCCAGCGAGAAGAAGTTGTCCTGTCCGAAGGAGCTGTTGGGGACCGTGTGGGAGTTCACCTTCAGGGAGTGGGACTCGGCGGGTTCCGAGCCCGCGTCCGTCCCGTTCCAGGTCCTCAGGATGAGCTTCGCCGAGAGGGCGCGCGGGAGACTGTCGGACGGGGGAATCGTGAAGTTGACCGTGCGCGTCGTGCGCGTCGCCCGGACGTTGAAATACTCGGGCATGTTGCTGACGGGGTAAAGCTTCACGGATACCGAATCCCGCCGGAGGGTGAGCCCCGTGACCTCGTTCGTGACGAACCAGACGCCGTTGTTGTCCCGGATGCGGGCAATCAGCTTCACCGTGCCCGCAATCTGGTCGGGGACCATCTCCGTGTTCCAGACCGCCTGATAAGGGGCCGCCAGGTCGCTCCCCACGTGTTCCCGGGTGGACATCTGCGGGTCGATCTTGAGACGGTGGTAGTTGTACTGGTAGCCCCCGTACACCCCGTCTCCGTCGGGGTCGTAACCCTGGTAGGAGGCGAAGAAATCCACCCTGCTCACCCCCACGGCGCTCTGGGCGTCCGCCGTGACGGTGAGGTTGCCTGTGAACGCACTGTTGGAGGAGGGGGAGGTGATGGACCCGCCGGGGCGGGCCTTGCTGGCGTCATAATAGACACGCACCATCATGCCGTACCAGCCCCACTGCCCCCATGCGAAGTTGTAGCAGGTTTGCCCGCCGCTCGTACCTTCGAATGTGTTTGTTCCCGTCCGGAGGTGACTCAAGGGGATGGGCACCACGGGATTCATGGCGTGCAGGTAGCAGACGCCCGAAGCCCCGGCAGGGATGCCGTTCCCCGGCCCCGGAGGGGGAATGGTGATCCACGCGTTGCCGTTGAACCGGAACCTGCGGTCGGAGGTTCCCACATGTCCGCCGTTCATGTCCAGGACCACCTCGGCCCGGAGGGCTCCCGCCAGGTCCGCGATCGAGAGATTCAGCACCGGATTCGGTTTGAACTGCTGCGCCCCGCTGTGGAGCGCTCCCGGATCTGTGACCCGCCACTCGTCGGTGGTGGCCGTCATCACCCGGCTGAATTCCTTGTACACATCCCCCGGCTGGGGGGATGTGAGAAACTGAGCTTCCGTCTGCATCGTGAGGGCCGGGAGAAAAAGAACGCCCAGAGCCAGCCGTGAAATGGTACGAATGCGCAATACGGCCATGGAATAGAACTCCCGATGGTCTTGGTTTTGCAACGTAAGGGGGAGAGCCCGGCGGGACGCCGCCCCCCTGTGATCGGCATCCCTTGCGGCAGGTCAGGTGCTCCCCGGGAAGGGATGACTCCCTGGGGAACCTCCTGCCGGTGCATACGCGGATGGTCCTCGAATTCCTAAACACTCCGGCAGCCCCGGGAGTTCACCCCGGGCCCGCGAGGGACCTTCCTCCGTCTGTTCAAGGGTACGACCTCGGGGGGGGAGAAGGGGTGACGGCGGTCACTCGCCGGACATCCGGCGGAGTGACATCACCCGTTGCCTGTTCCGGCCCCCTCGGGGTCGGAAAAAGAAGGGAAAAGGGGAAGGAAGGGCGGGGGGCGGCGAAGCCGCCCCCCGCCCCCGGGCAGGCTACCTGGCCAGAACCATCTTCTGGAGGGCCGAGAAGACCCTTCCCGAAGCCGTTGTGGCCTGCATCCGGAGGAAATAGACACCGCTCCCCACCGACCCGCCGAGGGCGTCTCTGCCGTCCCACGATACCGTGTGGACTCCCGCCCTCTGCGCTCCGTCCATCAGCCGGGCCGTCTCCTGGCCCAGGACATTGAAGACCGCCATCCGCACATGGGCGTCTTCGGGGACCCAGTACTCAATCATGGTGGATGGATTGAACGGGTTGGGGTAGTTACCCCGGAGAGCGAAGTCAGCCGGCACCGGCTCCGCCGGCTCCGATCCCCGGGACCAGGTCCCGGAGGGAGGTTCCTCGGTGGGGGCCGGCTGCAGCACCACGTTGTCTATGAAGTACGCATCTCCCGCTGATGCGAAGGGAGCCAGCCAGAACCGGAGGCGTGCATCCGTGACGGTGCCCGCGAACCCGGCCGGGTTGAACAGGACGGAGAACGTCTGCCACGCCGGGGTCAGGTCCGCCGTGAAACCGTTCAGGCCGTAGTTCGTGAACGGGGATGCCTGCTTGTGGATGTACACGGAAAGGTCATGCCCCGAGGGGGAGTAGGCGGCGAAGCTCAAGCGGTAGCGGACGGAGCTCCCCAGCGTGATGCCCGACTGGTAGAGCTGGACGTTCGTCCCGGGGATGGTTACCAGCACGCGTCCGGCCTGTGAACCGGCAAAGCCCGGCGCTACCGCGGAGAAACTCCCCGTGCCGTTCGTGTAAAACGACCAGCCGGCGGTGCCCGACTCAAAGCCGGGGTTGGCCACGAGGTTTGCAGCGGGAAGGGGCGTTACCGTGAGGATGGCGGCGGCGCTCGTGTCCCTCCCTGTGCTGTTGAATGCGATGCAGCGGAATGCGGCCCCGTTGTCCGCGAGCGTGGCGGGAGGAGTCGTGTAGGAGGCCCCGCCCGCTCCCGGAATATCCACCCCGTTCTTCTGCCACTGGAACGAGGGGGCGGGTGTGCCCGCGGCGGCCACCGCGAATGCGGCGGTCTGCCCCTCCTCCACCGTGCGGGGGGAGGGATCCTGTGTGATGAGGGCCGGGGCGGTTGCGCCGCTGCCGGGGGCCAGCGACACATCATCCAGGAAGTACACATCCCCCGCGGCGGCAAGGCCGTTGAACGCAAACCGGAGCCGGGCATTGGTGACGGTGCCGGTGAAGCCCGTCACGGTGAAGGGGATAGTGTAGACCTGCCAACCC
>JBAVEL010000017.1:0-43355 GCA_049587715.1 Bacteroidota bacterium
TCTCGCCGGATCGCCCGAAGCGGATGGTCCTGCGGGACCCGGTCTTCCAGGGACACGTAACTAAAGAACAAACCTTGCTTCTTCTGCGTGCCGCGCATCGATCAACAAGCTCCTCTTCTGTGCGGCACAAATATACGAACACTGTCAGCCTTCCCGACGGCGTCAAGAAAATATCCCGTCGGCGTTTTTCAGCAACCCGCTAGTGACTCCAATGCCTTGAATACTCTCCAGGGTGTTAGCTCTCCTGAGGCCGGCGTATGTTTTTCAGAGTGCTTATGTACCATCTTGCCGCTCAATCCAATATTGAAAGGCGTCCCTTTAGCCTCACCCTCTTTCGTATCCTCATCGGTCTCCTCAATGGACCCCAAATCGAGGCCAGCGTCTTCAAGTAGATCCGTGAAAACGGTCTTGAAGGAGGATGTTGGGTCACAGGTACGCCAGATTCCCTTGAACTCATGGTCCTCGAGAATCTGCTTTACCAGTGAGGTCTTTCCTACCCCTCTTGGCCCGATTACTATAGCATGCTGTCCTCTTCGGCGAAGAGCGTTGCGTAGATCTAGCTTCTCCTGCTCTCTCCCAAAAAAGTAGTCCTTGTTGAGTAGGGGAGAACCCGGAAGAAATATCTCGTCGTATTTCTCCACTTTGGGGTCAGGCATACTGTTTCCTCATTGTTGGAGAACGGTGGTGCTGGTTGTTAGCTGCCACCTACCTTCTTGCGGCCAGAAGGTCGGTGACGTTGCCAGATGTCATCCATGTTAAGACTCGGGAGTGCCTTCTTGATGTGGTCTATTGATTTGGGACTGTATCGCTTGAGTTGCATCTTCCCGATCACAAATTCCTTGTAGAACTCGGGATTGGGAATAAGTTTCAATTCCTTGATTACGGCGAGTGTCCTCGGCGAGGAGAGGCCGACCTTTGCCGCGAGGGCAGTGAGATTCAGTGAATAGAAGCTGAGTTCGTCAACTCGCTTCACCGCAACGACCGTGGCCCCAGGTGTTCCTTCAGGTACGAGGTGCACCGGTTCGCCACGAGACTTGGTGATTCTCAGCGAGACACTCAAACCGTCATCGTCCGCATTGAAGGCGAGCCGCTTGATTCCTGGGAAGATGTCGTGCCAAGTATCGCCCTTCGCAATACGCTGTGCTAGTTTTTCCAACTCAGCTTCGCTCGGTTGGAAACGGCTCCCCCCTAATGAAGCCTCAATGATGGCAAAAGAGCGTAGTTTGGCCCGAGCCTCAAATCGTCGACGTGAATTCGGGGCGAGCAATCGCTTGATGTCATCAAGTTCGACAGTCATCAAGCTCGCAAAATCGGCGGGAGGAGAGGAGGATACCGGCAAAACGCGCTCAGGCAGATAGTCAACGAGTTTCCTCCGAAACACTTCTCTGAGGATTTTGTCAAAGAGTGTTAAAGCTGATTGGGTGTAAATATACAGCTGCTGTTCTGATACCTCGACGATATAGTGTTGAGCAGCGTCGCGCAGGCTATTTATGATCTGAATCGTAAGAGCCTCTTCTTCGCTTAGGCACTTGATGTGAGGATCACTAACGCACTTGCGAACGCAGGAATCAAAACCAATGGTCTCCTTGGCCCTTCGTTCTCGAATGCGACCACTGCGGTGAACAATGACCGATTTGAGCAGTAGCTCAAATGACCTGTCGAGTAAGACCAAGACGGCCTCATGTCTCCCCCTGTCCCAAGGCCGATTGAAGTGTTCAATCGACAACAACACCGAGTCGGTTGCCTTCGAGAGGAGATTGCGCGTTTCTCGTTTCACAGGTCACTTTCGGAAAGGTGGTGGCGCCTAACGATTTCTATGTTGCGTTGGAGGGAAAGCGAAGCGGCGGGGCGTCCCACCCAGAGATCGGCGCTCCAGAGAACTGGATTCTCGTGCCCGAAGGCATATGTCCTGACGCCCCGGGGCTGAGATCTCTCTCCCGGCACTTGGACCGGTGGTGACGGCCCCGCCGCTTGCATTGCTCGGTCTGCCTGCTCATGTTCCGGAGTGATACTGTCCCGTCACTCAACCGTGGAGGCACACCATGAACCATCTTCGTCTTCAACACAACCGGGAACTGCTTGCCGGCAAGATCGTCGTCGGCATCGACCCGTCCAAGGACAAACACCAGGCAGCCGTCGTTGACTGTCATGGGAGCCAGATGGGAGGCTCGTTCTCCTTCCCGGTCAGCTCCACCGGCTATGGCGAGACCCTCTGGCGTGGTCTCTCAAAGATACTGAAATCCTGGGAACCGGCCTGTCTGGTGTTCGCCATCGAGACGGCCTGCAACCTCTGGGAGACTCTTGCCTTCTTTCTGTACAACCGGGGCTACACCGTGCTCCTGGTCTCACCCCTGAGTACCCACCATGCCCGGCCCATCCTCAGCATGGAGTTCTCCCGGACAGATCCCAAGGACGCATACCTGGTTGCCACAGTCGCCCAGCGGGGAGCGTTCCAGCCCTATGAGCATTTCCCCGCCGAACAGAGTGCCATGCACCAGATGGCGATCACCTACGACAAGCTCCGCAAGGACCTGGCTCAGAACCGGGCTCGTGTGCACGCCTTGCTCGACCGTCTGTTCCCCGAGTTCCCCCGTATCCTCCTGCCGCAGAGGGATACGGCCGTCCATCTCCTGAAGAAGTATCTGTTCCCCGACGAGTTCCTCGCCATGGACATCCGGAGCGAAGCCGCTCTCATCAGCCGGATCTCCCGCCGTCAATGCGGCAGAGCAACCCTTGAAGAACTGCAGAAGGCGGCTGCCACATCCATCGGCGTCACCCGCCGTTCCGACGAGCGTCTGGCAGACCGCAAGAGCCTGGATGCCTTCCTTGCGCTCATCGAGACGGCAGAACAACAGCTCTCAGGACTCCTCCGTGAGCTTGTCGTGCGTGCAGAGCAACTGCCCCCGTATGAGCGCCTCAGAAGCCTCTCCGGAGTCGGTAAACGCCTTGCTGCTCTGTTCCTTGCCGAGGTCCAGGACCTCTCACGCTTCACCCACTACAAGCACCTGGAGAAACTCGCCGGGCTGAACCTGCGTCTGTTCGACTCGGGGCGGTACTCGGGCACCCGGCACATCTCCTCGATCGGCAACAGCCGGCTCCGGTGGATCCTCTACAAGATGGCTGAGGAGACCTCCAAGCGGGTACCGGAGGTACGCGTGAAATACCTCCGCAGGCAGCTCAAGCGGCGGAAGCATGTCAAGAACGTTGTGGCCTCGATTCCTCAGCTTCTGCAGTTGATCATGGCGATGGAAAAGCACCAGAGTCCGTACCGGACACGGCCGGAGGTGCTCCCCGAACTCAAAGAACTGGAGGAGAAGTATCGACAACTGAAGGCTCAGCGCAAGACTGCAGCCTGAACATCCCCATGCGCCAGTGTCATCACCTGTGCGGAGTCGGACGTGCGCACACACACCAGAGCATCACAGATGCCGGGACGCCCGGAGCGCTTATTGCCGCTGGAGAGTCTCCGCGGTAAGTGGAGACATCTCGACTAACTGATCCTCTCCGGGCGTCTCCCGGCTGTGTTCAGAACGAATCAGAAAATGAGTCGGCCTGACATCGCTCAGCAGCCGACGAAAGCAAGTTCAGTTTGAACACCACGACCGCCGGGAGAACCAGCGTCCCCTCGTGCGAATGTTCGGCTTCGTGCCGAGGGACCACTTCGTCCCGACGGAGACCGTTTGGCAGAATCAGATCAGAAACAACACAGCACGCCAAGCTGCCGACGCCTGAACCCGATACAAGCTCAAGACGGGGCTTGACATTGAGCAAGCAGTCTCGCCCAACAACGCCGTGCCGCACTCCACGCTTTTCTACAAATGAGTGCGGCATGGAGCGACCTCCATTTGCCTTTCATTGAGTTTCATCATCGCCTATCAAATGAGGGAGCGTCGTTGTTGGGGGTGTTATGCGCCGTGCAGCCGATTACTTCTTGGGTCGCTTCGGTCGCTTTGGCGAAACCGCTTCACGATAAGTCCAGATCTCAGTACTCTGTCTCTTTGGCCGCACCTTCACATAGCCCCAATCGGTATCAACAAGATAGACTTCAATTCCTTTCTTGAGCTGAAAGAGGTCAGGATAGTTGTCCTGAAGGAACTGCGCAAAGGCTTCGTCATCATCGAGTAATTCGGTGGCTCTTTTCAATAGCTCTTTGTTGGTGGAGGCCAAATATCCATCGTTTGTTACATAGAGAGCTTGGGCGTCAGCCTCGTGAAAAACGAATGCGATGGAAAGCAGGAGAAGCATGAATCTGAAAGGCTGTTGGCTTGTTGAGTGTGCGTCAGTCATTGGCGTCCTCTTCGTAACTCCTGCAAGACTCTGAGAATATTCTGATCATTTGAATGTGGAGTTGCAAGTATCGACCTCACGATGGGGATTGAGAAGTCGCTTGGAAGGGCAAACCAGACGGGTTTGCCGTGAGATTGTGGAAAACCGATTGCATCGCCAGTTTCACCATTCCAGCGCATGGCAAGGCACCTCTCACCTCCATCGTAAGTCCCGTAGGAAATGGAAAAGGCTCCATCGTTGTAGATCACAAGATGATCGGGAAAAGTGTTCGGGCGGACTTCTTCGGGATCAATCATTGAAATAGTCCTTTCAATTATGCTTTTAGAATTTCTTGTTCTGTTTCTTTCCTTCTTCAATCAGTCCTTGCTTGCGTTGTTTGGAGATCTCTTTGGCACGCTCCTCTTCATCGAGTTGTTCCGTTCTCTTTTGCTTTACGTAGCGTGTCGACTCGTAATCGACACGAATGTGGTAGATGGGCAATCCTGTGTAGAATTTGAGTGTAGCAATACTCTGCGGGCGTATCGTTGTAGACTTGAAGACCCATTTGCACCTTTCTTCCCCGTACTTGCTTTCTTCGTTTGGACGACCGTATTTTGCTACCATGGCCCCCTCTACTCGGGAAAAAAGTCGGTCGTTCGGCTCTGGGTCAGAATACTCTGGAAATCCGAGACTGATGCTTTGAAGAGAATCGTTGATGAATCTGAAAAAGACATCAGCGTGGGTATCAAGAATCTCATCGTCTCGATAGATACAAGAATATTCAGGGCGATTCTTGTTTCCCAGCGCTTCGAATCGTTCGTCTCCTGCAAAATGCTGAGCAATCATCGCAAAGGTGGTACCCCAAGAGAAATCTCTAACCTCTTCTACATCTCTGGGGCGTTCTTGAGATTGGGCAATAGATATTGCCAGGAGCAAGATTGCGGCGAGAGAGAGATTCTTCATGAGTGAGTCCAAGTTTAGTGTGTTCATGTCCAGTATGTCATCCATTGGTTGTCGTGGGTTCGGCTGCATGGCGCATAACGTCGGAGCGGCCACGCACCCCCTATCAGTGGAAGTGGCGACTGACTCTCACCAACCGCTTCGCAACCCTCGCGGGGCGAGAGACCCCCCTTCATAACGCAATCTGTGGAGCTTCCCTCGACTTCTCAGATGAGGGAACGTCGTGGCCGCGATAGTTAGGCGGTCGTGGACGCCCGCCCTCCTCTGAACGCCAGGATTCCTTTCTGAGCCGATCTCTGTCCCAAACGTCCCGTGATGTCTGTGTAGTACGACACCCCAACCGACCCACGATCCCGGGTGGCAAGAGCAGGGGAGTCTGGGCCGTCTTGCGGGCAAGTTTGCGATCCCTCTGCGGCTCCGCCGGATACTCGGATAAGAGCCATTATCGCCGCCCGTGACGTTGATCCGTCTTTGCACTTCTGGGTGCGCGGAAAGGCCGGTTTGGATCTCATTCCTCAGACACCCAGGGACCCAAGCGCTTCATCATCCCCCTAAGCAATCGTCTGCGGCGGGCGGCCATGACGCTCTAACTAGGGGATTCATGTACTCAAAGGTGCGTTTATGCCTCCCGTGGGGAGGAAATGACGCATGAGGTTGCGTGTATTCCTTTCATGGTGGAGGGGGGGGCCTCCTCAGGCCTGCCCACCTCCGACTGTTTTCCCGGCCCGAAGAAACAGGAGGTCTGGGGCGCTACCCGCACGCGGGGTCTGGGCTAGGTCGCTCCGCCCGCCGAGGGATCCACCGGGGTGAAGGCCGGATGCCTCGCGGGGCGCTCGACCCTCCCCCCGCCGTGAGCGGGGCGGCCCCTGCCGCCGTCTCCGAGGGCGCAGGCTCAGGCTCAGACTCAGACTTCCTCCTCCTGCTCCCCATCGGCTCGGCTGAAAGAGCTGGCCCAGGGGCCCGGCTGCCGCATCTTTCCCTGTGTGCGGCCTCTCTCGGCGGGGCTCCTCTCTCCGTCTCCCGGGAGGATCGCCTCCACGGGGCTTCGGATCGCTTCCAGGCTCCTCTTGCTTACGTGCGTGTAGATCTCCGTGGTCTTGGAGCTGGCATGGCCGAGCAGCTCCTGGATGAAGCGCAGATCGGTTCCCTGCTCCAGCAGATGCGTGGCGAACGCGTGCCTCAGGGAATGGATGGAGACGTGCTTCCGGATGCCGGCGGCCGCGGCCGCGGTCTCAAACACCTTCTGCGCGCTCCGGATGCTGTACGGACGTTCGCCCCCCTGACCCTCGAACAGGAATGCGCGGGGTGTCTGCCGCATGATGTACTCCTCCACGAGCTCCCACACAGCGGGGGAGAGGATCGTGTAGCGGTCCTTCCTTCCCTTGCCGCCCCGCACGTGTATCATCATGCGGTCCCCGTCCAGGTCTTCCTTCCTCAGGCGGACCACCTCTCCCACCCGCAGCCCGGCGGAGTAGACCAGCATCAGGAGACAGCGGTGCTTGATATTGCCCGCCGCCTCCAGGATGGCCTTCACTTCGAGAAGGCTCAACACGGTGGGGAGTTTGTGGTCTTTGCGCGGCCGCGGAATCTCCGCGAGGGCAAGAGGCCTGTGCAGGACCTCCACGTAAAGGAAGCGCAGGGCGTTGATGACCTGATTGAGATAGGCGGCGGACATTCCCTCATCCACCAGCCCGAGCAGGTAGCGGCGCAGTTCCTCGGGCGGAATGCCGCCGGGGTCCTCGGTGTGCAGGCGTTTCAGCAGGGACCGGATGCAGCTCCGGTAGGCCTTGATGGTTCTGTGGCTGTAGTTCCGGAGCCGCATCTCCTTCTCGAGGAGCTCTATCACATCCCCCGTCCTGGAAGGGGATGCCGCCGGAACGGGTTTCTGAAAAGGGAGGGGGGTGTGGTCCGTTACCCGGGCGAGGCGCGCCGTGAGTTGTGTGTCCAGCACAGGATGGTGATCCGGGAGGATGGCCAGCACGCGCCGGAGCGTCGCGGTCTCGAGCGGGAAAGTCCACGACCGGATTGCCGGCATCCAGCGGGCTCCCTCCACTCTGCGGAGCTGAGGGAGGAGTGTCTCGTCGTACGGGACCTTCAGAGCGAAACGGTCTGTTCCGCTCTGGAACAGACGGGCATTTCCCATACTCCTCCGGGGGAAGAGTGGCTACTCTGACGGTACTCCTGAAACGGAGAACAAGGAGCTCAGGTGGAACGGGGAAAGCAGAGATGCACGGGTCCGATGGCCGGGTGGGACCCCATGGGGAAGGTAGGGGATGGCGTAGAGAAAAGCAACAGGATTTTGCGGAAAGCCGATGGGGGGGGGAGGGGTGTTCCCCGCCCCCCTTACCCCCCGAACCTCTTATTCGCCCGTGCGTACTCGGCCAGGCGGGTATCCGCCAGGGCGTGGATGCTCCCCGGCGTGAAGCGGCCCCCGTCCAGGCGTTTCCCGGCGGGTTTTCGGGTGAGGAGCTCCAGGCCCTGGTCCACCGTCTTCACGGCGTAGATGTGGAACTGGCCGTCCCGGACGGCCTCCACCACCTCATGCCGCAGCATCAGGTCCTTCACGTTCTGCTCGGGGATGAGCACACCCTGGGTGCCGGTGAGCCCGCGGGCCTTGCAGACCTCGAAGAACCCCTCGATCTTGAGGTTCACCCCGCCGATGGGCTGGATCTGCCCGTGCTGGTTGACGGAGCCCGTCACCGCGAGGTCCTGCCGGAGGGGGACTCCCGCAAGGGAAGAAAGCAGGGCGTAGATCTCGGTGGAGGATGCGCTGTCTCCGTCCACACCCGCATAGGACTGCTCGAAGGCGATGCTGGCGCTCAGCACCAGCGGCTTTGTCTGCGCGTACATGCCCCTGAGGTATCCCGTGAGAATCAGCACTCCCTTGTCGTGCGAGGGGCCGGAGAGAGCCACCTCCCTCTCGATGTTGATGATCCCCGCCTTTCCCATGGCGGTCTTGGCCGTGATGCGGGAGGGCTTGCCGAATGCGTGCTCCCCCAGGTCGTAGACCGAGAGGCCGTTCACCTGCCCGATGACGCTCCCCTGGGTGTCGATCAGGATGGAGCCCTCATCGATCATCTCCTGAATCTTCTCTTCGATGAGCTTCACCCTCTCCATCCGTTCCTCGATCGCCTTGCGCACGTGGTTCCGGCCCGCCTGGCGGGCCCCCTCCTTCACCGCCCAGTAGTTGGCCTCCCGGAGCAGGTCTGCCACAAGGTCGAACCGTGTGGAGAGTTTGTTCTGCCTCCCCGAGAGCCTTATCCCGTACTCGATCACCTCCGCCACGGCCGCGGCGTCGAATCCCAGGAGCTTCTCCTCGTCGCAGATCGTCTTGACGAAGGAGATGTAGCTGGTGATGGACTTCTCTTCGTTGGGCATCTCCACGTCGAAGTCGGCCTTGATCTTGAAGACCTTCTTGAAATCGTCGTCCAGGCCGAACAGAAGGTGGTAGATGTGCGCCTCCCCGATCATGATCACCTTCACATCCAGTTTCACGGGTTCGGGCTTGAGGGCGGAGGTGGCGCCGAAGAGGCCCGATTCCAGGGGCTGGATCTCGATCTGCCGGTTCCGGAGCACCCGCTTGAGCGTGTTCCACACGCCGGGCTCCACCAGGGCGTCCAGCGCGTTCACCACCAGATAGCCCCCGTCGGCCTTCAGAAGGGAACCGGCCCGGATCTGCGTGAAGTCGGTGCGCCAGACGCCGTTCCGGTCCACCACGCGCTCGATCGTGCCGAAGAGGTTCTTGTAGCGGGGGTTTGTCTCAATCAGAACGGGCGCCCCGCGGCTCTGGCCGTTGTCCACCAGCAGGTTCACCTGGTACTCGGTGAATGCATCCTCCTCCCTCTGGAAGGGCATCCCCAGGATGGCGGGCTGGGGGGATTCCTCCTTCACATGGAACCGCTGGGGATGCTCCCGCACGTCCTTCTTCACCTCCTGCAGGAACTCATGCACCGCGGGGACGTTGTGCTTCGCCTCCAGGTCGGCGATGAGCTCCTCCACGATCGGCTCCAGGATGCGGTTGTTCAGCTCCTCCATCGAGCGCTTGGCCTTCCGCTCGATGTTCTTCATCTCCCGCATCACAAGTTCCATCTGGCCTTCCAGATTGGCCTGCTCGGCCAGCATCTTGGCCATGTCCTCCTGGCTCATCTCGCCCGCGTCCACCTTCGCCTGCAACTGGTCGGTGCTCACGGGGGAGCCGTCCATCACGGGAGCGATCTCGGGGCGGCTGCCCGCCCCCGCCTGAATCTGCACCACCTCGAAACCCTTCTCCTTCACCTTCCGCTCAAAATCCTTCAGCACGCTCCGCTGCCTGCCCTGGAAATGCTCCAGGGTACTCTTGCGCTGCTCCTGGTAGCGCCGGCTCTCGAAGGCGGCGGGGATGGATTTCTGAAGCTCCGCCAGAAATGTCTCCATGTCCTTCTTGAAGGCCGCGCCCTTTCCCGCCGGGAGCACCACGATGCGCGGACTGTCCGGGTCCCGGAAGTTGTGCACGTAGCATTTGTCTGTGAGCGGGGTCTGGAGCGTCTCGAACTCATGCAGCAGGCGCTTGATGGTGGTGGTGCGGCCCGTGCCCGAGACCCCCGTCACGAAGATGTTGTATCCCTGGTGGTGCATCTCCAGTCCGAGCCGCAGGGCCCTCAGGGCCCGGTCCTGTCCGATGATCTCCCGTGCGGGCTGCACCTGGTCCGTGGTGCGGATGCCGAGTTTCTCGGGGAGGCAGTGCCAGCGGAGCCGTTCGGGGGGGACTTCCAGTGCGGGAAGCGCTGCCTGGGCGCGGGGCGCGGGGCGTCGGGTCTTCAGGGTCTTTCGTTTCATGGGGATGGCTTCAGATTGTAGGCAGTGGTCGTGACTAAGGGGATCTCAGTGTTCTTTTCTATGCGCATAGAGGTTCAAGAGCAGCCCCACCGCCGCCATGTTGGTGAGCAGGGCGCTTCCCCCGTAACTCATGAAGGGAAGCGGCACCCCGATCACGGGGAGGAGTCCCACCGCCATCCCGATATTGATGAAGACATGGGCTCCGATCACGGATGTGAGTCCGATGGCCAGGACGCTCCCGTAGCGGGTCTTCACCGCCGAGCCCAGCCACACCCCCCGTGTCAGAAAGAGGAAGAAGAGCGCCAGCACCAGCGTCGCCCCCACAAACCCGAACTCCTCTCCCGGCACGCAGAAGATGAAGTCGGTCCACTGCTCGGGGATGAAGTTGAGCTGTGTCTGGGTTCCCTTCAGGTATCCCTTCCCGAAGAGCCCTCCCGAGCCGATGGCCACCTTGGACTGGAGCACGTTGTATCCCGCTCCCAGGGGATCGGCGCCGGGGTTCAGGAATGTGTCGATCCGCTTCTGCTGGTAGGGCTTGAGCCCGTTGTACACGGTCTGCACCGATATGCCGATGAGCACGGAAAACGAAAACACGGCGGCCGCCGCGATCCGGTGCTCCTTCATCAGGTAGATCAGGATCCCCAGAACGGTCACGGCGATCAGAAACGGCGTGATCCCCACCAGGGCCGTGAGCGCCGCCACGCAGGGGGCGGCGATGGCAAGCAGGGTGAAGCGCCCGGCTCCTCCCCAGTAGAGGAGGGGGATGAACATCGCCAGATAGATGATGGCCGTGCCCGTGTCGGGCTGTTTCATGATGAGGGCCACGGGCAGCAGCACGATGCCCGAGGCGATGGCAAGGTTCCGGAAGCTCCCCAGTTCGGTTCCCCTCCCCGAGAGGAAGGCCGCCAGGGCCATCACCGTGGTGATCTTGGTGAACTCCGAGGGCTGCACCCTGAAGGCGCCCAGGTTGAACCAGCTCGTGGACCCTGAAACGGTTTTCCCCAGAAGAAGCACGGAGACCAGAAGCAGGATGCTGGCGAAATACGCCGGGTAGGAGATGAAGGTCAGAAACCGGGGCGGGAGCAGCAGGGCCGCCAGCATGACGCCCGTTCCCGCGGCGGCATACAGAAGCTGGCGGCGGAGGATGTCAGAGGCCCCCGCGTCGTAGGTGGCGCTGTACACGCAGACAAGGCCGCATCCCAGGAGCCCCAGGACCGTGGCCAGCATCCGGATGTCCAGATACTCCTTCAGGTATCCTATCATGGGGCCCTCCCCGCCGAGGCCGGCGCGTGGGCGGACCCCGCAGGGCGGCTCTGGGCGGGAGGAATCCTCTGCTCCAGGCGCCGCATGGGGGTGGAGGCGGGGTCGAAGGAGGGATCGTTTCGCACCACGCGCCCGTAGAGGTACTGCTCGAAGCACATCCCCGCAATGGGGGCGGCGAAGGATCCCCCGTAGCCCACGTTCTCCATCATCACGGCGATGGCAATCCGGGGGTTCTCGTAGGGGGCGAACCCGATGAACCAGGAGTGGTCCTTGATGCCGTGGGGGTTCTGCGCGGTGCCTGTCTTTCCCGCCGCCTGGATCCCCCTCACCCGCGCAAGCCCCGCCGTGCCCCCGGGCTCCATGACCACACGGCGCATCCCCTCCCGCACCACATCCCAGGTCCTTTCCGCAAGGCGGATGCGCCGTGTGGCGTAGCGCACCGTGTCGATGCCGCCTCCTGTCTTGTCCCGCACGGCAAAGACGGCGTGGGGCTGATGGGAGAGTCCCCGGTTTGCCAGGGCGGCGGCATAGCAGGCCATCTGGATGGGCGAGACTCCCAGCTCTCCCTGGCCGATGCCCAGGCTGGGGAGGAAGCCCCTGGTCCACCCCTTCTCCCCGTAGCGGCGGTTCATGAAGGCGGTACTGGGAAGCAGTCCCGGGTTCTCCTCCGCAATGTCGATGCCCGTGGGCTTTCCGAACCCGAACTCCGCCCCCGTCCGGGACCAGTCATCCAGCCCCACCTTCAGCATGAGGTTGTAGAAATAGACGTTGCAGGAGCGCTGGATGGCCTCGGTCATGTTCACCGATCCGTGCACGTGCAGGTCCTTGAACACCTTGTTCCCCATCCGGAACGAGCCCCCGCACTGCACCCGCCACTCGGGCGAGACCACGCCCCGTTCCAGAGCGGCGACGGCCAGTATCATCTTGTAGGTGGAGCCGGGCGGATAGCGGGTGAGGGTGGCCCGGTTGAAGAGGGGGCGCTCGGGGTCGGCGTTCAGCCCCCGCCACACCTCGGGGGGGGTCACGCCGCTGAAGATGGAGAGGTCGTAGTCCGGCTTGCTCACGAGGGCCAGGATTCCCCCGTCCCGGGGATCCAGGGCCACCAGGGCCCCGCGCCGGCCGGTGAAGAGCGACTCGGCCAGGGCCTGCAGGTCGAAGTCCATGGTGAGGTACAGATCGTTCCCCTCCACGGAGGGGACGTTGTTCCGTCCCCCCTCGAAGCTTCCCACCACCTGGCCCCGCACGTCCACCAGGCTCAGCTCCGCCCCCTTGATTCCCCTCAGGGCCCGCTCGTAGCGCCCCTCCAGTCCGGCGGATCCCACCACGTCCCCCTGTGTGTAGCCCTCTCCGAGCTGCCGCAACTGCCCTCCCGAGACCTCTTTCGTATAGCCCAGGATGTGGGAGGCGACGGCCCGCGTGGTGTAGAAGCGCTTCGACTCCACCTGGTAGTCCACGCCGGGGAGCGTCTGCCGGTTTTCCTCCACCGCCGAAAGGGTGCGGAAGTCCACATCCCGCTTCACCTTCACCGGCTGGAATCTGGAATAGGCCTCCCCCTGCCGCAGGCGGTCCAGCAGGTCCGCCTCTTCCATTCCCAGCATGTCCGCCAGCCGGTGGGTGTTTCGCACGTCGAACTCGAAGGGCATGATGGTCACGGTGAAGGCGGGGCGGTTGTCCACCACCAGCCGCCCCGTGCGGTCGTACAAATAGCCGCGCACGGGCTCCCGGGGGATGGTGCGGATGCTGTTCTCCTCCGACTTCTTTCCGTACTCCTCGGAGTAGAGGAGCTGCAGCTGGTAGAGCCGCCCCAGAAGGAGAAGGAACAGCACCCCGATCACTCCGTAGAGCGTCCGGCGCCTCTGGTAGAGATGGATGTCCTCCTGAATGGCCACGGTCAGGTGCGATAGATGCGCGCAAAGGCGAACATGGGGATCAGGGCCAGCACCACGGTGTAGGCCGCCGAGGGGATGCCGTAGAGAAGCACGATCCGCCACACCCCCACCCCCGAACCCTGGAGGAAGATAAGAAAGTGGAGGGTGTGGTGCAGGAGCGCCGCCGCGGCCACCACCAGAAGAAAGGTGTATCCCCCCAGGGTCTGCTCGACCTTGTTCTCGTTGAAGAAGAGCCCCGCCGCGAACCCCGCCGTGCTGAGGGAGAGCGATGCAAGGCCCATCATCCCGTCGGGTCCCGCCAGGGCATCCACGGCCAGCCCCGCAAGGAACCCGGCCAGGATGGCGGCGAACTGCCCGTCCCGCACCGCCACAAAGGCGATCCATATCAGAAGCAGATCGGGGGCGATGTCCCGGATGGAGAGAAAGGGCAGCAGCGTGGTCTGAATCAGAACCGCGACAAGCGAGAGGGCGGCGATGCGGAGGAGCCGGAGCATGGAGGGCCTACCGCGGGGCGGCCTGTTCCAGGGCCGTCCGCCCCGAGTCGGGGCTGTGCTCCAGCACGAAGGCCTCCTCCAGGCGGAAGAAGTCCACCGCGGGCTCTATCTCCACATCCTGAAAGAGCGCTCCCGGCTCCTGCGAGGTGGACCGCACAAGGCCGATCCGGAGCCCCGGGGGGAAGAGGCTGCTGTACTCCGAGGTGATCACGGCATCCCCGGGCTGCACGTCCAGGGTCTTGGCCACGTTCTTGAGGAGGAGCCGGTCTCCCCCTTCCCAGGCCACGATGCCATCCACCCTGCCCCTCTGCACCTTGGCGCTCACCCGGAATCCCGTGTTCAGGAGAATCTGCCCCACGCAGTAGTCCTCTCCCGCGGCCACCACCCGTCCCACCAGGCCTTCCCCCGTCACGATGGGCATGCCGGGGCGGACCCCGTCGGCGGTTCCCACATTCAGGGTCACGGTGTTGCGGAGGAGCTGGAGGCTCTTTCCCACGACCTCGGCGGGGATGGCCCGGGGGGAGTCCCGGTCCTTCAGGCCCAGAAGGCGCCTCAGGCGCGCGTTTTCCAGGCCCGCCTCCCGCAGCCGGGCCGCCTCGTCGGCCAGGGTCACGTTCAGCTCCCGGAGGGCCCTGTTCTCGTTCTGCAGACTGAAATAGTTGGGGAGGAACCCCAGGAGGTCCTGCGCCCGGCCCAGGCCCCCGATGGTGACGGCCCGGATGCGGTGCATCTGCGAGTTGTCACTGGCGGCCAGCAGGAAGACGGAGGCAGTGATGCAAAGGGAGAGAAGAACGTATTCCTTGAAGGCGATCAGTATGTCGGCCAGCCGCCGCATCCGGGAAGGAGTCTCAGTATCTCCTGCTCTTGATGAGGACCTTGGAGTAGTGAGCCAGGTTCTCCAGCACCTTGCCCGTGCCCCGCACCACCGCCGTCAGGGGGTCCTCCGAAACGTGCACGGGGAGGTTGGTCTCGAGGCGGAGTCTCTCGTCCAGACCCTTCAGGAGCGCCCCGCCGCCGCTCAGCATGATCCCCCGGTCCAGGATGTCGGCCGCCAGCTCGGGGGGGGTCCGCTCCAGGGTGAGCTTCACCGCATCCACGATGGCCTGGGTGGACTCGGCGAGGGACTCCCGGATCTCCAGGGAGCTGGCCTCCGTGGTCTTGGGGATGCCGTTGACCAGGTCCCGTCCCTTCACGCGGATGGTGATCTCCTCCTTGAGGGGCATGGCCGAGCCAACCTCGCACTTGATGGCCTCGGCCGTGCGCTCCCCGATCAGGATGTTGTGGTTCTTCTTGAAGAACTGGACGATGGCGTTGTTCATCTCGTCTCCGGCGATCCGGATGGACTCCTCGTTCACGATGCCGGAGAGGGCGATGACGGCAATCTCGGTGGTGCCGCCTCCGATATCCACGATCATGTTTCCGATGGGGGCCTCCACGTCCAGGCCCACCCCGATGGCCGCGGCCATGGGTTCGGCGATCAGGTGTACCTCCTTGGCCCCCGCGTGCTCCGCCGAATCCCGCACGGCCCGTTTCTCCACCTCCGTCACGCCGCTCGGGACGCAGATCACGATCCGGCGGCTGGGCATCCAGTTGGCGTGGATCTTCCGGATGAACTCCCGCAGCATTCCCTCGGCGATCTCGAAGTCGGCGATCACGCCGTCCTTCATGGGACGGATGGTGCGGATGTCGCGGTGGGTGCGCCCCAGCATCTCCTGCGCCTCCCGTCCGATGGCCACGATCTTCTTGGTGTTCCGGTCGAAGGCCACAATGGAGGGCTCGTTCAGCACGATCCCTTTCCCCTTCATGTGGATCAGGGTGTTTGCCGTGCCCAGGTCGATGGCCAGGTCGGCGGAGAAGACGGAGAAAAGACCCATGGGGAGTCAGTGTTTGAAGTGGCGGATGCCTGTGAATACCATCGCAATGTCGTGTGCGTCTGCGGCTGCAATCACCTCCTGATCCCGCACGGAGCCGCCCGGCTGAATCACGGCCGTGGAGCCCGCCCGCACCGCCTCCAGAAGCCCGTCGGCGAAGGGGAAGAAGGCGTCGGAGGCCGCCGCCGTGCCCCTGAGCTCCAGCCCGGCATCGGCCGCTTTCCGGGCGGCAATGCGGGCGGAATCCACCCGGGACATCTGTCCGGCCCCGATCCCCACCGTGCGGTCCCCGCGGGCATAGACGATTGCATTGGACTTGACATGGCGGACCACCCGCCAGCCGAACAGCAGGGCGGATGTCTCCTCCTCGCCGGGATGCCTGCGCGTCACCACGCGGAGATCCTCCTTCCTGAGGAGGGTCCGGTCGGGCTCCTGCACCAGCACTCCCCCCGGCACGGTGCGCATCTCAAGGCCCTGATCGGAGGCCGGGTCCCTCACCACGCGCACAAGCCGCCGGTCCTTCTTCTTCCCGAGGAGGGCCAGCGCCTCCTCCTCGAAGTCGGGAGCCAGGATCACCTCCGTGAAGAGATCGTTCATCCGCCGCGCGGCCGCCGCATCCAGCGGGCGGTTGCATGCAATCACCCCGCCGAAGGCCGATACGGGGTCGCAGGCGAGGGCCTTCTCGAAGGCCTCCGCGATGGAGGCGCCGGATCCCACGCCGCAGGGGTTCGTATGTTTGATGATGGCGACGGCGGGTTCCTGGAAATCCCGGGCCAGAAGAGCCGCCGCCGCGATGTCGGCGATATTGTTGAAGGAAAGCTCCTTCCCGTGCAGCTTCCGGAAAACGGATCCGAACTCGCCGTAGAGCGCACCCCGCTGATGCGGGTTCTCCCCGTAGCGGAGATCCTGCTCCTTCGGAAACCTGACATGAAGGCAGCCGGGGAGGGTGTCCGCATCGCGCCCCGCCCCCTCCAGGTACCGGGAAATGAAGGCGTCATACCCGGCGGTGTGCGCGAACACCTCCCGGGCAAGGGCGAAGCAGGTGGCCTCCGAGACCGATCCCTCCTCCCGGGTCATCTCCTCCAGGATGGACCCGTACCGGGCGGGGTCCACGATCACGGCCTTGTGCCGGCAGTTCTTGGCCGCAGCCCGCAGCATGGCGGGCCCGCCGATGTCTATCTGCTCGAGGGCATCCGGGAGTGTCACGCCCGGCCGCTCCACGGTCTGCCGGAACGGATAGAGGTTCACCGCCAGAAGGTCGATGGGGAGGATGCCGTGCCGCTCCAGCTCGGCCATGTGCCGGGGATTGTCCCCCACGGCCAGGAGCCCGGCATGGATCCGGGGGTGGAGGGTCTTCACGCGCCCGTCCAGGATCTCGGGGAACCCGGTGAGTTCCGCCACGGGGGTGAGGGGCACGCCCCCCTTGCGGAGCGCCTCGGAGGTGCCGCCCGTGGAGATGATCTCCACGCCCCGGGCCGCAAGCTCCCGGGCGAAGGCCACCACGCCGGTCTTGTCGGAAACGCTGATGAGGGCTCGCCGAATGCGGGGCACGGATGCTCCTGGTTATGTCGGGCCGGATGCGGCTTCGCAGCCCGCCGCCAGGCGTTGTGCCGCCATCCGTATCGCCTCCGGATAGAGCAGGTGCTCCGCCTCCAGCACTCTGGATGCCAGCGTCTCGGGAGTGTCCTGGGGCAGCACGGGCACCGTGCGCTGGAGAAGAACGGGGCCGTGATCGTACGACTCGTCCACCACGTGCACCGTCGCTCCCGAGAACTTCTCTCCCGAGGCCAGCACCGCCTCGTGCACGCGGATCCCGTACATTCCCTCCCCTCCGAAGCGGGGAAGGAGCGCCGGATGAATGTTCAGGATCCGGCCGCGGTATGCCTCCACCAGCCGCGGGGGAAGCTTCTTCATGTAGCCGGCCAGGATCACAAGGTCGATCTCCCGGGAGGCGAGTTCCCGAAGGGTCCGGTCCCAGAGCTCCTGCTCGCCTCCGCAGGATGCGCGGCTCAGATGCAGGGCGGGGATCCCGTGTGTGCGCGCCGTCTCCAGGATGCCCGCCCCCGAGTTGTTGCTCATGACCAGAGAGACCCGCACCCCGGGGAGAGTCCCCCCGTGCATCGCCTCCAGAATCGCACCGAAGTTGGACCCGCGGCCCGATCCCAGGACCGCCAGATGCAGCAAGCGAGTCAACAACTTAGGGGCCTCATGGACTCGCAAAGTTAAGAGGAATTCCAAAGAGAGTCAACAAAACCGGGGTATCGGGCACTCAGGAGACGGCCGCCTCCAGGAGCTCCAGCTTCCCCCGGCCGGCGTCCATCCGTGCGGTGATGCCGATGGGGAGGGTGATCTTGGTGCGGATGTGCCCGAAGGGGAGCCCGGAGAGGAACGGCACTCCCAGCCGGGAGGCCGTCTCGGCCAGGACATCCTCCAGACTCAGGCTGGGACGGGTCCTGTCGCGGGGCGAGCAGTCGGTGAAGCGGCCCGCCAGACATCCCCGTGCCCGAGCCAGGACCCCCGCCGTGGCAAGGTGGTTGAGCATCCGGTCGATCCGGTAGGGCTCCTCCCCCACCTCCTCGAAGAAGAGAATGGCATCCCCCAGGCGGGGCATGAACGGAGTCCCGAGGAGGGAAACAAGGAGGGAGAGGTTTCCCCCGATGAGCCGTCCTGCCGTGCGCCCGCCGTGGAGAGGGGTGGGACGGCTCGACGGGGGAAGGCGGAGGAGACCCGGTCTCCTTCCCGAGGTGAGCATCCGCCAGAGGGATTCCTCCGTGGCGCGATCGGGGGAGCCGGCAAGGTCCGAGACCAGCATCGGTCCGTGGAATGTCACGAGATGGCACTTCCTCCAGAGGGCAAGCTGAAGGGCGGTGAGGTCGCTGAAGCCCACCAGGATCTTGGGATTGCGCGCAAGGAGCCGCCAGTCGAGAAGCCGGAGGAGGCGCCCCGCTCCGTACCCTCCGCGGAGCGCCATGACGGCCCTGACTCTTCCGTCGGCGAACATGGCGTGCAGGTCCTCTGCCCGCTCCTCGTCTCCCCCCGCCAGATAACCGTGCACCCTGCAGGTGTGGCGTCCCACCGCCACCCGGTACCCCAGCCGCTCCAGGTAGCGCACTCCCCGCTCCACCTTCCCCGTATCCAGCACCGGCCCCGAGGGCGCCACGATGCCCACCAGGTCCCCCTTCCTCAGGCGCTCGGGCTTGACGACGCGCATGGCGGCTCTCCTCTCCTTTGCGCCGGCACAGGAGTTCCCTCTCCGGCGCGGAAGGCCAAGATAGGGAACTTGCCCACGGAGTCAAGGGCCTCCCAACTTTGCGAAAAACCTTGCTGGGGGTGGGAAGACCCCCGTGTGCACCCCTCCCCCGCGGGGGATGGCGCAATCGTGTGGTGGCATACAGCTTGCAGCTTCTTGGGCGACCAAAACCGGCCCACATCAGGGGAGGCACCGTGTACCCCATTCTGCAGAAGGAAATGCTCGCCCCCACCCTCGGGAAGTTCGTCCTCAGGGCCCCGTTCATCGCCCGGAAGCGCCGGGCCGGGAACTTCGTGATGCTCCGCGTGGTGGAGTCGGGGGAGCGCATCCCCCTCACGATCGTGGACGGGGATCCGGAAGCGGGCACCATCACCCTCATCGTCCAGGCCATCGGAAAGACCACCCGGCTCCTCATGACAAAGAACGCGGGGGATGCCGTGCCGGATGTGGTGGGGCCCCTGGGGAACCCCACCCCCATCGAGAACCACGGGATCGTGGTGTGCGTGGGCGGAGGGGTGGGCACCGCGGAGCTGCTTCCGATCGCGCGGGCACTCCGGGAGGCGGGAAACACGATTATCGCCATCATCGGGGGAAGAACACACGAGCTGGTGATCCTGGAGGAGGAAATGGGAAGCGTGTCCCGGGAGGTGATCGTCACCACCGATGACGGCAGCCGGGGACGGCGGGGAATCGTGACCGATCCGCTGGCGGAGCTGCTGCGGGGGAAAGAGACGATCGGCGCGGTCTATGCCATCGGCCCGCTCCCCATGATGCGGGCGGTGGCGGATCTCACGCGCAGCACGGGCGTGAAGACCCTTGTCAGTCTGAATGCCATCATGATCGACGGGACGGGGATGTGCGGCGGGTGCCGGGTGACCGTGGGGGGCCGGATGAAGTTTGCCTGCGTGGACGGGCCGGAGTTCGACGCGCACACGGTGGACTTCGATGAGCTCATCATGCGCAACCGCACCTACCGGGAGGAGGAGATGGTGGCGGACCGTCTTCTGAAAGACCATGAGTGCCGTCTGCAGAAGGAGCTTCCCGCATGACCACGCCCCACGCGCTGAAGCCGTCGGAGAGAATGAAGATCCCCCGGCAGGAGTCCATCGAGCAGGATCCGTCGGAGCGCTCCCACAACTTCCAGGAGGTCTCCTTCGGCCTGGACGAGGAACGGGCCCTGGTGGAGGTGCAGCGCTGCCTGGAGTGCAAGAACGCCGTCTGCATCGAGGGCTGCCCCGTGCGGGTGGACATCCGAAGCTTCCTCCAGCTCATGATGGCCAGGGACTTTGTGGGAGCCGTTCGGAAGATCCGGGAGGCCAACTACCTGCCGGCCATCTGCGGGCGGGTCTGTCCGCAGGAGGAGCAGTGCGAGGCGGTCTGTACCATGGGGAAGAAGCACCCCTCGGTGGCCATCGGCAAGCTGGAGCGTTTTGCGGCTGATTATGAGATCGAGCACAACCTCTACACGGTCCCCCCGCCGGCGCCGAAGCGCCCCGGGAAGGTGGCCGTGGTGGGCTCGGGACCCTCGGGCCTCACCTGCGCGGCCGAGCTGGCCCGGCTGGGATACGGGGTCTCCATCTTCGAGGCGCTCCATGCCACGGGAGGAGTGTTGCGGTACGGGATTCCGGAGTTCCGCCTTCCCCGGAAGATCCTGGACCTGGAAGTGGGGCGGGTTCAGGAGCTGGGGGTGGAGATCTACACAAACTTCGTGGTGGGGCGCACAGCCACCATCGACGAGCTCTTCGACGAGTGGGGGTTCGGCGCCCTGTACCTGGCCACGGGGGCCGGCACCCCCAACTTCATGGACATTCCCGGGGAGAGCCTGAGCGGCGTCTACTCCGCCAACGAGTTCCTGACCCGCGTGAACCTGATGAAGGCCTACCGATTCCCCGACGCCGACACCCCGGTGCGGGTGGGGAAGGCCGTGGCCGTCATCGGCGGGGGCAACACGGCCATGGACGCCGTGCGCACCTCCAAGCGTCTGGGGGCGGAGCGGGCCTACCTGGTGTACCGGCGCTCCCGCCGGGAGATGCCGGCCCGGCAGGAGGAGATCCACCATGCGGAGGAGGAGGGGATCGAGTTCCACCTTCTCACCAATCCGGTCCGGATCCTCGGGGACGCAAAGGGGTGGGTGCGCGGCATGGAGTGCCAGAAGATGGCCCTGGGGGAGCCGGACGAGTCGGGGCGGTGCAGGCCCGTGGCCGTCGAGGGCTCGGAGTTCGTGCTGGATGTACAGACGGTGATCGAAGCCATCGGGCAGCAGCCCAACCCCATCATTCAGGCCACCACGCCCGGGCTCCGCACGGGAAAGAAGGGAGTGGTGGCGGTGGACGATCGCCAGGGGACCAGCCGCTCCGGCATCTTCGCCGGAGGGGATCTGGCCAGAGGCGGGGCGACGGTGATCCTGGCGATGCGCGACGGCAAGATTGCCGCCGAATCCATCCACGCCTATCTGGAGGAGAAGGCCCGGGCGGCGGGGTCCTGAGGAGGCGCCTCAGTTCGCCGGTCCGGCGAGCAGCTCCTCCTCCACCGCCTGCTTCAAGGCCTGCTTGGCCAGGGCACCCGCGGCCATCTTGGGGGGGCCCGAGGTGGGAACAAACAGCAGGGAGGGGATGCTCCGGATGCCGAACGCCCCCGCCAGCTCCTGCTCCTCGTCGGTGTTGACCTTGTAGAAGCGGACCTTCCCCTCGTACTCCCTGGACAGCTCGTCGATGACGGGTCCCACCATCCGGCACGGGCCGCACCAGGGCGCCCAGAAGTCCACCACGCAGGGGAGGTCCCCCTCGAACTTCCACTCCTTGTGAACCTCGTAGTTGAAGACCTTCTTCAGGAATTCATCCTTCGTCAGATGCTCGGCCATACGGCTCCGTTCCTTTCGCGTGTTCGTTGAGAATCAGCTCATGCCGCGGATCACCCGCTCCAGCCGCGCACGCACCTGCTCGGCCACCGGGCGGAGGGAGGGATTGTCCACCACCGCCGTCATGACCATGGGGTCGAAGGCGGCCACGGCGGTCCTGCCCTCCTTTTCATAGACGATCACGTTGCACGGAAGCAGGAGCCCCAGCTCCTCCTCCGCCTGGAGGGCCCGGAGGGCGAGGGGCGGGTTGCAGGCCCCCAGGATCACGTACTTCCGGAAGTCCGCTCCCAGCTTCTTCTTCATGGTCTCCTGCACATCGATGGTGGTGAGCACCCCGAACTCCTCCTTCCGGAGCTCCTCGGTCACCCGCACCAGCGCCTCCTCGAAGGGAAGGTCCACCGTTGTGGCAATGCCGTATTGCATAAAGGGTCCTTTCGGTGTGTCAGCGCCAGGCGGCGAGGCCGCCCAGCACCGCCCCGTAGAGCGTGCTCATCCAGGGGTTGCTCGTGATGGGGCAGGCCCCGGTCCGGCAGCCCACAAACTTGTAGAAGGCGTATCCCAGCACCGCCCCCAGGGCCACCGCTCCGATCCGCACCATCCACGCCGTCAGCGTGGTTCCGTGAGGTTCCACTCGGCCATGCCTCCTCTCATGTTGGATGCGGAGTATCCCAGTTGCCTGAGCAGCACCGCGGCCGAGAGACTCCTGCTCCCCGTCTGGCAGAAACAGATGATCTCACGGCCCTTGTGGCGGGCGAGCTCCTCTGAGCGGCGGCGCAGCTCGTGGAGGGGGATGTGGATGGATCCCTTGATGGAGCTCCGCTCCCGTTCCCGGGCGGTGCGCACATCCAGAAGCAGCGCCCCGTCCTTCTGCCGCACCAGCACGGCGGCTTCGGCGGGGGAGTGCTGCCTCACGGCGCGGAGCCGGAGGAGCCGGCGGAGATACCAGACGAGCGCCAGCCCCAGCAGCCCGTAGGCCAGAATCTGTCCTTCGCTCATGGGCGGGCTCTCAGTTCAGTCCGCAGGAGCCGCCTCCGCAGCATCCCCCGAACTCGGGGGAACAGCCGCCGGAGGGTTCGGAGGAAGAGCGTCCTCCCTTCGCCACGTTCGGAGCCGAGAGCAGCCGCACATGCTCCCGCGCGCCGCAGGAGGGGCAGAGCACGTCCTCCGCAACCTCGCGTACCTTGTGAAAGACGTCATACACCGTGCCGCACTTCCGGCACTGGTAGTCATAAGTCGGCATGGCCGCAGCTCCCCTGTTCGTGGGTGGTTGGGTTTCTGATTCCGTTCAGGCCGTCTCCCCCGTGGAGGGGACGATCCGGTAGGAGTGCGTGATCGTCACCGTCGGCTTCAGCATGGCGGAGACGGAGCAATAGGTGGACGTGGAAAGCTGGATGGCCCGCTCCACATCCGCCGGGGAAATGTTGTCGCCGTGGAAGACGTACTCCAGGTGGATCTCGGTGAAGATCCTGGGGTGCTCCTCCCGTTCCCGGCCCGTGACCTTCATCTCGAATGCGTCCACGGGAACGCGCTTCTTCTTCAGGATGGTCACCACGTCGCTGGCGGTGCAGCCCGCCAGGGCCATGAGCACCAGCTCCTTGGGGCGGGACCCCGCGTTCATCCCCCCGAAATCCTCAGGCCCGTCCATGGATACCCAGTGGTTGGAATCGCTCTTGGCGGCAAATGATATACCCTGAATCTGCCTCAGAATAGCCGTTTTTGTTCCCATGCGGGTTCCTTTGAAAGTGGCACTCGTTAGATGCAAGCGGGGGGGCTTCGGGGTCAGCGTTTCCCCTGCGGCAGGGGGATCCGGATGGAGACGGCTCCCCGGAAGTCCCCCGCACGGTAGCCCACGGCCCTGTCTCCCGGATAGCGCTCCTGGAGGATGGTGTTGATCATGTCTTTCATGCGGGAGCGCTCCCCGTGGCAGCTCAGGCAGAGTGTCTGGACGAAGAGGGGTCTCAGGTAGCGGAACTCCCTCCCCGAATCACCCTCCACCACCTCGAAGTGCTCGGCGGCGGGATCCAGCCGCCGCTCCAGGTGGTCGGCCTCGAACCGCCTCAGGATCCGGGTCTCGTAGGCGTCGGGGGCGTCGGACGGGTTCCTCCACCGCTCCGTGACACGCCGCATGGAGGTCCGCTGTTCCCTCTGAATCCGGTCGCTCAGGGCCTGCGCCGTGTCGGCGCAGACATGCATGGCCTTCACGGGCCCCCCCGCGGCCATCTGCCGGGAGAGGAGCTTCGAGAGGATGGAGACCAGGGCCGAGGAGGCGATCCGGCTCTTGAGGAGCGCCGTGCCCGAGCCCGAAGTGTCGGGCGCCTGGGCGGGGGTGGGTGCGGCCCGTGCAAGCAACAACAGCGTCAGGAGTATTTTCATGCGTTGTGCATCCGCTCCCTTGGGCGTCTCAGTATCCTTCTCCTTCCGCCGGGAGCTTCAGCTTCCCTCTGTGCAGGTAGTAAACGGCCGCAAAGTACCCAGCCGCGAGCAGGATGCCGGGTATCCACCAGAGGAGTCCCGTCTCCATGCCGTAGGCGTGGGTGGCGGAGTTCCAGACCGTCAGGTGGTGCCGGGCATCCGCCGCGGACCGAAGCATGACGGGGAACATCCCGAATGCCGTGGCTCCCAGGGCCCCCGCAATGAATGCCGCCGAGGAAAGAAAGGCCCCCCGGTCCCGTCCGCGCCCTTGAAAGTAGAACATACCCGCCAGACCCGCAAGGGCACAGAGGGGGAAGATCCATCCCCAGGGGTGGGCGGCGAAGTTGTCCCGGAGGTCCGGTCTGAGGGAGGCCGCAGCGGCCAGGCCCGCCGCGGACCCCAGGGCCAGGCCCGCCGCGCCGTACCGGGCTGCCTTCCGCGCGCGGAGTTGCAGATCACCCTCCGTTCTGAGGGCGATGTAATGAGCCCCGTGGGCCAGCAGGGCGCAGACGGCCACCAGCCCCATGAGCACCGTGAACCAGTCCAGCACTCCCGGCTCGGGGCCGGGGGCGAACGTGGTCCAGAGGGGCTCGAAGAAGTACCCTTCCTCTCCCAGCGGGACCCCCCGGATGAGGTTCCCCAGGGCGGCCCCGAAGAAGACCGCCAGAAGCACACTCCCCGCCGAGAACACGGTATCCCAGAAAGACTTCCAGAGGGGATGCTGCACCCGGTGCCGGAGCTCGATGCCCAGCCCCCGCATCATGAGGAGCCAGAGCACGATCATGAGGGGGAGGTAGAAACCGCTGAAGGCGGAGGCGTACACGGGGGGGAAGGCGAAATACAGAGTCCCTCCGGCTGCCAGCAGCCACACCTCGTTTCCGTCCCAGACAGGGCCGATGGCGTTCAACACGGTGCGCCGCTCCGCGTCAGTGCGTGCGGCCCAGAGATGAATCATGCCCGCTCCCAGGTCGAACCCGTCCAGCACCACGTACACGACGAGCATGAGAGCCACAACGCAGAACCAGAAGATTTCCATGGAAGGCCTTTCTCCTTCGGTCGGCTCGTTCAGTGGGGGGAGCCCGATGGTCCGTGCGCGATCTCCCGGATCACCAGCATGATGAAGAGCACTCCCATGACCAGGTACATCCCCGCGAAGCCGAGCAGGGTGAACAGCGTGTTCCCCCCCGAGACCATGTGGGAGGTCCCGTCCACTGTCCGGAGCAGGTTGTAGACCAGCCAGGGCTGCCGCCCCAGCTCGGCGGTGGCCCATCCGGCCGTGTTGGCGATGTAGGGGAAGGGGAAGCTCAGCATCAGCGCCCAGAGGAGCGGCCGCGCGGAGAACAGCTTTCCCTTGCGGAGCATCAGCCGGGCGCCCGCCATGAGGAGGATGAAGAGGGTCCCCAGCCCCACCATGATGTGGTAGCTGTAGTACAGAAGCGGGATGTTGGTGGGCCAGACCTCCCGGGGGAAGGCGTCCAGCCCCTTCACCTCCGCATCCCACCGGTGGTAGGTGAGAAAACTGAGCATCCGGGGGATGTGGATCGGGTTGTCCAGACGCAGCTTCTCCATGTCGGGCTGTCCGATCAACACCAGGTCCGCCCCCTCCTGTGTGCGGAAGAGCCCTTCCATGGCGGCCAGGGTGACGGGTTGTTTGGCGGCCACCAGCTTTCCCTGGGCGTCCCCTGTGGGGAGCGCCACGAGCAGACAGGCGATGATCCCGGCGTTGATGCCGGTGCGGAGGAATATCCTGCCGCAGGTCTCCTCCTTCTTTGCCAGCAGATAGTAGGCGCCCGCGGCGCTCATCACAAAGGCGGCCGTGGTGACCGATCCGGCCATCGTGTGGAGGTACTGCCACCAGGCCCAGGGATTCAGCAGAAGGCCGCTGAAGCTGGTGAGCTCCACGCCCCGCGGCCCCGCCGCGTAGGCAACGGGGTTCTGCATCCAGGCGTTGGTGGCCGTGATGAAGAAACCCGAGATCCAGGAGCCCAGCCACACCGCCACGGCGGCAAGGAAGTGGCCCCGGGGTCCCAGCTTCTTCTCTCCGAAGATGAAGAGCCCCAGGAAGGCGGATTCCAGGAAGAAGGCGAACACCCCCTCCATGGCCAGGGTCTGTCCGATGACGCCGCCGGCGAATGTGGAGAACCGAGCCCAGTTGGTTCCGAACTGAAACTCCAGGGGAATCCCCGTCACCACCCCCATGGCGAAGTTCACCGCGAAGATCCGGCCCCAGAAGCGGGCGCTTCTGTTGTATGCCTCCTCCTTCCGCCGGAGGGCCAGCCACTTGAGCACCACGATGAGGAGGCCGAGCCCCATGGTGAGCTGGGGGAACAGATAGTGGTAGGCCACGGTGAACCCGAACTGAATCCGGTGGAGCAGGATGGCGTCTTCCATGGGGTGTCTCCTTGGGAGGGGGGCGCCGCGCGCGGTCCTACATGCCGCAGCCCCCCGTGATCTTCTTCGTGCGGGGTTCCGTCTTCCGGGGGGAGCCCTGTTCCCGGATCAGGGCGACCAGGCGGGGTCCCGCCCGCATCCGGAACCGCTGCCTGTCCAGCTCCCCGCGCCCGGCGGCCGCCCCCGGCGGAGCGGGGTGGAGGATTTCCCTCGAAAAAGCCTCCAGTCCCCCTGCCAGCACCTCTACGCCCTCGTATCCGAGCCGGCGGGCCAGGAGCGCGGCCCCGAGCGCCTCCTCTTCCCGGTCGGCAACCATCACCTTCCGGGTGCGGGCCCGCCCCAGCACGGGGCGCCACTCGCGGGCGAACATCTCCGCCGGCGGAATGGCCACCGCCCGGGGAAGCAGGGGGAAGGCGGAGCGGGGTTCTTCCCGCACGTCCACAATCCGGAGGCCGGGATCCCCGTCCAGGATGCGGAATGCCAGCTCGTCGGGGCTCATCCGGCGGATGGTGCCTGCGGGTTCCTCGGCGGCCGATGCCATCATGCGGGTCTTGTAGTCGGGAAGAAGGGCGGCCAGAAGACCCACCCCCAGGGCTCCCGCCGCGGCCAGACGGTGGAGCCCCGCCTTCCACCCGTGCGAGGCCGATGCAGGGTTCACCCGCCGCTCGATGCGGGTGGTGATCATAAATGCGCCCACGGCGCCTGCGATCATGCAGAGGGTGAACACTCCCGCCGGGATGCCGAGCACCCGGGGCACCGTGATATCTCCCAGGGAGCCGGCCGTGTAGAGGTTGCGGAGAAGCGGAAAGGCCTCGGCGAAGAGGGGGATGCCCAGAAACGCCCCCGCCACAAACGCCATGGCAT
Source organism: Bacteroidota bacterium (assembly GCA_049587715.1). GTDB lineage: Bacteria > Bacteroidota > Ignavibacteria > UBA10030 > UBA6906 > JBAVEL01. The sequence continues at coordinate 27,333 of JBAVEL010000017.1, forward strand.
CCACTTTTCCGATGGCCGCCCCGCAGAAGCCGGTCCCGGGGCAGTAGCCCCCCACCACGAACCCGACGCCCATGACGGCCCCTCCCGCGAGGGCCGAGGGGATGTACGCGGGGTTCACGTAGATGATGTCGGTGTCCAGGAGTCCCGCCGCGCCGAGGATCACCACGCCGCTCATGGCGGTCACCCCGGCGGTGAAGAAGACCCGGAGCACTGTGAAGTCGGTTCCGTAGAACAGGCCCGTCAGGCGGCGGGAGGATGAGAAGCCGGCCTGCTCCAGAATGAAACCGAAGGCGAGTCCCGCCAGAAAGCCCACCACCAGGTTCAGCTCGTCCGTTATGACGTCGGGTACAAGGGGTCCCATGGTCCTGGTCTCCTCAGATCCAGAGCCGGCGGAAGAACCAGGCCACGCCATAGGCCGATCCGAAGATGGCCAGCATGGTCAGGATGCCCCCCAGGGAGAAGACTGCCATCCCGCTCAGGGCGGCGCCGCTTGTGCATCCCCGCGCGAGCTGGGATCCCATCCCGAACAGGGCTCCTCCCGCCAGGGCCGCCGCCAGGCGCCGGTTGCTCGAGACATGAGGGGGGCGCTCGGTCTCGAGTGTGAGCCGCCCCGAGACCACCCCCGAGAGAAAAGCCCCCAGGATCATGCCCGCCACCTCGAAGACCAGCCAGTTCTTGAGGGGACTGGCGTCGGATCCGGCCGCATGTCCGTAGAACTCCCTGGAAGCGGCATAGCCGGGGGCGGCGGCGGTCACGGCGGCGGCGGCCGCGCTCCGGAATGCCCCGCTGGCCCCGAGACCTCGTCCCGTGATGAAGATGACGGCCAGAAGCAGGAGCCCGAGAAGCAGGCCCGCCGCGTACGGGTTCATGATGTTGTTCTTCATGGTTTCTCCGCCATGGACGCTTCCTGCTCCCGGTCCCCCTCGGGCGGCTCCTCCAGATCCTCGTATCCCGTGATCATGGCTTTCAGGTTCGAGACCGGTGTGCGGCCCGTCGTGATCAGGTACAGGTGGGCGATGAGGAAAGAGACCAGCACGTAGGCCCCCGCCGTGTGCAGGACGGCGATCGCCCGGAGTCCCTCCACGTTGAGGGCCTCCATGGAGCGCGACCCCGGATACCGGTAGAGCATGTACAGGAGTCCCGAGAAGACCATCACGGGTATGACCATCAGCTTGAGCCCCAGATACACCGGGCGCTGGAGGGGGTTCAGCTTGCTGAGGGTCGTCTTCCGGACCGGATGGGGGGCGTTGCGGAAGATCCCGATGATGTAGTACTCCGCCTGTGCCCGGAGGAACCGGCGGGTGGGGACATACTGCTTCCACTCCCCCGTGGCAAAGTGCCAGAAGACGGCGAAGACGATGAGCACCAGGAAGAGGGTGGCCGCCGTGCTGTGGTACCCGACCGCCTGTTCGAACCCGAAGAAGACAAGGGAGCCATGGATCTCGAACCCCGTGAGCGCCAGAAAGAGAATCAGGGCCGCCTGGCACCAGTGCCAGAAGCGCTCGAAGGAGGGGTACACGTAGACGGATCTCATGGCCGGTTTTCCCCCCTGTTCCTCCGCGCGCGGGCAATCAGGCGTCCCGCCCCATGGAGGGCCGCCCCCGCAAGGGCAAGACCCGCGCACCAGGCGCCCGCGGTCTCGACGCCCGGACTTGAGTCGCGCCCGGGAAGGTAGAACCCTCCCAGGTTCGCGAGCCGCCCTCCCTCCCGGGTGTGGCACTCGGCGCATTGCACGGCTCTGGATGCGGGAGCCACCATATGGTTCACGGGCCAGGTCATCTCCGTCCGGGCGAACGTGTGGCGGCCGCTGTAGGGGAGGCCCGCTTCCTGCATCCCCGCCCGGGCCGAGCTCTCCCAGTCGAAATCCAGCCAGAACCCCCCCTCTCCCTTCCGGGAGGCGTGAAGCTTCGGCTGGATCAGCATGCGGGTGACGGGATCGTATAGCTGGTTCGCCCGGTGCACCTTGACGGGGATGATTCTGGACTCCGGGTCATCGTAGCTTCCGTACAGGGTGTTCAGCCGGATGGGGAGGTCGGGGTTTGCGGTGTCTCCCCGGAGGTAGTGCCCGGCGGTGCCGTTGAACCAGATGTACTCGGGAGTCACGTTCCGCGCCCAGCGGAAGCTCCCCTTGATGGACATGTAGAGGGGGTTCCCCGCCGTATCCAGCTCCTCGTAGGGCTTGCCGTCTGCCAGCCGTCCCGCGGTGGACCAGTCCCAGGTCATCTTGGTGGCAGCCCCGCGTGCATAGGCGGGGATGTGGCAGGTCTGGCAGGCCACTTTCAGGAGATGTTCGTTCAGAATGCCGTCCGCGTGGGGAAGCGCCGTATGGCACTGTTCGCAGGTGGAGCGGTCCCGGTTCATGGAGGAGATGGAGTAGAGCTTTCCCAGCATCCTGTGGTTGGGAGCCCGGTGGCAGTCCACGCACGCCAGGTCGGGGCCCTCCGCCGTCATGTGCACGTCCAGCTCCCGCGGGGGGTCGAAGAGGGCCTCCTCCAGGTCCCCGTGCTTCACGTTGTTTCCCCCGCCTCCGAAGAAATGGCAGGTTCCGCAGTTGGTCCTGCGGGGTCTGCCGGCGCTCCTGGCCGCAGTGCCCAGGTGCACCGAGGCGGCGGGCATCCCTCCGTCGGTCTTGAGATAGGTCTCGCTGTTGTCGTGGCAGATGAGGCAGTCCACGTTGGAGGAATCCCCGAAATCGAACCCCGCATCGGTGTATCCGTACCCCGCATGGCACGCATCGCAGGAAGCGAGGTTGGCCGAGACCCCGACGCAGAAGTTATTGATGGCGTCCTTCTTTCCCGTGACCCTTATGCCGTGTCCTTCGATGTACTCCTCCCGCTCCCAGTTCCAGTGGGAGGAAGCCATCACCTCCCTGTGCCGGTTCGTATGGCAGGAGATGCAGGCCCGGGTCACTTCCTGGGGCGTGGCAAACTCCCTCCGGAGGGGGGCCAGACGGGCATGGTCCGTTCCGGGCGCCTGCGTGCGCGCACTGCGGGAACGGAGTTCCTCCAGGGGGGAGGGGACGACGGTGTTCCGTCTCAGCATCCCCGCCAGCACGGCGGCCAGAAGTCCGATGGCAGTCAGAAGAAGAAAGAGCCGCCGCATGTCAGTATCCGCCCGCGAAGGATGGAGTGGAGGCGATGGCCTGTTTCAGGGAGTCGCAGTCCGTGAAGTCGGTGTAGACGCGGCAGGAGCGGCACTCGGCGCTCCGGCACATCCGGCTCCTGCCGGAGGCGAGCCAGCAGGGAACCGCACTCTGGCGGAATGCCCCGCAGAAGGCGCGCTCATGGTCCGGACATCCGGCAATCTTCCAGCAGGGTATCAGGGCCAGGAGGCGGCGGATGGCGGCAATGCCCAGTTTCTCCTTCTGGATGGTCTCGCGGATGCACCGGATGCGGGCGATGTCCCCGGGGGCATAGCGCCGGTGGCGCGAGTCCCTCCGGGCGGTGATGATGAGTCCCTCCCGCTCGTACATCCGGATGGTGGAAATGGAGATGCCCAGGAGATGCGCCGCCTCCCCGATGGAGTACCATGCGAGTGTTGCAGGGGAGGGGAGGGTATGCGAAATCCCGGCCATGGGTTGTGTCTTGAAATCTGTATCTCTGAACACAGATTTCATGCCGGGCCTGAAATTGGGGAGAATGCTGCGGAAAGGCCATGTCCGCGGGGCGCATTCCCGTATTTGGGAGAGCCGCCCCCCGGAAACAGCGGAGCCCCGCCCCGGGGGGCGGGGCTCCGGAGGATTGCCCCTTACTTGCTCTTGTCGGGGTATGGGGGAGGGGCCGGGAGTCTGGGCGGGTTCTTCCGGAGCTCCTCCTGGACCACCTCGATGGCCCGGTTCAACTGGTCATCCACCCCGGCAAACTCCCTGGCGGGGTCGTTGTCCACGAAGATGTCCGGCTCCACGCCGCGGCCTTCCATCACCCACTCCCTCCCCTCGAGATCATAGCGGGAGAACTCGGGCCGGTTCATGTAGCCCCCGTCCAGCAGGGGGAGGGTTCCCCTGATGCCCACCACCCCTCCCCAGGACCGCTTGCCGATCACGGGTCCCAGCTTGTGCGCCTTGAACCGGTAGGCCACAATGTCCCCGTCGGATGCGGAGAACTCGTCCAGGAGCATCACCTTCGGGCCGATCACCCCGCCTCCCTCGTCGGGAGCGGGGGCGGCGTTGCGGGCAATGTCCACCAGGATGTTGCTCCTGCGGAGCCGCTCGATGATGTGCGACGAGACGTTCCCGCCCCCGTTTCCGCGGACATCCACGATGAGGGCGTCTTTCCGCACCTGCGGGTAGTAGTACTTGATGAACTCGTTCAGGCCGTCGGAGCCCATGTTGGGGATATGTACGTATCCCACCCGGCCGTTGGTGGCCTTGTTCACCTTCTCGATGTTCCGCTGCACCCACTCCAGGTAGTAGAGGGGCTGCTCATCGGCGATGGGAACCACCGTCACCGTGCGCGCGTCGCTCTCCGACGGGGTGGCGTTCACCTTCAGGGTCACCTGCCTCCCGGCGGTGTTCACGAGGGCCTCATAGATGTCGGTCATCTCCGATGTGGGCGCGCCGTCCACGGCCAGGATGTAGTCGCCTTCCTTCACGTTCACCCCGATCTCGGTCAACGGGGAGCGGAGCGACTTGTCCCAGTTCTGGCCCTGGAGGATGTGGGCCACGCGATAGGCCCCGGAGGAGCGGTCCCGCTCCAGCCGGGCGCCCAGGAGGCCCGTCTTGATCCGCTCGGCTTTGGGGTAGTCCCCTCCCCCCACGTACGAGTGGCCGATGTTCAGCTCCCCGATCATCTCGCCGATGATGTATGTCAGATCGGCCCGGTGCTGCACGTGCTCCAGGAGGGGGCGGTAATTCTCCCGCATCCGGGGCCAGTCCACGCCGTGCATGTTGGGGGCAAAGAAGAAGTCGCGCATCTGCCGCCAGCACTCGTTGTAGATCTGGTTCCACTCCGCCCGCCGGTCCAGCCGGACCTTCATCCCGCCGAGGTCCAGCCGGTCCTTCACCTCGATGCGCGAGGTGGGCAGATCAATGATGGCGTAGGACCCCTCTCCTCCCACCAGCATCTTCTTTCCGTTGGCCGAGATCTCGAAGCCGTTGAACTGCCCCAGCTCCACCTCCTTCTGCTTCTCGAAGTCAAAGAGGAACAGGAGGGGCTTCTCGTCTTTCATGCCGTTCCGGATATAGTAGAGGGAGCCGCCCGCAAAGGCGATGGGCCCGTAGTTCGAGGGGTCCACCGGAAGGGCCGTGATGCGCCTCTGGAGGCCCTCCACGTCCACCTTCACGGTGACGGACTTCTCCGCCTCCTTCCCTTCCTTCTTGTCGGACTTTGCCTCCTCCTTCTTCTTCTCCGTCTGCACGGCCACCTCGTCGCTGCGGGGGGCGAAGGGGGAGGGGGCGTCCGCCGTAAGGGCCACAAGGTAGATGCGGGCCATATCGAAGTAGGCGTGGTTCCACTCCACGTTGTTGTAGCTGGGGCTGAAGCTCCGGTTGGAGACGAAGTAGAGGTACTTTCCGCAGGAGCTGAAGGTCGGACTGTAGGAGGTGAACCACCCGTCGGTCACCGCGTGGGTTTCCTTCCGGTCCACGGAATAGAGATACACCGTGGTCATCTGCTTCTCCTCCGGGCGCGCGTAGGCGATCCAGCGGCTGTCGGGAGCCCAGGCGTAGTCGGTGATCTCCCAGGCCGTGGCCTGCGCCACCGGCGTCACGCTCTTCGTCTCGATGTCCACATACTGGAGGCGCAGCTTCTTGTCGGACCAGAGCAGCTTCCGGCTGTCGGGCGACCAGACGGGCTGGTACTTGTAGGTGTCGGCGTTCCGGGTGAGCTGGACGGCGGGCCCGCTCCCGTCCTGGGGGCGGATGTAGATCTCGTCCTCCCCGGTGGCGTCGGACACATAGGAGATCCACTTCCCGTCCGGGGACCATTTGGAGTTCCGCTCGTGGACGCCCGAGGTGGCTGTCAGGTTGCGGACGTTTCCGTATTTGGCCGGCACGGTGAACACATCGCCGCGGGCGCCGAACAGGGCCCTGTTCCCGTCGGGGGCGATCTCGAAGTTGGTGACTTCCTTGCTCACGTCCCTCAGGCCGCCCCGTCCGATGGCAAAGTCCTCCTGGAGGGTGATGGGGACCTTCTGCACCTTCTCCGTCTCCAGGTCCAGCGTGTACAGGTAACCGCCATTTTCAAAGACGATGGCCCGATCCCCCAGGGAGGGAAACTTGACATCGAAGTCCGAAAAGGTGGTGAGTTTCCGGGTCTGCTTCGTGTCCAGGTCGTACACAAAAAGGTTCATCCGGCTGTCCCGGTCGGAGGCGAAGTAGATCCTGTTTCCCCTCCACATCGGGATGATGTCCTGGGCCGGGTTGTTGGTGACGTTGGTGAGTGCCTTGGTCTCGAAATCGTAGATCCAGACCTCGTCGGCCTGGCCGCCCCGGTAGCGCTTCCAGGTCCGGAACTCCCGGAAGACCCGGTTGTACGCCAGCTTCCTGAGGTCGGCCGAGAAGGAGCAGAACCCGCCCCGCGGGAGGGGAAGCTGCTCGGGGGGCCCGCCGTCCACCGAGGCGTAGAAAAGCTGTCCGATGAAATCGTTCCGCTCGATGCGCCGGGATCTGTAGACGACGGTCTTGTTGTCGCGCCAGGTCATGACGATGTTGTTGGGTCCCATCCGGTCCGACACGTCATCCCGGCCGAGGGTGGCCGTGTAGGTGAGCCGCCGGGGAACGCCTCCCGCCGAGGGCATGAGATACACCTCCGTGTTGCCGTCGTACTGGCCGGTGAAGGCCAGCCAGGCGCCGTCGGGGGAGAAGCGGGGGAACATCTCGTACCCCTCGTCGCCGGTGATCCGGCGCGCGGTGCCGCCTGAGGCGCTCACGGTGTAGAGATCTCCCGCGTACGAGAACACGATCCGGTCCCCGTGGATGGCCGGGAACCGGAGCAGGCGCGCCTCCTGCTGGGCGGGCAGGATGCCCGAGGGAAGAAGCAGGAGGGCGGCGCACAGAGCGAGTCCGCTGACTCTCATGATGGATCCTTTCAGGATGTGGGAACTGGGAGAGAACGACCAATTCAGGTGTACGGAGCAAACCCCTCCGGGGATTCAAAGATACCCGGTTTGGGGGCGATTTCCAATGGGGGATGACGCTATCCGATGAGCAGAAGCGGGATGTGGAGCAGGGCCAGCACCCCGAACCGGATGGCGGTGTCCCGCCGCACTCCCGGGGCCAGGAACCCGAAATAGGCGGCTTTTGCGATGGTATTGCTCATGAGCGCCAGAAGCACCGCCCTTGCCACCAGGCCGTGCTCCATGCTTCCTGCCTGGACGACGGAAAGGATGAAGGGGTCGGCGTCCCCCAGACCCGCGAACCAGGAAAGAACCAGGGTCCCCAGGTCCCCCAGCTCCGCCCGGACCAGGGATGTCAGAACAGAGAGGGCCACAAACAGGATTGCGAACACCACCGCCGGCCGGATCTCGAAGGGGTTCTGGAGCTCGGTGGACTCCGGTGCGGAGGTGGAGACCCCGTGCCGCACGGTCCAGGAAATCACCCCCCCCAGGAGGGCCAGGAGAACAAGCTGTACGGTGAGGGCGCTCATCAGGGCGCTGTTGAAGATCCAGACCAGGGCCAGGACGCGCAGGTACATGATGCTGCTTGCCAGGAGCGTCGCCTGCAGCGCCTCGGTGGATCGCTCGGGACTCGTCCGTGCCAGCCGCCCCATGGAGAAGCTCACCGCCGTACTGGAGACGATGCCCCCCAGAAGGCCCGAGAGCCGGAGCCCCATCCGCCCGCCGAACCGCTTGGAGAGAAGGTATCCCACGTATCCGATGGCGGACACGATGATGACGATCTGCCAGATGCGCGCGGGGTTCAGCCGGAACTGGGTGAACTCCCGGCTGGGGAGCACGGGCAGGATGATGAGCGTAACCAGGAGCAGGCGCAGGGTGGCCAGAAAGCCCACCCGGTCCAGGCGGTCCACGAACTTCTCCAGCTCCGCCTTCTCGGAGAGGAGGATCGTGGAGACGATGCCGATCGTCATGGGGATCCAGACATCCACCAGCAGGGCGAGGGCTCCGATGGAGAACGTCAGGAGGAAGGAGACCTCGCTTGTGGCCCCCGTCCTTCCCTCCTTGATCTTGTGGATGTAGGCGACCACGGTGAGGGCGCTCATGGCCAGAAAGCCGACGGCCAGAACATGGGGAATGCCGAGCCGGTGGACGTATGCGGTGCCGAAGCCCAGCATGCTCACGATGGGATAGGTCCGGACGCCCCCCAGAAAAAGGTAGCGGTGTTCGGCTTTGGTGCTCTCCCGCTCCAGCCCGATCAGGAATGCCAGGGCGAGAGCCACCAGGAGGCGAAGGTCGGTGGTCCACTCGATGATGGTGATCAACCGCGCGCCTCTCTTCGAGGGGAAAAGAGGTGCGGGAGGCGCCGGAGATGGACCCGGCGCGTCGGCGCAGGGTGTGTGCGCGCCATGCAGCCTTTCCGGAATGTGCGTGCCGGCGCTTCCGGCGCCGGCAACGGCGGCCTGACCCGCCTGCCATGCCGGGGCAGGGCGGGGTATTGTGCGTGCCGCGGGCTCACAGGCAAGATACGCTCCCGGAAGATTCCATGCAACTCAGGGCCTCAGGCTCCCCCCGCCGTTCCCGAGAGCTGCTTGACCAGCTCGCCAATCACGGCCTTTGCGTCTCCGAAGAGCATGAAAGTCCTGTCGGAGAAGTAGAGCTCGTTGTCGATGCCCGCGAATCCGGGGTTCTTGCTCCGCTTGATGGCATAGACGGTGCGTGCCTTGTCCGCATCGATGATCGGCATCCCGTAGATGGGGGTGCTCTTGTCGGAGCGGGCCGCGGGGTTGACCACGTCGTTCGCGCCCACCACAAGGGCCACGTCGCACTGGGGCATGTCGGGGTTGATGTCATCCATCTCCACCAGGTCGGCGTAGGGGATGTCCGCCTCCGCCAGCAGCACGTTCATGTGCCCCGGCATGCGTCCCGCCACGGGGTGGATGGCGAACTTGACCGCGATGCCCCGCTTGGTCAGGAGCTCGTACAGCTCCCGGATGCGGTGCTGGGCCTGCGCCACGGCCATGCCGTACCCCGGGATAATGACAACCAGGGATGCCTGCTCCAGCACCTGCGCCGCCCCCTCGAAGGTCTCCTCCTTGTAGCGCTTCTGTTCCCCTCCCGCCCTGGCCGCCTGCACGGTGCCGAAGGCCCCGAACAGCACGTTCGCGAAGGAGCGGTTCATGGCGCGGCACATGATGATCGAGAGGATGAGACCGCTGGATCCGTCGAGGGCTCCGGCGGTGATGAGGAGCTTGTTGTCCAGCACGAACCCCATGGCCACGGCCGAGAGCCCGGCGTAGGAGTTGAGGATGGAGATCACGGTGGGCATGTCCGCCCCGCCGATCGGAATAATGAGCAGGACGCCGAAGGCAAGGGCCATCACGATGATGGCGGGGAAGATCACGGGGGCCCAGCCGCCCGTGGGATCCGCCACCATCAGCGCTCCCAGAATCAGGGCCAGGGCCAGGAGGCCGATGTTGCTCACGTTCTGCAGGGGGTAGGTCACCGGGCGCTGCGGGATCCACTTCAGCTCCTGGAGCTTCCCCGCCGCCATGAGGCTTCCGGTGAATGTGAGGAACCCCAGGATCACCTCCGCCACGATGGCGCCCATCCGGAAGGCGGTCAGTTGTTCCGAGCCCTCCCCCGCCCAGAGGTAGTATTTGGCCGTTCCCACCAGTCCGGCGGCCAGCCCGCCGAAGGCGTGGGACAGGGCGGTCCGCTGGGGGACGGCCGTGAGGGGAACCCGGGAGAGGGGTATCCCGACGGCAAAACCGGCGATGATGGCGGCGATGATCCAGGTGTGGTTCAGGATCTCGGGTTTCAGCCAGGTTGCCGCCACGGCCAGGGCCATGCCTCCCACCCCGGCCAGAACGCTCCGGCGCGCCGTCCTGGGGCTGTTCATCCAGTAGAGGGAGAAGATGAACAGGGCGGTGGCCGCCAGGTAGGCCGCCTGTGCGACGTGCTCGATCATGGCTTGGCCTCCTTCTCCTGGCGCTTGAACATCTTCAGCATCCTGTCGGTGATCAGGAAGCCGCTGACGATGTTGGTCATGGAGGCGAACAGGGCCACGGCTCCCAGGAAGCGGATGTCCGCGGGGTAGTCGGAGCCGGCCACGATGATGGCGCCCACCACGGCGATGGCCGAGATGGCGTTGGTGAGGGACATGAGGGGCGTGTGGAGCAGCCGGGACACCCGCGCGATCACCCCCAGCCCGATAAAGGTGGAGAGCACGAAGACGAAGAAGAGGGGCCAGTAGTCCTCCCCGCCCTTCCCCTGGGTATGCGGGGGGCTGGGAGCCCGGTGCTGCACCAGCGTGTCGCGGGCGCCGGCCGGAAGTTCCCGGGGTGCGCTGCCGGCGAGAACGGAGTCCTTTCCCTCTTCCCCGGCCGGCACAAGGGCGTCCGCCAGAGCGGGGTCGGCGGAGGGGAGAAGGAGGAACACGATCGACAACATCACGCGGAGTCTTCTCATGATTGGGTTTCTCCTCGTTCTCGCGCCTCGCGTACGGCCGTGTTGGTCACCTCGCCGTTGCGGGTAATGCAGGCCCCGGAGAGGATCTCGTCCCCGAAATCCGGCCGGGCATCCGCCGTCGGGTACATCAGCTTGAGAAGGTTCAGCACGTTCCGGGAGTACATCTGGCTGGCATCCTGGGGCACGAGGGCCGGGATGTTCAGGGTCCCGATGATGCGGACGCCCTCGTGGACGACGGTCTGTCCGGGCTGTGTGAGGGCGCAGTTGCCCCCCTGTTCGGCCGCCAGATCCACAACCACGGATCCCGGATGCAGCAGCTTTACCATCTCTGTCGTCAGAAGCACGGGGGCCTTCTTCCCGAAGACCTGCGCGGTCGTGATTACCACGTGTATCTTGGGGAGCCGGGCCGCAAGGACGGCCTGCTGGGCCCGGAGGAACCCGGCCGACTGCTCCCGGGCGTATCCCCCCTTCCCCTCCGGATCCTCGGCGGACTCAATCTCGATGGGGGTCGCCCCCAGACTCTTGATCTGCTCCCGGGCCGCGGCGCGCACGTCATAGGCCTCCACCTTCGCCCCCAGCCGCTTGGCCGTGGCGATGGCCTGCAGGCCGGCCACCCCGGCTCCCAGCACCAGCACGGTGGCAGGAGGCACCGTCCCGGCCGCCGTCATGAGCAGGGGGAACATCTTGCCCGAGGCCTCCGCCGCCATGAGCACGGCCTTGTACCCCGCCACGGTGGCCATGGAGCTCAGGGCGTCCATGCTCTGTGCCCGTGTGATGCGGGGGATGTATTCCATGGAAAGGGCGGTGATGCGCCTGGCCCGGAACGCCTCCAGCACCTGGGGAAGCGCCAGCGGGGCAAAGAAGCCGACGTAGGTGGACCCTTCGCCAAGGAGGGCTGCCTCGGCGGGGGTGCGGGGGGGCCGGACCCGTACGGTGACCTCGGAGCGGGAAGCCAGGGAGGACGCGTCCTCCACCAGCACGGCCCCCGCCCTGGCGTACTCGGAGTCGGGGAAGGAAGCGCCTTCTCCCGCCCCCTTCTGGACAAACACCTCGTGTTTGTCCTTCAGCAGGGGGGCCAGGGCCGATGGGATGAGGGCCACCCGGGTCTCCCCGGCCGCCGTTTCTCTGGGAACTCCTATTCGTGGCATGGGATTCCGGACAATGGGATTTTTTTCTGGGCGGGCATATGGTACGGAATATCGGGGAAGGATGAAAGAAGAGCGGAGCGGGGTGGCGGCGGGACTGGGGATGGTTCTTCTCCGCCCTCTGGAGCCCATGGGGAACGTGGCATCCGTAACGCCCGTTCCTCTCCTCATGATCAACGGAACGGAGGATGAGCAGGTGCCGCGGCGCTGCGCCGAGATGCTCTATGCCGCGGCGGGCCGACCCAGGAAGATCGTCTGGATCGAGTCCGCGCACGTGCATCCGCGCAACGTGGACCTCACGCGGAAGATCGTGAGGGTGCTGAAGGAGGAGCTTGCGCGGCTGGGGATGCTCTGAGGGGGCGGCCTACGAATTGTACATCTGCAGCGTGTACTCCGCCACCATACGATCGGTGTTGTAGACGGGGACCAGGGAGGACATGGACTCCCGGATCCTGCGGAGCCACCCCTGGGGAATCCCCTCCCTGTCCCGCGCATAGAACAGGGGGATGACCTCCGTTTCCAGGATGGTCCGGAGGGAGGCTGCGTCCGCGTTGTCCTGCTCTTCTTCGCCGGGGTAGTCGGCGTCCTGCCCCACCTGCCACCCGTTGCGTCCGTTGTAGGCCTCCCGCCACCAGCCGTCCATGGTGCTCAGGTTCAGGCCGCCGTGTACCAGAACCTTCATGCCGCTGGTACCGCAGGCCTCCATGGGGCGCCGGGGGGTGTTCAGCCAGAGGTCGCACCCCGCCACCATGTGGCGTCCCACGTTGATATCGTAGTCCTCCAGGAACACCACCCTTCCCGACAGATCCTCCCGTCTGCTGATGCCGATGATCTGCTGGATGAAGTGCTTGCCGGCGTCGTCCCTCGGGTGGGCCTTTCCGGCAAAGACGAGCTGGACGGGGCGTTCGGGATGGGTCAGCATCCGCCTGGCCCAGTCCATGTCCCGGAAGAACAGGGGGGCTCTCTTGTAGGTGGCGAAGCGGCGGGCGAACCCGATGGTCAGGACCTCGGGGGAGAGGACGTCCTCCCCCTGCCCGGTCCCTGCGGTGCCGTGCCGGTAGTGCTGCTCCCGCAGACGGCGCCGCGCGAATTCCACAAGCTCCCTGCGGAGAGCGGTCCGGAGGGTCCAGAGGTCCCGGTCGGAGACGCGGGACTTCACCAGGATCTGGCGGCAGGCCTTTTTTGCCTCCAGCTTCTTGACCCACTCCCGGCCGCAGCGGTCGGTCCAGAACTGCATGGCCGTGGGTGTGCACCATCCGGTTGTGTGGATGCCGTTGGTGATGGACCCGATGGGAATCTCTTCCGGTTTCCGGTCCGGGTAGAGGCCCTGCCACATCTCCCGGCTGACCTTTCCGTTCAGCCAGCTCACACCGTTGGCGGCGCGGCTCATGGTGAGTGCCAGCACGGTGACACAGAAGGGCTCCTGGGGGTCTTCGGGCCGGACTCTCCCGAAGCCCATGAACTGATCCAGAGACAGGTTCAGGGACCCGGCAAACCTGCTGAAGTTGGCTTCCATCAGTCCACGGTCGAAGCGGTCGTGTCCGGCAGGCACCGGGGTGTGGGTGGTGAAGACACATTGCTTCTTCACCCAGGAGCGGGCCCGCTCCTGGGTGTGTCCCGCGTTCAGCCGCTCCCGCAGGAGCTCCAGCGTCAGGAAGGCCGAGTGTCCCTCGTTCATGTGATAGACCGACGGCTGCACCCCGATGGCCCGGAGGAGCCGTACGCCTCCGATGCCCAGGAGCATCTCCTGCCCGATGCGGGTGGTCTGGTCCCCGCCGTAGACGTGGGCCGTGAGCGAGCGGAACCGCTCCTCGTTCTGCTCCAGGCGCGTATCCAGAAGATAGACGGGAACCCTTCCCACCTGCGCGCGCCAGGCCTGAAAGCGCACCTCGGCAGGTCCGATCTCCACCGTTCCCAGAAACGGCTTCCCCTGTGCGTCGGTCACAAGGGTGAGGGGAAGGTGGGCGGGATCATACAACGGATACAGCTCCTGCTGCCAGCCGTCCGGGGAGATCTGCTGCCGGAAATACCCCGCGTGGTAGAAGAGCCCGATCCCCACGAAGGGAAGCCCCAGGTCGCTGGCGCTCTTGGCGTGGTCTCCCGAGAGGATGCCGAGTCCCCCCGAGTAGATGCGGAGGCACTCGTGCAGGCCGAACTCGGCGCTGAAGTACGCCACCGGATGCCTCCGGAAAGAGGGGGCGTGCCTGGAGGCCCATGTCTTCCGTGTGGAGAGATAGGTGCGGAACTCCTCCAGCACGGACTCGGCCCGCCGCCGGAATGCCGGGTTCTGCAGCTTGGCCCGGAGTTCCGCCCCCGAGATCCAGTGCATTACCTCCACGGGGTTGTGGTTGCTGTGCTCCCAGAAGAAGGGGGAGAGTTCGTGATAGACCTGCTGGGCGTCGGGGTTCCAGGACCACCAGAGGTTGTGGGCCAGGGCGTCCAGTCGGCCGATCAACTGGTCTATGTGCTTCTCCGAACCGCGTCGTGCCGCCACGGGTGAAGGGTCTCCCGGTTGTGGGTTTTCGGCGTCTCCCGGGGGAGACGGGCAGAGCGGAACCAATATAGGGATTGGACTCCTGAATCCCAAAAACGGGGCAAGACGCAAAAGGGGCGCCCGCGTCTGCGGTGCGCCCCCGGGGATGCAAACAGAAGGCGGCTACGGGTCCAGGAACTTCCCGAGCTTCAACCTGGCGAAGAGCCCCCGGTCGCCCGCCTGCTTCTCGGGCGGGGGCTGCTCGGCGGGGGCCTCCGGAGGCCCGTAAACGCGCGGGGGCTCGGAGGCCTTCCGCCACATTTCCTGTTCGCGGACCCGTCGCTCCATCTCCTTCTGCAGCTTGAGGGCCTGGAGGCGGCTCTCCTGCTCTGCGGCGGTTTCGGCGTCGGGGACGCGGACGCCCCCCCCCTTACCCTGCGGTTCGGTGGCTTGCTGCATGGTGATCTCTCTCCTCTCCTCTGATAGGTACTGTCTGTAATCGTCGGGGACGGGGATGCTCCACCTGTGGTGGGTGAACCAGGCAGGAATCACCGTCCGTTCCGCCATCAGCACGTAGGGACTCGCCGGATCCAGGAGGTAGGCCTTCATGAGCATGTCGAAGGCGCTGTCGAAGGACTCCTGATCCAGGAAGGTCTCTGCCACGCTGGTAAGCTGCCGCACGCGGGCCTGGAGCTCCTTGGGGGCGAGCGGGGAGGCCTGATCCCCCTTTCCCCGTATGCCGTCGTTGAACTCGGGACCCACCGTGACCGCCAGGTACCGCGCGGGGTCCTGCGCCACCCTCAGCTCCAGGGCCTCCACCCGTTGCAGGATTGCCTCGATGTAGGAATTCCGCGGGTCCAGTGTGCGCGCAAGCGAGAGCTGGTCCTTGGCGTAGTGGAATTTCCTGAGCGAGATGAAGCGCTCCGCAGAGCGGATGAGCTGGGCCACGCTGTCGTCGAACTTGGGCCGCTCGACCGGTTGGAATTGCGCTGGCGCCTGTTCCATCTTCCCCCCCATGCAAGTGGAACCCGAGGCCTGACCTGAGTCACAGAAGGCGCCTGTCTCAGGTCACTTCTCGTGATTCATAATACATGAAAGAGGGGTCAATGTCAAGCTGCTCGTAAAAAATTGCTATATCTGGAAACCGCCATTTCCGCACAACAATAGCCGCATCTATATGACTATATTGGGTATATCGTGAACTATGAGAGAATCAAGATTAACCGTATTTCCTATTCTATTTGTTTGTGCGCGGACCTCACATTCCCTTTAACCCTCCCGTTCCCTTGCGGTTACGCCCGAAATCCTTACAATGGCAAAATGGAGAAACTGCCTGTTCTGGTTGTGGGCGGGGGAGGAGCGGGGCTCCTAGCGGCGTGGAGGGTCGCCGATCTGGGGGTCCCGGTCCGGATCCTGGAGAGAAACGGCCGCCCGGGCGTCAAGATCCGCATCTCGGGGCTCGGGAAGTGCAACCTCACGCACGAGGGGCCCCCGGAGGAGCTGCTCGGGGCATTCCTCCCGGGCGAGGCCCGGTTCCTGAAGAGCGCCTTCTTCCGGTTCACCAACAGGGATATCGTCAAGCTCCTGGCGAAGGAGGGGGTGCCCGCGGCCCCCCGTGCCGACGGACGGGTTTTTCCGCTCTCGGAAAGGGCCGCGGACGTGGTGCATGCGATGGAGCGGCTCCTGGAGGCACGGCATGCGGCCGTGGAGTGCGGCGTACGGGTGGCGGACGTTGCCCGGGACCTCCATGGCGTTGCAGGGGTCGTGACCGGGGCGGGCGTCATTCCCTCCCGGCATATCGTGCTTGCCACCGGAGGAGTGTCGTATCCGCGCACGGGAAGCACCGGAGACGGCATCCGCTGGGCCGGCGAAATGGGCCATGCC
>JBAVEL010000018.1:0-2581 GCA_049587715.1 Bacteroidota bacterium
GTGGTTACTCCGTGTGCGGGAAAGGCTTGTAATATAGACTATTACCCGGTCAGTTCCAAGGGAAAAAGACCTGCCACTCCCGGATCCGGACAGCCCTCCAGAACCCCACGAGAACCCCCATCAAAACGTGCGCACTTGACTTTGGCAGAGCTGTTGGGTACGTTGGTTATGAGCATACGTTCAAAACTGTTACATGGCCAGACCCTGCAAACAACGCTTCGTGGGCAGCCGCCCGCCCGTCTCCGTCTTCAGGCCCGCAGGCATTCCAATGGAAGACTGCGATGTCGTCACCCTCTCCGTGGATGAGCTGGAGTCGCTCCGCCTGGCCGATCTGGACGGAGACAACCAGGAGCAGGCAGCCGCCAAGATGAACATCTCCAGGCCCACCTTCGGGCGCATTCTGGAAAGAGCGCACAGGGCGGTGGCGGAGGCTCTGCTGACGGGAAAGGCGCTCCGGATAGCCGGCGGCCCGGTAACCCGCGTCCGGCGTTGCATGGTACGGTGCGGGCGGTGCAGGCGCGCATGGGAGGTCCCGATCCCGGTGGCCTCCAGTTTTCATTGTCCACGATGTCCGGCTTCCGGATGACCAGCATGCTCTCTGTCGCGGCCGATGTCCTTCCGGAGACCCTGCAGGTCGTGCTCCTGGTCTTCCTCATGATGACCCTGGTGGACGCGGTCAACGCCGTTTCGCACGGGCGCGCAGGGGCTTTTCTGCGCGGAGGCGGGGTCTGGCGGCAGTATGTGGTGGCTTCCCTCCTGGCCACAGTTCCCGGATGCGCAGGAGCCTTCTCCGTGGTGTCTCTGTACACGCACGGGATGGTCAGCTTTGGAGCTCTCGCCGGAGCCATGATCGCCGCATCAGGGGATGAGGCGTTTGTCATGCTGGCCCTGTTTCCCGACACGGCGGTCCTCCTCTTCGCCCTGCTTGCCCTGGCGGGGATCCTGCTGGGCCGGGTGACCGACGTTGCGGTGCGCCGCCTCGGCATCAGCATTCCCGGCGGATGCCCGGCGGTGATTGTGCACAAGGGTACCGCCGGGTGGCGCCACCACCTCCGGGAGCATATCTGGGGACACATCGTCCGCACACACCTGTGGCGGACGGCCCTCTGGAGTTACGGAACGCTCTTTCTGACCGAACTCGGCATGCGCCACCTGGGGCTCTCCACGCTGGCTGCGGAGTACCCCCTCGCTCTGCTTGTGTCCGCGGGAGTCCTGGGACTGATCCCCCAGTCCGGGCCGCACCTCGTGGTGATCACCATGTTTGCGCGGGGCCTTGCGCCGTTCTCCGTGCTCCTGGTTAGTTCCATCGTGCAGGACGGCCACGGGATGCTGCCCCTGCTGGCCCATTCCGTCCGTACATCCATTACTCTGAAGGCCTTCAACCTCCTGTTCGGCCTCACCGCAGGGCTCATGGCCTACGCCGCCGGTTTGTAGGAATGCGCAGCCAGCGGCATTCGACGCGGAGGTGCGCACGGGGCCACGGAGGGATAGACGTGCTCTCACACCATTCCATCACACACAGAGGTCAGATGGCATCACCCGCCGCAGCTCAACCCCACACCATCCCCCGGATCGGCGAGCAGGCCCCGGCTTTCCAGGCCGCCACGACCCAGGGAGGAATCTGTTTCCCGGAGGACTATGTTGGGAGCCGGGTGATCATCTTCAGCCACCCGGCCGGCTTTACCCCCGTGTGCACCTCCGAGATCATGACCTTCGCGGCCATGGAACCCGGGTTCCACCCCGCCAACCGCAAGCCGGTCTCCCTCTCGGTGGACGGTCTGTACGGCCACATCGCCCGGCTCCGCACGATCAGCTCCTTCGCGGTTGCCACCCGCGCCGACCGGCGCCCCGGCGACGATGTGATGAGCCCTCCTGCCGGGTTCCGCGGGGTGGCGGCGGAGCGTATGCAGGGAACAGCCCACATGAAGTGTCACGATTGGTTCTTCCGCACAAAGAAGCTGAGCGAAGAGGAATTGTTCGCCGCAATCCGAAAAACCAACAAGGAAGGATAGCCCCCATGGATACCCGGACAGGCACGATCGCTTTCGTCACAGATGACGGCAAGACCATCAGCGCGCATTTCGGGCGCGCACAATACTACGAAATCATCACGCTTCGCGACGGGGCCGTTGCGGAGCGGCGGCGCGTGGAGAAGCACGGCCATCATTCCTGGGGAGAGGGGGCCCACGGATCCGGCGGCGGGGAACACGGTCTTCACCCCGACCACAAGCACGCGCTGATGACGGCCCCCCTGGAGGGCGTCGCCGTGCTGGTGGCGCGCGGCATGGGCACGGGGGCGCAACGCCACCTCATCGCCTCGGGAATCCGTCCCGTCCTCACCGACCTTGAGATGATCGATGAGGCGGTGCAGCATTACCTTGCGGGCACCCTCGCAGACAACCCGCGGCGGCTCCACGATCACGGACCCCATCATCACTGAGTGAGGAGGATGTCCCCGGATGAGGTTCCCCGGAGTCCCCCCGCCCGCGGCGCGGCATCGAAGGCGTCAGGGGGATCTGATCCTCCGGCTCGTCCGGCGCGGTTCCTGAAACCGGCGACGGCCCTCCGGAAGGACCTCCGC
>JBAVEL010000019.1:0-16997 GCA_049587715.1 Bacteroidota bacterium
ATTGCCTGGACGCCGCTTCCGGCGACCACGGCAATCGCCTGCGCGCCCAGACGATCGGCTATGTCCCGGGCGGCCCGGACCGCCTCGAAGGCCGACTTCCTGAACCTGCCGTCTCTCTGTTCCGCGAACGCAAGAACCTTCATCGCACACCCTCCGGCGGGGTTGAACGTCAGACCACCTTGGCTTCCTCGTGAAGGACCCGCACCAGCTCCGGCACGGCCGTGCGGTCGGTGCCCAGCATGCGGCCGGCTCCCTTGGCGGGGGGCTTGCGCATGGCCAGTGTTTCCACGCGCGATGCGGCGCCGGCAGCCGGCTTCTCCAGAATCGGCTTTGTCTTGGCCGCCATGATGCCCTTCAGGGAGGGATAGCGGGGATCGTTCAGCCCCTTCTGCGCCTGGAGCACCACGGGAAGGCGGGTCTCCACCACCTCGTGACCCCCCTCGATCTCCCGCTCGCAGATAACGGAGCCGTCCCGTATCTCGGCCTTCACCACGACAGCCACGGAGGAGAGACCGAGCAGGGAGGCCACGAGGGTCCCCACCTGGGCGCCGTCGAAGTCGATGGACTGCTTCCCGAACAGGATCACGTCGGGCGCCATCGCACGGAGCTCTTCGGCAAGGCCGAACGCCACGGCGAAGGAGTCGCGCGGGGCGTCGTCTTTCAGGAGCACGGCCTTCTCCACCCCCATGGCCAGCGCCTTGCGCAGCGCCTCCTTGTGCGGCTCCCCTCCCAGCCCCAGGGCCGTGACCTCCCCGCCGAACTTCTCCTTCAGCCGGAGGGCCTCCTCCACCGCAAACTCATCGTACGGGTTGAGCATGAAGTTCACCCCCGTGCGGTCCATGCCGAGGCCGTCCGCAGCCACCTTGATCCGGGCCTCGGTGTCGGGGACATGGTTGACGCAGACCGCTATCTTCATGGCGTTTTCTCCCGGATGGGGCGCACGGGGCGGTTCCGCCCCGAAGAGGCAATATAGCCAGCCATCTCCTGAAAGGCAATCCGCCGCGTTGACATTCAGGCCCCTTTTTGGTATGTTGGGTGCACTCAGAGATCCTCAAGGGCCAGTCCGGAAGGAACACCACCCATGGCGCAACACACATCCGCCGAGAAACGCGCCCGCCAGGCCAGACGGAGGGCCGTGCGGAACAAGCAGGATCTCTCCCGCATGCGCTCCGCCATCAAGAAGGTGCGGAGCGCGACCGACAAGGAGAAGGCCAGGGCCCAGCTGACCAGGACCTTCAAGCTTCTGGACCGCCTGGCCGCAAAGGGGGTCATCCACCGGAACCTTGCCGCCAACAACAAGTCCCGGCTCACGAGGCTGGTGAACAAGATGGCATAGGCGCATCCGCCGCCGCAGAGACGACAAAGCCACCTCCCCTCGCGGGGGGGTGGCTTTCGCTTTCGGGGCCTCCCGGGGCTTCAGGTCTTCTGCTCTGCGTGGGGAACCTTCCGCTTCTCCTCCAGCTCGGCAATCCGTTTCTCGAACCGGTCCGCATCCCCGGGGTGCTCCTCGAGGAGGCGGCGGTAGGCCCGGACGGCTTCCGCGTACTGGCCCTGGCTGGCATAGATCTCGGCCAGCGTCGCCGTCACAATGCGGGGGGCGGGGGGAGGTTCCGACGGCGGAACATCCCCGGCGGGAGGCACGCTTCCCGTGCGGAGGCGCTCCAACAGGAAATCCACCGTCCCCGGGGCCGCCGCATCCTGCGCGGCATATTGCTCCATGGTCATTGTTCCCCGCCGCTCCTTCAGCTTTCTGGCCCGCTCCTCCGCAAAAGCCCGGAATGCCTCCTGCTCGCGCCGCTCGGTCCTGGCCAGGAGATCGGCCACGGCGGGATTGTCGGGGAACGCCGCCTGCGCTTTCCGGTATTCCAGGAGGGCCTCCACGTGCCTCCCCTGCGCCTCGTACGCCTTTCCCAGTACCAGCCGCGCCGTGGCATAGCGGGGAAACGTCCGGAGACCCTCCAGACAGAGGTCCATGGCCTTCTCGGCCCTCCCCTCCTGCAGGTAGTACCAGGCCAGCCGGGCAAACACGGGGGAGTACCGGTTGGCGGCCAGCCGGGACTCAAGCAGGGGGATGGATCGGGCGGCCTCCTGGGTGTAGTACACGCGTCATCCTCCTGTGCGCATCCGGATGTGCCGTCCGGCCCACGCATGCCTCAGGGACATGACCGAGACCCACGTGAAGCCCAGGAAAAAGAGGAGCTGGAACGGCACGGCCGCAATCTCCATAAAATAAACGGAAGATGCAACCCCGAACATGCAGTAGAGGGCGAGCAGGAGCTCCACCACCACCACGCCGCCGATCTTCACCGGCACGTAGTGTTTGTCTTTCCAGGAATCGCCTCTGGCCCGGATGCTGTACTTGGGGGTCCGGATGAACTCGCTCTTCTTCCGGAAGAGGCCTTCCAGCACCGCCTTGCTGTTGTTCACGGCGAACCCCATGCTGCCCGCCATGAAAATCGGGAAGAGGAAAATCTTCCGGCGCCAGTCGGGATACACATCCTTCTGGGAGAAGAGATAGAAGAAGAAGGACCCCAGGAAGGCAAACACGAACACGGACATGAACGCGAAGTACTCCTGGTGCATGCCGGCATGCTTGATGAACACCAGCGGGACGTTCAGAATGCCCGCCAGCACGATGAAGGGGAAGACCACGTTGTTGGTCAGGTGGAAGGTGGCATGGATCTTCACGCGCAGCGGCAGCGCCGATTTCCAGACCGAGGGGAGGATTTTCCGGGCGGTCTCGATGGCTCCCTTGGTCCACCGGAACTGCTGGGACTTGAGGGCGTTGATTTCGGAGGGAAGCTCCGCCGGGGAGGTGACGGTGTTCAGGTAACGGAAGCGCCAGCCGCGCAGCTGGGCGCGGTAACTGAGGTCCAGATCCTCCGTCAGGGTGTCGGCCTGCCAGTTGCCCGCGTCGTCAATGCAGGTCCGCCGCCAGACCCCCGCGGTGCCGTTGAAGTTGATGAAGAGCCCCGCCTTGTTGCGGACCGACTGCTCGATGACAAAGTGGCCGTCCAGGGCCATGGCCTGCGTGCGGGTCAGGAGGGAGTAATCGGCATTCAGGTGTTCCCATCGGGTCTGGACCATCCCCAGGCGGGGATCCCCCGAGAAATGGGGGATTGTCTTCAGCAGAAAGTCGGGCCGCGGGACAAAATCGGCGTCAAAGATGGCGATAAACTCGCCGCGCGCCGAGCGCAGGCCCTCCCGCAGGGCTCCCGCCTTGTAGCCCTCCCGGCTGAGCCGGCGGACGTGCCGGATGTCGAAGCCCAGCTTGCGGTAGCGCTCCACGTGGGAGGCCACGAGGCCGACCGTCTCGTCCGTGGAGTCGTCGAGAACCTGGATCTCCAGCTTCTCCTTCGGATACACGATGGCACAGGAGGCCTCGATGAGCCGCCCCACCACGTAGCGCTCGTTGAAGACGGGAAGCTGGATCGTGACCGCGGGGAATTCCTGCGGGGGCCCGGCTTCGTGCGCCTCCTGCACGCGGAACTTCAGGTAGTAGTAAATCATGATGAACCCGTGCGAGCCGAAGACGAACAGCACGGAGAGGGCGGCGATGTAGGTGAACAGGATCAGCTCTTCCATACGGCGTGCAGGTGCACCCCTGTTGTGATTGATGGCGCAGCGGATGCGCGCGTTACCAGCCGGAGACGGTCTCCAGCAGAATATCCTCCGTCAGCTTCCGGATGGCCTCCTGCAGCCCCGCGTCCCGCTGCGAGAGGCCCCCTCCCGAGTCGTAGTCGCCCCACTGCGTGAAGGTCTTCTCCCAGACCTTCTTCCGCAGCTTCATGTCTGTGAAGACGAAGCGCACCGAGAGGGTGATCCTCCTCTTCGTCACCTGCTCCCCCTCTCCCACCACGGAAGGGACGTCGGTCACCGGGAGGATGGCACCCTCCAGGAGGCAGTCGGACCGGGTGCGGTCGGCCACCTCCAGGGTGTTGTCGCTGATGAAGAGGTTCGTCAGCTCCGTGGTGAAACGCTCCCGCAGGCCCGCCTCCCCGAACCCCGACTGGTCGTCCACGAGGGGAATCCCCACCGTCTTCAGGTGCGGGGGAACGGAGGATCCGGTAAAGGAGTAGGGACAACCGGTCCCGAGAACCCCCAGGAGAAGGAACGCCAGAGGGCGCGCCGAGCCGCCGATCGCCTTCATGCCAGTCCGTACTCCTTGATCTTCCTGTAGAGGGTGCGCTCGCTGATGTTGAGGGCGCGGGCGGCAACACGCCGATTCCCCTTGAAGCGCTGGAGGGCTTCGGCAATCACCGAACGCTCCATCTCCTCCAGCGAGAGATCGGAGGCGCTTCCCGCGACGTAGGCGTCCGCGGGACGGGCGGGTGTTTCCCCGAGCCGGTCCTCCAGAACCGACCGGAGCTCCACGATGTTGCTCTTGATGTCCAGCAGGGCCCGCAGGATGAGCTCCCGCTCGGCCTGTTCCACGCTCTTGTGCAGGGGAACGGGAAGAAGCCGGTCCTGCGCCCCAGGGCGGGCATCCCGGAGATACGTCCGGATCTGCTCCTCCCCAACGGCCCCCCCTTTCTCCATGATGAGCATGCTCTCCACCGCGTTCCGGAGCTCACGCACGTTTCCCGGCCAGTGATAACCCATCAGGGCGTTCATGGCGGCGTCGGAGATGCCTCCGAAGCGGATGCCGTTCTTCCGGGAGAACTCCTCCACAAAGGCCCGGAACAGAACCGGGATGTCCTCCTGCCGACTGCGGAGAGGCGGGAGATGGATGTTCACCGAGCGCAGGCGGAAGTACAGGTCCGCCCGGAAGCGCTCGTGCCGGACCTCGGTTTCCAGGTCCTTGTTGGTGGCCGCCAGCACCCGCACATTGACGCGCCGGGGCACCCCGGAGCCCACCCGCAGGAACTCCCCGCTCTCCAGAATCCGGAGGAACTTGACCTGCGCCGCAAGAGGCAGCTCCCCCACCTCGTCCAGGAAGACGGTGCCCCCGTCCGCCAGCTCGAAGTAGCCCTTCCGCTGCTCGAACGCCCCCGTAAAGGAGCCCTTCTCGTGGCCGAAGAGCTCGCTCTCGATGATGCCCTCGGGAATGGCACCGCTGTTGACCGTCACCAGGGGCTTGCGCGCCCGGCCGCTGGCGGCATGGATGGCGCGCGCGACCACCTCCTTGCCGGTGCCGCTCTCCCCGCTGATCAGAATCGTGATGTCCGTAGGGGCCACCTGCAGGACGACATCCACGATCTTGCGGATCGCGTCGGAAACCCCCAGAAGGCCGTACTCCTTCTGGAAATCCCCCGGGGCAATCTGTGCGGCCGCATCCTGCATGGTCAGCGGGTCACCACGAAGGAGTCGATGTTGTAGGTCTTCTTGATCTCGGCGCTTCGCAATTTGGCCTCGTCGTAGGTGGCATACACCCCCACGTTCACGGTGTAGAGCGACCTGCCGTCCCGCACCCTGGTCAGCACCTCCACCGGATACCCGAGGTCCTCGAAGAAGAGCTTCTGCTTTTCTGCGTTCACCAGCGTGCTGTAGGCCCCCACCTGGAGGGCAAACTGCCCGGCGGGCGGCCTGGAAGCGGAAGAAAGCGTGTCGGAAGAAACCGGCATCTCCGTCTTGTCGCCCGGCCCGGCCCCGGCGGGTGCGCCCGCATAGGGGGATCCGGGATATTCCTTCCGGAGCTGCGCCAGTTTCATCTCGGCGGTGCGGTACAGTCCGATGGCATGGTAGAACTGGTGGATGCGGTAGAGGGCGTCGTCGGCCCACTCGCTCCGGGGATGGTTGTCCACGATGAGCTGGTACAGGCGGACCGCGTCGGAACCATCGGGGGTGAGGAGCGCCTGCACATACAGGATGCCGGGATCCCCGGGGTACTTCTCCAGCAGGGAGGGGAGCTCCTCCCGCACCGCCTCGGCCTGTCCCGCCTCGATGAGCTCCACGTAGCGGGCCGCACGCGCGGCGTCCTCCTGCGCCTGCAGGCGCAGAGCGGACACCAGAACGACACACAGCAGAAGGACCGGTTTTGCGGTCATGCGCCCTCCGGAAGATGGGAACTCGCCTGGTGCCGATCCCCGGCCGGGCGCACCCTCCGGCCGAACAGGGTGGCGGTGTTTGCCCGCTCAATCATCAGGTCGGTCTCCTCCCCGGGCTGCTCCGCGCCGCGGGGGAAGATCACCGTCCGGTTGTCATCCGTCCGTCCCGCCCAGTCCAGCGGGGATTTGCGGCTGGGCCCGTCCACCATCACCCGCCGGACGGTCCCCACCAGGGCCCGGTTCCGCTCCCCGGAGATGCGCCTCTGGAGGGCAATGATCTCGGCCACGCGGCGGGATTTCTCGCGGGGACTCACGTCGTCCTCCATGTCCCAGGCCTTCGTGCCGGGGCGCGGGGAATACAGGAAGGTGAATGCGCCGTCGAAGGCCGCTTCCGCCAGAAGCTCGAGAGTCGCGGCGTGGTCCCCGGCGGTCTCCCCGGGAAACCCCGCAATCAGGTCGGTGGTCAGACTCACACCCGGAATGCCCCCCCGGATGCGGTCCACCAGCTCCCTGTAGGCGGCCGCGGTGTAACCCCGGTTCATGCGCTCCAGCACTCGGTCCGACCCCGACTGGAGGGGCAGGTGCACATACTTGCAGATGTTCGGATGCCGGGCGACGGTTTGGATCAGACGGTCGGACATGTCTCTGGGATGCGAGGTGGTGAAGCGGATGCGGACGCCGGGTGCAGCCGCCGCGGCGGCCTCCAGCAGGTCGGCAAAGTCGCGCGCGCCGTCGCGCCAGGAGTTCACGTTCTGCCCGAGCAACGTGACCTCCCGGAAACCGCGCGAGGCCAGGCGGCGCACTTCGTCCACGATCCCGGCCAGGGGGCGGCTCCGCTCGCGCCCGCGGGTAAACGGAACCACGCAGAAGGAGCAGAACTTGTCGCATCCCCGCATCACGGAGATCCAGGCGCTGATGCCGTCGGTCCTGAGCGGCTCGATCTCCTCATAGGTCTCCACGCGTGAGAGGCGCACCGCGATGCCCTTCTCTCCGGCGGCGGCGCCCCGGAGAAGGGAGGGAAGCTTCCGGTACTCGTCGGGTCCCACCACCAGGTCCACCATCCTCCCGGCGCCCGCCAGACGCTCCCGCATATGCCCTGCCATGCACCCCAGCACCCCGACCACGAGATCCGGCCGGCGGCGTTTCAGGGTGCGGAAGACCCCCAGGCGGCCCTCGATGCGGCGGGCGGCGTGGGCCCGGATGACGCAGGTGTTCACCAGGATCACGTCGGCCTCCTCGGGCGTCCCCGTCATGGAGTAGCCCCCGTCCCGGAGGATGCCTCCCACGAGCTCCGAGTCGGCCGCGTTCATCTGGCAGCCGTATGTCTCCATGTAGACCCTGTTCACGACCAGCAACGTCCGGGGAAAGGGGGGTGTAGAGCGGTGCTAATCTATCCACAGGGTGACAGAAAATCAATCCGAGAAGCGGCGAATTCGGTTAATTCTTTTTAATTTGGGGGTTTTTGGGGGATTCCGGGCGGGAAATGCCAATTCGTCACACATGGGGGGGCGCTTCCCGATAGCCCTTTGCTTGACTGGGAGGGGCTCTTTCGTATCTTGTGGAGGCGAAAAAAACAACCCCGGAAACAGAGAGACAGGCAGATACCCCATGCAGGCGGAAAACTTCACAGGCGGCATCCTGGAAAAGGCAAAGAGAGCGGGCAGGACGATTGTGTTTCCCGATTCCTCGGATGAGCGGACCATCCGGGCGGCCCGGCGGCTCCTGGACGAGGGAATCCTGCGCCCCGTGCTGGTCGGGACGGAGTCGGAGATACGGGCGCGGGCGGCGGATTCGGGCGTGGCGCTGGACGGAGTGGAGATCGTCCAGCCCTCCTCCTCCCCCGATCTGGAGGGGTATTCCCGCATCCTGTACGAGCTGCGGAAGGCAAAGGGAATGACCCCCGAGGAGGCCCGGCTGACCATGCGCAACCCCCTTTTCTATGGAGCCATGATGGTGCGGGAAGGAAAGGCCCACGGGAGCGTGGCCGGCTCTCTCTCCACCACGGGGGACGTGCTGCGGGCCGGCATTCAGGTGATCGGCCTGGCCGACGGGATTTCCGTGGTCTCCAGCTTCTTCCTGATGGTGTTTCCCGAAACCGTCTACTCCTTCGCGGACTGCGCGGTGGTGCCCGACCCCGAGCCGGAACAGCTCGCGGACATCGCCGCCTCCACGGCGGACAACCACCGGAAGCTCACCCGGGGGGAGCCGCGCATCGCCCTGCTCTCGTTTTCCACGAAGGGGAGCGCCCGTCACCCCCACGTGGAGAAGGTTCAGGAAGCGGCCCGGATCCTCCGGAGGAAGAGACCGGATCTCGCCTCCGACGGAGAGCTTCAACTGGACGCAGCCATCGTGCCGGGCGTGGGGGACCGCAAGGCGCCGGGGAGCCCCGTGGCCGGGCGGGCCAACGTGCTCATCTTCCCGGATCTGGACGCAGGGAACATCGGCTACAAGCTGGCCCAGCGGCTGGCAGGGGCGGAAGCCGTGGGCCCGGTGGTGCAGGGGCTCCGGAGACCGGCTTTCGATCTTTCCAGGGGATGCAGCGTCACAGACATCGTCCACGTGGCGGCCATCAACGCCGTGATGGGCGCGGCATAGACCAGAGGGAGATTCCTTCATGAGCTTCCGCACTTCGGGATGGGTCGCCCTGGCGGGTCTGGCCATCGGGGCGGGATCCTGCAGCCCGTTCTTTCACCGGAGCATGGAGTACGGGGATGTGCACGCAGCCCGGCTGACAGACCAGTCGTACTTCGAGGACAGCAGCGCCGTCTTCTTCCTGGCATATGCCAACCCCTTCCCCGACCGGGAGATTCTCTGGTTCGCCTCCTACACGGAGGGGGATGTTGCGCTCTATGTGCACAACACCAGCACCGATTCCGTCCTGCGTGTCCTGCGGTTCCGGGCCCAGGCACACCCCGTCTTCGCCCTGGCGGCGAAGCCGAACACGGCGGACCTGGTCAAGTGCGTCATCCACGTGGGGGGCCGGCCCAAGTGCGCCCGCCTCTACCCCGCATTCACCGCATTCCACAACCCCTCCTGGGGAACGGAGTACACAGAGGAAGTTCCATAGGGGAAACCGCGCCGGATGCGCGCCGTGGCCCCGGCCCCGCCGCAGGGCCGGCGCGGACGGCACACCATCACCCATAACACCCGAAGGAGAATCATGCGCACCGGCGCACGCACGCTCGCCGCACTCGCCCTGGCACTCCTGCCCTGCACAGCGCCGGGGAGAGACCCCACTCCGCGACCGCCCTCGGCCCTCTTCACCTCGGGAGGAAGCGCGGGAGGTCTTCTGGTGGGGGCGGCGCTCACCATGCGGCCCGACCTGTTCCGGGGGGTGGTGGCGCACGTCCCCTTTGTGGATGTGGTCACAACCATGCTGGACGAGACCATCCCGCTGACCACAAGCGAATACGACGAGTGGGGAAACCCCAACGACAGCGTCTCCTGCGAGTACATGCTCTCCTACTCCCCCTACGATCAGGTGGAGGCAAAGGACTACCCCGCCATGCTCGTGACGGCGGGCCTGCACGACTCCCAGGTGCAGTACTGGGAGCCCGCCAAATGGGTGGCCAAGCTGAGGAGCCTGAAGACGGATCGGAACCTTCTTCTTTTCAAGACCAACATGGAGGCGGGGCACGGAGGATCCTCGGGCCGCACCCGCAGATACCGGGACGCCGCGCTGGAGTACGCCTTCCTGCTGCACCTGTTAGGCATCAGCCGATAGGAGGCCTCCATGCAGGCGCCGCTTCGCATAGCCGCCCTCTCCCTCCTTCTCTGCATCTCCTGGACCGGCAGGGAGGAGGGGATGTGGCTCCCCGACGCCGTGGGGCGTCTTCCCCTGGACAGGTATGCCGGAAGGGGTCTGGAACTCACGCCCGACCAGATCTACCGGGCCGACGGTCCGAGTCTGAAGGACGCCGTTGTCTCCCTCGGGGGCGGGACGGGGGCGTTCATCTCCCCGCGGGGTCTCATCCTGACCAACCACCACGTGGCCTACGGGGCCATTCAGGGCCTGAGTTCCGTCGAGTCGGACTATCTGCGGGACGGTTTTCTGGCGCGCACGGAGGAGGAGGAGCTCCCCACCTCTCTCCAGGCCGACATCGTGGCATCCCTGCGGGACATTACACCCGAGGTCCTCTCGGGGCTCGCCGAGGACATGAGCCCCCGGGAGAGGTCCGCGGCCGTGGAGGAGCGGCTGCGGAGCATCCGGGAAGCGGCCCCGCCCCGGGAGGGCATCTCCTACCGGACATCCTCCCTCTACGGGGGGAACCGCTTCTACCTGTTCGGCTACCACACCCTGAAGGATGTGCGGCTTGTGTACGCCCCCCCGGGCGCCATCGGGAACTTCGGGGGGGAGGAGGACAACTGGATGTGGCCGCGGCACACGGGGGATTTCACGATTCTGCGCGCCTACGCCGGGCGGGACGGGAAACCGGCCCCGTGGGGGCGGGAGAACCGGCCCCACACCCCCCACGTCTTCCTTCCGATCTGCTCCACGGGAGTCTCCGAGGGGGACTTTGCCATGGTCATGGGGTTCCCGGGCCGGACATACCGGTACCGGGAGTCGGCTGCGGTGGAGCTGGCGCGGGATGAGACCCTCCCCCTTTCGGTGGAGCTGGCCGGCATCCGGATCGGCATCATCCGGGAGGCGGGACGGGGAGACCGGGCCGTGGAGATCCGCTACGCCTCCAAACTCCGGGGCCTTGCCAACGGGTACAAGAAGAATAGCGGGACCCTGGAGCTCATGCGGCGCCTGGAACTCACCTCCCTCAAGCGGAGACAGGAGGATTCCCTGGCAGCCTTCCTGGAGGCGGAGCCGGGCGGAGGGGACCGCACGCTTCTTGCGGAGCTGGACTCCGCCGCCGCCGGGCTGAGGAAGGTGCACCGGAAGCATCTCTTCCTGACGCAGCTTGCCTCAGGCGTGGAGCTCGTCGGCATTGCGCGCCGGATCGAGTCCTTCGCCGGAACGTGGGAGGGGGATTCCCTCGACGCCGATGCGCGGTCACGGGAGGTGGCGCGCCTGGCCGATGCGCTCGGGAAGACATACAGAGACCTGGACCTGCGGGTGGACCGGGCAATCCTGGAGGCGCTGGCCCTCCGGGGCTCGGAGCCGGGCGCCGCGGAGGGAGTGGAGACCCTCGGGCGCATTGCCGGCACGGGAGAAGCGCGGGTGGAGCGGGTCCGGGCATGGGCCGGGCGGCTCTACGCCGGAACCATGCTCCGCACCCCCGCCACCTGCCGGGAGCTCCTCGGACGGGATGCGGAAGAGATCCGGCGCGATCCCTTCCTGGGGTTCGTACGGGATCTTACCGCGGAGCAGGATCCCCTGGAAGAGGCGGTAGCGGCGCACGCGACGCGCATCGAACCCCTCCGGCGGCGCTACGCCGCCGCCCTGCTCCGGTGGAGGGGGGACGCGCCGGCCTATCCCGACGCCAACCGCACACTACGGATCACCTACGGGCGGGTGGAGGCCCTGGCACCCCGGGATGCCGTGGCCCTGGCTCCGTTTACGACGCTGGGAGGCGTGGTGCAGAAGGAGACCGGAGAGGAGCCCTTCCTGGTGCCCCCGCGGCTCCGGGAGCTCTGGCGCACGAAGGACTTCGGTCCCTATGCGAGCCCCACCCTGGGGGATGTGCCCGTGGCGTTCATCGCCTCGCTCGACATCACCAACGGAAACTCGGGAAGTCCCGTGCTGAACGGAAGGGGCGAGCTCATCGGGTGCGCCTTCGACGGCAACTGGGAATCCCTCGCCGGGGACTACCGCTTCGAGGAGAATCTCGCCCGCAGCATCAACGTGGACGCCCGCTATATCCTCTTCCTGCTGGACAAGTTTTCCGGCGCGGAGAACATCCTCGCGGAACTGGAGATCCGGTAGCCCGATCTCACCGGCGGCACCGGGGCGGGGCGCACACCCCGAGCACGGCGGGCCGCCGGGCCCCTGTGACCGCGGGAAGATTCACGGCCCGTCCATGCATGCTCTCCCAGGCCAGCACCGCGAAGCACAGGGCTTCTTTCGCATGCGACGGGAGGCCCAGCCGGTCGGTGGTGAGGATGGGGCTTCCCAGGGCGGCGGCCAGGCAGTCCATGAGGAACCGGTTCCGCGTCCCCCCCCCGCTTGCAATCACCTCCCCGGGGGCGGGACGCACAAAGCGCCGACAGGCATCCTGCACGCAGTGGGCCGTGAAAAGGGTGAGAGTGGCAAGGATATCCTCAGGCCGGGATGTAGCGGCGCGGCGGAGCACCCGGTCCAGGAATTCATCCCCGAATGTCTCGCGGCCCGTGGATTTGGGAGGCGGAAGGCGGAGGTACGGGTGGGTCTTCAGCCATCCCAGAAGCCGCGGTATGGGTCTCCCCTTCCGGGCGGTTGCACCGCCGGCATCGAAGGGGCGGCGGAAGAGGCGCCGCATGCAGGCATCCAGCAGCATGTTGGCGGGGCCCGCATCGAAGGCGCGGACATCCTCCAGGGCGCACGCGCGCGGGAGGAGGGTCAAGTTGGCAATCCCCCCCAGATTCAGGAGGAGCCGGCTCCGCCTGCGGGAGCGAAAGACCAGCCAGTCCAGATAGGGGACGAGCGGAGCCCCCTGGCCTCCGAGGGCCATATCCGCCGGGCGGAAATTCCCCACGACGGGAATGCCCGTAAGGGCGGCCAGCACCGAGGGGTCGCCGATCTGCAGCGTGGCGCGCACCCGGCGTCCGAACATGGGGACGGGCCGGGGAAGGTGCCGGATGGTCTGCCCGTGGGATCCGATCAGGTCGATGTCCTCCAGGCGCACGCCCGCACTGCGCGCCAGCGCCCGCACCGCATCGGCATAGAGACGGGCCAGGAGAACGTTCAGCCGGACGATCTCGTCCAGATTCGCCGTCGAAGGCGCGCTGTTGCGAAGAAGCATCTTCCGGAGGCCCGGGGGGAAGGGCCGCCGCACGACGGCACGCCGTGTGAAGCGGCACCGGGGGCCGGTTCCCCCCACCCGGATCAGGACGGCATCCACACCGTCCAGAGAGGTGCCGGACATGAGTCCCGCCACAAGGTGGCGTGTCTTGCCCCGAAGGACGCCCATGGGAAAGGAAAATGAGAACCCGCGACCGATCTCCGGAACCGCTCCTGGGAGCCCACACCTCCACCCAGGGAGGCCTACACACGCGGGCCCTCGGCCCGGAGGACATCGCAAGCTACAAAAGGGCCGAGGGGAATGCAAGGATCCGCGTGGTGGCGCACGCTTCCTATCTGATCAACCTTGCCGGGCGGGCGCCACGCATACGCCGGCTCTCCCGGGCGGCCTTTGAGGACGAACTCCGGCGATGCGAGGCGCTGGGCGTCCTCCGTTCCCTCGTCGAGGGAAGACCCCCCGGCGACACCGGCCCTGAGACCCCGGGAAAGGCCGCTGCGGGCCCCCGGAGGGGGCGCGGATCGGGGGGCGGGGCCGAAACTTCCCGCCGCGCCGCTTTGTTGAAGAGGCGGAGGAATCCGTGAGACCGTACACTGCGTTCATAGTCCTGGCAACCATCCTGGGCAGTCCCATCCTTTCCGCACAGGAGGATGAGACCGGAAGCATCGCGGGACGGGTTCTCCTGACGACGGGCGAGCCGGCCGCAGGTGCGGCGGTGCTGGTGGAGGGTACATCCCTGGGGGACGCGGCGGACGAGGAGGGCCGGTTCCTGATTACGGGGATCCCCGGGGGGGAGCACATGCTCCGGGTGCGTCTGGTGGGATACCGCCAGGAGGAACCCCTGGCGGTCTCTGTGTCGGCAGGAAGACGGTCCGAGGCCGTGATCACCATGGCACAGGAGGCGGTGGAACTGGGGGAGATGGTGGTCACGGGAACCCGCCGGCAGGATGCCCGGGATGTGCGGCCCAGCCTCACCACCCTGGCCCCCCGCGAGGCCAAGATCCTCCCCGGGGCGGCCGAGGACATCCTCCGCTCCCTGCAGGCCCTCCCCGGGGTCACCAGCGTATCCGACATCTCCTCACAGCTTGTGGTGCGCGGGTCGGGGCCCGACCAGAACCTGATCCTCATCGACGGGTTCGAGGTGCTGAACCCGTACCGCCTCTACGGCTTCGTGTCCATGTTCAATCCCGAGACCGCCACGGAGATCAGCCTCCAGACGGGGGGGTTTGCGGCCCCGTACGGAGACCGGCTTTCCGCCGTGCTGGACGTGCGCACCCGGGAGGGAAGGACCGAGACCAGCGCCGCCGGAAAGATAAACCTGAGCCTCACCAACATGAACCTGGTCTTCGAGGGAGCTCTCCCCCTCCTTCCCCCCGGATCATCGTACCTGGTCTCGGCGCGCAGAACCTATTACGACCTGATCCTCGGGCCCCTTCTCAGCTCCGCGGGCATCGTGAAGGGAGAGGTGGCGCTCCCAAATTTCCGGGACTTTCAGGCAAAGGCGGCCGTGCCGCTGAACCCCGAGCACCGGGTATCCTTCAGCGCCTTCACCTCGCGGGACGGGGCGGAACTCGCCTCCGGCGCGGAGCGGAACACCCCCGACAGCGTGAACGTCTTCGACCGGTCCTTCAACACACTGGCAGGGATCGCCTGGGCCTTCACCCCCTCACCCCGCACGGCGGCCCAGACCCACGTCTCGTGGTACCGCAACTCCGGCTCCGGGGTCTTCGACGGATCCTTTGTGGACCCTTCCCAGAACACGGGAGAGCTGGGGCGGCTGGACACCGCGGGGCTCCGGTTTTTCCGGTTCGGCCTGGATTACGACTACGTGTTCGAGAAGACCTCTCTCACACACCGGTGGATCCACACCCTCAGGTCGCATACGCTGGAGGCGGGGGGGGGCGTGGATCTGCTCCGCACCGACTTCATCCGCTCCTTCGAGGTGGACGACCTCTTCCGGAACTTTCTGCTCTCCCGGGGACAGGTGGTGCCGGTGGACGCCGTGGAAACGGTCCGCAGCCGGCGGGCCCACCTCTATGTGCAGGACCGCATCGCCGCAGGGGAACGGCTGTTCATCCAGCCGGGACTCCGGCTGGATCACTACGGCGCGTTGCGGACGCGGACCTACCTCGCTCCCCGGCTGAACCTCTCCTACCGGCTGGACGATGTGAGCAGCCTCCGCGCGGCCTACGGACGCTACTACCAGAGCCCGGGAATGGAGAAGCAGGATTTCCGGATCCGGCTCTCGTTCAACCGGGCCACCCTGGCATCGGTGGACGCCGAACGGGCCGACCACTGGATTCTGGGGTACGACCGGATGCTGGACTTCCGGTGGCAGTTCAAGGCGGAGACATACTACAAGAGGTTCGCCAATGTGCTGGTCCCCGCCCGATACGTCGGAAGCGCCTGGCGCACCCCCTCTGCGGGAGGCCCCCCGCGGGATCCCGCCTCCTGGGGAACCCCGAACCGGGTGAGGGCCGACTCGCTGAGCTCCACCCCCGTGCACGAAGCCACAGGGAAGTCCTACGGGTTCGAGCTTCTCATCCAGAAGATACGCTCCACCTCGGGAGACCGCCTGGGGGGATGGGTCAGTTATGCCCTCTCCTGGTCCGAGAGAGAGCGTGACGGCCTGCGGACCCCCTTCCTCTTCGACCAGCGCCATGCGGTGAACGTGGTGGGGAACTACCGGTTCGCGGAGCGCTGGGAGGCGGGAGTGCGCTTCACGCTGCGCTCCGGAAGGCCCTACCCCCTTGCCCTGGGAGTGGCCCCCCGGGTCGCTCCCGACTCATCGGGGGGAGGGGCGCGGGGGCGCGTCCTTGTGGACGGTGCGGGGCGGGTGATTCTGGACCCCGTGTACGAACAGGACCGCACATCAGGGCGCCTGGGTCTGTACCACTCCCTGGATGTCCGCATCACCACCTCTCCCCGGTGGTGGGGGCTGGACTGGTCGGTCTACCTGGACATCCAGAACGTCACCAACCACGCGAACCCGCAGCAACTCAGCTCCTACGTGGACGAGGCGGGATCCCTCCGGGAGCGCCCGATCAACGGCATCCCCATCTTCCCCTCCATCGGCATGAGCCTCTCGTTCTGAGACCGCGCGTGGTTTCTCTCCGCCTCGATTGGTATATTCAGCGGGAGGAGGGAACGCGGGCATGGCCACACTCGGGGAATTCCTGTCGGAGCACACCGCCGAGGGGGCGCTCTACGTGGCGCTGGCAGAGGGCGCGGTGCGCTGCACCGCCTGCGGCCACCGCTGCCGGATCCCGCCCGGCAGGGAGGGGGTCTGCAGGGTCCGGTTCAACCGGGGAGGAAAGCTGTACGTTCCCCGCGGCTACACGGCGGGCCTTGCCCTGGACCCGATAGAAAAGAAGCCCTTCTTCCACGTTCTCCCGGGATGCCGCACCCTCAGCTTCGGCATGCTGGGATGCGACTACCACTGCCCCTGGTGCCAGAACTGGCTCACCTCGCAGGTGCTGCGGGATCCCCGCGCGGGCGCACGCCCCGTGCCCGTGGAACCGGAGGATATCGTCGAAGCGGCTCTCCGGGAGGGGGCGCCCGTCATCACCAGCACATACAACGAGCCCCTGATCACAAGCGAATGGGCGATGGAGGTGTTCCGCCTGGCCAGGCCGCACGGCATCCGGTGCGCGTATGTCTCCAACGGCAACGCTTCCCCCGAGGTGCTGGACTATCTCCGCCATCATGTGGACTTCTTCAAGGTGGACCTGAAGAGCTTCCGGGCCGAGACCTACAGGCGGATGGGGGGCACTCTCAAGACGGTCCTCGCCTCCATCCGGCGGCTTGCGGGGGAGGGGGTCTGGACGGAGGTGGTGACCCTGGTGGTGCCGGGGGTGAACGACTCGGAGCGTGAGCTCGCCGCCATGGGGGGGTTCCTCGCTTCCGTCTCCCCCGACATACCCTGGCACCTCACCGCCTTTCACGGCGACTACCGGATGAGGGACGCGCCCCACACGCCGGCGGAGCTCCTCCGGCGGGCCGCCGGCATCGGCCGGGAGGCAGGGCTCCGTTTCGTTTACACGGGGAACGTTTCCGGGGCGGACGGCGGCCAGAACACCCTCTGTCCCGGCTGCGGGCGCCTGCTGGTGGAGCGGTCGGGATG
>JBAVEL010000020.1:0-9862 GCA_049587715.1 Bacteroidota bacterium
CGAAGCTCGGGTTCCGGACTATGTTCGTCTGGACACAGCTCGCTATGCCGAGGTGTGCGGGGTTCGAGAAGGCGCTTCCGCATACATTCCTCACCCTGCAGCGGTAGAAGCCCGTGTCGGCGGGGGAGACGGACGGGATGGTGCAGGTGGCCGTCACGGCTCCCGGGATGGAGTCCGCATTCCTGTACCACTGGTAGGAAAGGGGTGCAGTACCCGAGGCCGCCACCGTGAAGGAGGCGGGTTGTCCCGCCTGCACCGTCTGGTCCGCAGGATGGGTCGTGATGGATGGAGGCGTGCATGGAGGCGGCCCGGCCACATACGACCAGGTGTCCCCGCCGTCTGTGACCACGCCACCGGGGGTCATCTCTTTCCAGGTGAATGTGGCTACATCCCCGTCAATCTCAACCAGTACATAGCCGTACGTGATTGTGTCCACATGCTGCAGGGCGGGGGTCCACGGGCCGTATGTGCCACCGTATGTGGAGTCGTGAATGAACCCGTCCCAGTACGTCGCACCCGGGAACCATGGCGCCGACAAACTCCTGTAGAATGACGCTCCCGCAGTGCCCACCACCATCTGCTGCACATCATCGGTGGTGTCGGCAGTCCCGTTCCCAATCCTGGCCCGACTGTAGAAATGCGTGTGCGCGCAGAAGTACACCTTCACCCCGTACTCCTCCAGAATCCTCCAGAAGCTGTTCCTCCGCAGCGTGTCCGCCTCCAGCCCCAGACGCCGCCCGCACCTAAAGGCGGGCATGTGCCCGGTCACAAATACATGCTTGATCGTCCCCTTCGATTCCAGTACAGTCCGGAGCCACGTGGTGTCTATGTGCCCGCGACTCGCCATAGTCCCAGCCGGCTCGCGCGGATCAGGGATAAAATCGGACCAGAACTGATCCATCCCAATGACAAGCACGCTGTCCCCCGTGGAGTTCCCGTGGCGCACGTAGTAGCTGAGGTTCTTCTGGGAATCGGGCCCGTTCTGAGGAAGCGTCCAGGGACCTGAGAACGCCTGGCTCCATGCATACTTCCATTCGCTATGGTAGTCCCAGTTCCAAGCCTCGTGATTTCCCCGCACGGGGTAGATGCGCACGGAATCCTCCCGTGCCTCAGACACATAACCCTGCCAGGTCAGGAGTTCGCTGTTCAGGTTCGTGGGGGGGGTCGGCGTTCCCGCCGCCCATCCGTTTACCAGGTCTCCAGGGAACACCCAGAACTCAGCCCCTTCCACTGCCGCCTGATGCGCCAGGTGCTCAAGGATGGGGCCGTTCACGGGTTGGCTGCTCGATGTTCCTCGCGAATCCCCCACGATCATGAACCGTGTCTTGTTGCCTGTCCCGGGAAAGAATATGGCGGTCACATCTTTCGGGCCGTCCATGGTGATCTGGGCGGGATTCCCCGATCCCGAGAGGGCTCCCTCCCACCGCACGAACCTGTGATGGGCATCCGGCACGGCCGTCAGAGTCACCACCGTTCCCGGCGAGTAGCTGGCAGAATCCGGAGTCTTTGTGACCGATCCGCTTCCCCTTGTGTCGAGGTTCAGGAGATAGCCCGATGAGGGGGGAGTGACCTCCTGTACCATCAGGGCGCTTGCGTATTTCCCCTTGTATCCTTCCCCGGCCCTTCCGTAGAAGGTCACCGTAATGACAAGGTCGCTGTCGGATCCGGCGCTGATTTCCTCGAAGCGGGCCACCCAACCGCTGTCTGTGTTCTGCGCCGGGAGAACCGTGGATGGGTCGGAGGGGCCTGAGAAGAGGGGGCCGCCTGCACTGTCCGTTCCCAGGGAGCTCCGGTTCTTGAATGATGCGCAGTCGGAGATGGTTGCCTCGGATCCGCGCTCCCAGGTGGGGTATGCATTCCTGTTCCCGTAGAAGACGATGGTGTACCACTTGCCGGGATTCAGACCCTGGAGAGAGAACGTGGGATTGCTGGAGGGAGTGGTGCTGTAATAGATGAACCCCGTGCAGCTCACGTTGCCGTTGAACACGGCATAGGCATCTGTGCCGGAAGCGGGCTCCGCGCCCGTCCCGGGGTCGGAGGCGGGCGCGGCCCCCGAGACCGTCAGCCGGACGGTCGTGTTGGTTCCGTCGCTTCGCTTCTTCAGGACTCCGCTCTGCTGGGTGGTGATCTTCGTGATGTTGATGTCGGCCTGGCCCGCGGTCCAGGCCAGGTCATTGTACGCGGTCCAGACGACGGTCTGGGCGGGGGATGCTCCGACTCCCCAGCAAACCCCGAGGACAGCCATGACGGCCATCCGAACGAACCTTCCACAAGTGGCATTCATCGCTCCACTCCTTCCCTGATGGTCAAGATGTAGAAACGCTTTTCTCTCATCGCAAGCGGCCGGATCGGGGGCGCCGCGCCCCCCTCCCGGGAGGGCAGGGCGCCGAAGACGCGTCAGTCCCCGGCCGGGGCCTTCTCGGGCGGCCCGGCTCCGACCAGAGCCGTGCCGCACATGGGGCAGAACCTGCCTGTGGGATAGAAAATCGGCTCCCTGCACCGGGCGCACTCCTGAATGAGCTTTGTTCCGCAGATGATGCAGAAGGAGCGGCCCAGGGAGATCGCCGAGAAATCCCCGCACGAGGGACAGAGCCGATAGCTTTCCCGGGCAGGTGTCCCCGGGGGGGCCGTCGGAATGCCGGTTCTTGAGCTTCGCATGGGAGCCCCACAGTCGGTAAGCGGGAGTAAGCATCGGAGGCCCGGAAAGGCACGACAGGGGCTGTGGCGCCATTTTCATGCCACAAGGAGAAGACCCATCCAGAAACCTCTCCCGGGGCACATTGCCCGCCAAGGCGGGGCTTCTGGAAACAGTGGTTTCTGGAATGAGAAACAGTCGTTTCCTCTTGGGGCACGCGCTCTCAGCCCCCGGGAGCGGGGGCGGTCTGAACTCGCGGCAGGCGGAGTGAACACATTCCGCCTCGGAGTCCCGAGGCGGGGTGCGGCCTCCCGGCAGGGCGATCTACCGGAGAGAGAGAGATGTGAGGATCTTTCTGAGTCCCTGCGGAGTAAGGCGGGCCATCTGCGCCGCACGCGAAACGCTCCCCGCCGAGAGGGCGAGGAGGCGCTGGAAGTAGTCCCGCTTGAAACCGAACTCGGCGTCCTTGTAGGGCACGAAGGGCCCGGGTTCCTTCCCCTCCCCATCCTCCCTCCAATGGGCGGCCGTGAGTGTGGGGAAATGCCGCGGCGTGAGGAGGGAATCCTCCGCGCAGGCGATGGCGTTTTTTATGACGTTCTCGAGCTCCCGCACGTTCCCCGGCCACGAATACTGCTCAAGCACCCTCGTGGCATCGGGAGTGAGCTCGAAGCCCTTGCCGCATTTACCGGCGCCGTATACACCCAGGAAATAGCGGGCCAGCGGCTCCACATCCTCGGGGCGGTCCCGCAGGGGAGGGATGGCCAGCCGCACCCCCGTAATCCTGTGGTAGAAATCCTCCCGCATCCGTCCGGCGGCAACGATCTTCCGGAGGTCCTCATTCGTGGCCATGACAATCCGGACATCCAGGGCGATTTCCGAGCGGCGCGGATCCTGGCCCACACGCGTAATGCGCTTGTACTGCATGAAATAGTGGAGCTTGAGCTGCATCTCGGGACTCAGGCAGGAAATCTCGGGGATGTAGATGGTGCCTCCACAGGCGGCCTCCAGCTTCCCCATCTTGGCGTGGTCGGCCCCCGAGAAGGCGCCCTTCTCGTGTCCGAACAGCTCCGATTCGATGAGGGTCTCGCTCAAGGTCCGCATGGAGATGGGGAAGAAGGGCTTCTCGGACCGGGGACTCCGCAGGTGAATCTGCGAGGCGATCAGGTCTTTCCCCACACCCGTCTCTCCCTCCAGGAGCACGTCGAAGTCCAGGCGCGCGATGCGGGTGATCTCCATGTTCAGGACCTTCATCGGGTCGCTCACAAACAGGAAGGTGTGATGCGGCTCCGCCAGACCCGCCTGCAGGGTGCGGACCCGGATCTCGAGGTTCCGGCGTTCCAGCACTTTCCGGATCCGGAGGGCAAGGTGCTGGGGTGAGATGTCGGCTGTCACGTAGTCCCAGGCCCCCACCTGCATGGCGGCCACCGCTCCCTCGATGTTCCCGTGATCGGCGATGACCACCACGGGGAGGTGGGGATCCGGCTCGGCATGTATCGTGCTCAGAACATCCAGAACCCCCGCCTCGGAGCTTGAGTCGGCCACGAGGGCAAGGGCGATCCTCTGCCGGCGGAGGGCGTCCATCGCCTTGGGCACCGAGCGGACCCGCACGAGCTCGTATTGCCCCGCAAGGGAACCGAGGGTTTCCTCTGAGAGGAGGGGGCGGTCCTGAAGGACCAGGAGTTTCTCCATGCGGCAGTCCGCTGTCGTGCGAGAGGGCGGAGGCACCCCGGGGGCAGGTGCATTCGAGGGGTGCATGCGGGCAATATACGAAGGCCGCACTACGTCTGCAATGGAAGAGAGCTGTGGAAGAAAAGAAGATCAAGCGGGGAAGCGGAGTGTCCGGTTTTTCTACAGAAGCTCCTCCGGGTGCCTGATTTCAGCGCTTCCGCTCAAGGAGCACCGCGATCTCCACCTCCGATGTGCCCGGGAACATGTCATAGGGGATCGCCCTGAGGGGGCGGAACCCGTTTTCCGTCCAGCGGTGGAGCTCATCGGCGACGAGGTCGGCGGCACAGAAGAGGTGCACCACCCTCCCTGCGGCGGAGGCGGCAAGGGCCTCTATCACACCGGGGGCGGTTCCTCCCCTCGGTGGATCCAGGAGAACATGATCCCGGAACGAAGCACCATGGAGGATCTTTTCCGTGGTGGCGCCCGTGATATCCCGGCGGAGGAAACGGATGTTTCCCGCTCCCTGGCGGCTTGCATTGGCGCCTGCGGATTCCACAGCAGGACGGGAGCTCTCCACGCCCACGACCCCGGCGTATCCCCGGGCGAGGATGAGACCGAACAACCCGTAGCCGCAATAGAGATCGTACAGCGTGGAGGAGGCGGAAGGGCGAAGCAGGTCTCTCACCCCCTCGGCCAGGGTCTCCACCAGATACTGATTCACCTGGGAGAAGCAGAACGGCGAGGAGAGGAAACTCCATCCCGCAATCCTTCTAAACACATCGGCCTGCCCGAATATCCGGCGGGTCCCCCGAGGGTCCGCTTCCCCCCCGTCTCCCATATAATAGCGGCCGTTGCCCGTGTCCGTATGCAGAAAAACTCCCCGGACTGCGGGGACCGCCCGGGTGAGCGTGCGGGAGAGTGAGTTGGCGGCGCGGATCACACCCCCCCCGAGCGAACCCACGCTCAGGATCACCCAGAACTCCTCGTAGCTTCCGCGGATGATGACGTAACGGATCACCCCGGCCAGCGGGAGCAGGGCTGGATCGGCCAGGCGGGCCGAGGCCGCCGCGTAGATGGCGGCGTGCGCATCGGGTTCGATCAGGCATCGCACCACATCCACCGATGCGCCGTCCGGACCGCCCGAAGGGTCTATGAGGCCCAGGCGGATGCGGGGCGGGCTCCCGGAGACCTTCCGCTTGCTGACGGTCCGGTACCCGCGGCCTTGGGGAGACCTCACGAGCGGCGCAAGAGGCACATCCGCGGCCGCGTCGTTCCAGAAGGATGCCAGTGCGCGGTCCTTCAGAATCACTTCTGCCTCGTAGGAGAGAGACCGGGCATGGCAGAGGCGGCAGGGAGCCCCCCCCGGGGTGCGGCATGCCCCCGGAGGGAGGGGGGGCGGTCCGGGGGACGCCGCCGCCACCAGGCGCCCCAGCACACTGCGGAAGGATGTTACCTCCATGTGGGAATATACGGTTTCCGGGGGCGGCGGGACAGGGAGGTGGTAACAATTTGGTAACGCGGGGGTCATACCCGGGTAACACCCCCGCCGTACCTTGAGGCCCGCACGGGGGACGCACCGCCTCCCGTCATATTCCAACGGCCAGGGAAGTCCATGAAGAAACTCCTCATTCTCCTCCTGATCCCGGTCTTTGCCTCGGCCCACACAGGCGCCATAACAGGGAAGGTGGTGGATGCGGCCTCGGGTGAGGATCTGGCGGGGGCCAACGTCCTGCTTGTGGGGAGCCTCCGCGGGGCCGCCGCGGACCGGGAGGGGAACTTCCTCATTGAGGGAGTGGAGCCGGGAACCTACACGGTTCGGTTTTCCAAGGTCGGTTACGCCACGCGTCTCATTACCGGAGTGGAGGTTGCGCCGGAGGCCCGCGTGCGCCTGGATGCCGCCCTGGACGAGGAGTCCCACGAAGAGGATGAAGTGGTTGTGACGGGGCTCCGGAGGCTCGGCACGGAGGCGGCCCTGCTCGCGGACCGCCGGCGTGCGGCCGCCATCGGAGACGGAGTCAGCACGGAACAGATGCGGAGATCCGGCGACGCAACCTCGGGAGACGCCCTCCGGCGCGTCACGGGAATCTCGGTCGTGGACGGGAAGTTTGTCTTCATCCGGGGGGTCACGGACCGGTACAACACGGCCACACTGGACGGGGCACCACTGGGAGGCACCGAAGCAGGCAAGCGGAGTTTCTCCTTCGACATGGTTCCCTCGGGTCTGCTGGAGAACATCCGGGTGGTGAAGAGCGCCGCACCCGACCTTCCGGGGGACTTCAGCGGGGGACTTGTCCAGCTCAACACGCGGGATTTTCCGGGAGGCCGGATCCTGGCCGCGGGGTTCTCCGCCGGCTACAACACGGCCACGACGGGGCGGAGCATCCTGCGCTCCGCAGGGGGACACACCGACTGGCTGGGGCTCGACGACGGATCCAGGGCACACCCGGGGGGAGGGCTCCCGGTCGGGGAGCTGGCGTCGCGTCTTGCCAACACCTGGGCGCCCGCGACACGCAGCGCCCCGGTGAACGGATCCTGGTCCCTTGCCTGGGGCGACGAGATCTCCGCGGGCGAAGAGGGAAAAGTGGGTTTGCTGGGGTCTCTCTCCTACCGGAGGGGATTCCAGAGGACGGAGACGGAGACGCGGGAGTTGTTTGCGGGCGGCGGCGTCCTCCGGTCCCTGGCAGGGGTGCAGGACAGGGTCTCGGTGTTGTGGGGGGGGATGGGGGGACTCACCTGGCAGGTTTCCCCGCTGCACACACTCAGTCTGAAGACCACGCATGCCCGCTCGGCGGAAGACGAGGTGATCCGGACGGCGGGTGAAGACAACAACACGGGAAACGAGGTGCGCACCACGGCCGTCATCTGGACGGAGCGTTCCACATCCGCCGGGGTGCTGTCGGGAGATCACCGGCTCCCGTGGCCGAGGGGGTCGGCCATCTCCTGGCGGGGGACGTTCTCCGCTTCCCGCAGGGAGGACCCCGACCGGAAGCTTGTTCCCTACGTGCGGTCTCTCGGTTCTGATCCCGCCGAGCCCTTCATGGTCACCACCAGCGACCGGTCCTGGGAGACCCTGAACGACCGGGTGCGGAGCATCGCGGCGGATTTCTCCACGCCCGCAGGAGACTGGCGCCTGAAGGGGGGCCTTCTGGCCGAGGAGCGCGCCGCCGCCTATGACATCCGGGC
This sequence comes from Bacteroidota bacterium, assembly GCA_049587715.1. Taxonomy (GTDB): domain Bacteria; phylum Bacteroidota; class Ignavibacteria; order UBA10030; family UBA6906; genus JBAVEL01. Next base: position 7,487 of record JBAVEL010000020.1, read on the forward strand.
ATACAGGATCGAGGGGACGGGGATTGCGGACTATGCCCTTCTGCTCCAGCCCATCGAGAGCGTCTACCGGACCGAGAACTTCGGGCCGGGGAGGTTCCGGATGTTTGCCAATCCCAACAATGCCGCGAGCAGCTACGAGGGAACGGGCGTCCTCTCGGCCGCCTACTTCATGCTGGACGTTCCTCTCGATGTTCTCTCCGAGGGAGCCCGGGTGACGGGGGGGGCGCGTCTGGAGCGGTCCCGGGTGAATCTCTCCAACAACCGCTCGGGCGGGGGGGCCGTCTCCTCGGTGGACAGGGACGATGCGGACATCCTTCCCTCGCTCCATCTTGTGGCTCCGCTGGCCGGAGCCACCCATGTCCGGCTCGCCTACAGCCACACGGTGAACCGGCCCGAGTTCCGCGAACTCTCCGAGGTGGCCTATTACGACTACCGCCGGCTGGAGACCATCTTCGGCAATCCCGACCTGCAGCGGGCGCTGGTGCGGAACGCCGATGTGCGTCTGGAGATGTTCCCGGGCGGGGCGCAGGTTCTGGCCCTCTCGTACTTCCACAAGAACATCGCGCATCCCATCGAGGAATCCGTGCTGGCCTCCTCCACGCCCATCCGGCAGTGGTTCAACTCCGCGCGGGCCGAGAACAGCGGCTGGGAGCTGGAGTTCCGGCTCTCCCTGGGGTTCCTGGGCGGGGGATTCGGCTCCTTCCTGGTGTCGGGGAACTACGCGCGCATCTTCTCGAGTGTCCGGTTCACCGATCCGGAAACGGGCCGGGAGGCAAGCCGGCCCATGCAGGGACAGGCCCCGTCGATGCTCAATCTGGGCATCCATTATTCGGATCCGGACGGGGAGACATCCGTTTCCCTCCTCTACAACCGGAACGGCCGGCGGATCGATGCCGTGGGGAGCCTGGACGAGGATGACATCTACGAAGAGCCGCGGGACCTTGTGGACCTCTCGGTGAGCCGCCGGGTGAGCAGCTTTCTGGAGCTCGCCTATTCCGTCCGGAACCTGACCGGCAGGCCTGAGACCCTCACCCGCCGGGGTCAGTTCTACCGGCGGAACACGACCGGAACAACACATTCACTGTCGGCATCGGTGTCCCTCTGAGCCCTGCCGCACCGCATCCAGGAGAAAGAGCATGAGGATCGTTTCCATCGTCTGTGCCGTCTGGCTTGTCGCCGCATCCGCATACGCACAGCCGCCCGTCCGGGTGATCGGAGCCGGCACGGGCGCCCCCTTCAAGGCGCCCTTCTTCCAGACGGGCGGGACCGTGCGCACCCTCTCGGCCGACACCACGTACCTGCTGACGGGCATCTACTACGTGGACTCCACGGCCCTCCTGGTCATCCGGCCGGGAACGATCATCCTGGGCGACAGTGCCACCGGGGGGTCCCTGTGCATCAAGCGGGGGGGGAAGATCCATGCCGAAGGGACTCCCGCTCTTCCCATCGTCCTGACCAGCAGCAGGCCCCCGGGGGAGAGGCGGCCGGGCCAGTGGGGAGGGATCATCATCCTGGGATCGGCGCCCAACAACCAGGGGTCGAACACCACCATCGAGGGGGGACTGCACCCCTCGGCCGTGTACGGGGGAACGAACGAGGAGGATTCCAGCGGCGTGCTGCGCCATGTCCGCATCGAGTTCGGGGGCGTGCCCTACCTGCCCGACAACGAGATCAACGGGCTGACGATGGGGAGCGTGGGCCGAAGGACGGTGGTCGAGCACGTGCAGGTCAGCTTCAACAACGACGATTCCTTCGAGTGGTTCGGGGGCACCGTGAACGCCCGGTACCTGGTCTCGTGGCGGGCGCTGGATGACGACTTCGACAGCGACTTCGGGTGGAGCGGGAGGGTGCAATTCGCCTATGCCAAGAGGGATCCGCTCCTGTTCGACCCCTCGGCCGGCAGCAACTCCAACGGCTTCGAATCGGACAACCAGGGAGGAAGCAGCGGACCCTGGTCCAACCGGCCCACCACACGGGGCATCTTCAGCAACATGACGCTCATCGGTCCCCTGGCCGACACGGCCCAGTACGGCTCAATCTCGGCAAAGCACGACTACGCGGCGTTGCTGCGCCGGCGGACCTCCATCAGCATCTACAACTCCCTGCTGGCCGGATACCGGCACGGCATACTCATCCGCAACGACAGCACGCAATGGCAGGCGGCCGCGGACAGCCTCCAGATCCGGAATGTCAGCCTCCAGGCGGGCAGGCGGGTGATCCTGCACGACAACCCCTCCCCGGGCTTCGGGGGCTTCGACGCCAAGACCTGGTTCGAGACCCCCTCCTTCCAGAACAACGGAAGCACGGGACGGCAGCCCGCGGACGTGGGACTTGCCGCCACGGCATTCGTGCTGGGTCCGGGGAACGACCCGCGTC